>NZ_LZDG02000038.1:0-264543 GCF_001672555.2 Pseudomonas sp. AU11447 | reverse complement strand
AGCTCGCGCAGCTCTTCGCCCATGCGGATATTGATCTGCAGGTACGACTCGATGCGCTTGCCCTGCACTTTCAGGCGCTACTCGAACATCGCCAGTCGATTGGCCTGCTCTGCTGCCTGCGCCTGCTGGTCAAACAACCAGACGCAGGCCAGCGCCAGGGCCCCCAAAGGAGACAGATATATTCTACGCACTCTAATCCTGACTCCGCACACAGACTCAGAGTAGGGAAAATTAATCTGCGCAATATTCTCTGAAAGACATCTTTCAGTTCGCAAAGGTCAGAAAGGTAGCCGCTGGCTCTGGAGAGAGGCTGCTACGCCTGGCTGCACCTAGTCGCCTTCACAGCGACCGAGATTAGAGTAGAAAAATCAATCCTCCCCCTTTCCTCGGGCGAGATAAATATCAGACGCAGAAATATCAGTACAAAATACAAACCACACACAAACCTATGCAAAAAACCATAAAAACAAACCGTCCTATCTGCTCTCCCCCTGCATCACCAGCGTACTTCAAATAAAGATGCGGACCATACATAGTCATGCCATATAAATATGCAAAAACATTAACCAGAAATACACTTTGCAAAACCACCCTCACAACTCCATCAAGAGCTGAATTAGCGACAATCCCACTCAACACAAAAACTACTATCGCCAGAATTACAAAGAATGAGATCTTTAATCGCTCATCCAGTTTGTTTAGCAAAATATATTTTTGCGTCACTTTTTGCCCCTACATATCAATATATATTCTAAGATCCAGGACACTATAAATAATGGAAAAAGGGGACAGATTTATTTTCTTCACTCTAGTCTTGCCCCACCAGATAGCTTTAGAGTAGACAAATAAATCTGTCCCCTTTTCGGACTAATTAAGCAGGGAAATTGAACTGGACGCTTGGACGGGACAGGCATCGGGACAAACCAACCTATTTAAACCAAGACCCAAACTTACGCGGTTCATCACTAAGAACCCCCGCCTTACGTAAAGATGCTGACATATAGAAAAAATACATCACACTAAAAACAAGCAATGCTGGCACACCACAATAAAAATACGACTTCTCCTCCTCGATACCAAAAATTAATTTAGCCAAAGCTGAGATTACATATGCAAAGAACACAACCGAAAGAACCCAAGAGATAGCATGAACTAGAAAAATCTGGACGACAGCGTAAAGCCTCTGCCAATTCACTATTTATCTCCCTTCATTTAGCGAGCCTTTAAATTCGATAATCTTACCAGAAACTCCATTAACATAAATTAGCTAAAAATGAGCTAAAAAGGGGACAGTTTTATTTTCTTCACTCTAATCCTGACCCGCCAGATCGTTTTAGAGTAGAAAAATAAATCTGTCCCCTTTTCTGTCACCAGCCGGCGCCAGGCGAACTATAATCATACAAAGAATGCAACACCATATAAGACAAGAAAAGAAATGAATGCAACCATTCTAAAAAATTGAATTCCGACATCATTCTCAACAAACGCGCCACATCCTGCAATAAAAAATACCTTATTAAACAGGAAAGAAAAAATATTTAACAAACAGTACATCTGGAAAAATAAATTCCCCCATACATGCCCACTCCCCCACAGTAAAAAACCATTTACACCCACTCCAAACACACCTACAACCAGAAAACAGCCGGCCAGCCAAACAGGAATATATCTACTAGGAAAAATAATATGTTCAAATTTTGTCATCTAAACTACGCCGCCTTCTCCTCAACCACCTCTTTAACGTCTAAAATAGTCATCCCTGCGGAAATTCTATTGTCCAAAACTTCTCCGAGAGAGAAATGGGGCGAATTTATTTTCTGCACTCTAGCCATGACTCTCCAACCAGTTTTAGAGCAGAAAAATAGATCTACCCCCTTTTCGCGGCCCCCTTTTCTCGATCAATGTGGAGGACGGTCGTCGGGAGATTCGGCAGACTCTTCCAACTTCTCTTTATCTCCGTATAAATCTTCGTGGGTCAGGTTTTCCTTGTCGTACCACTGGCCTCGGGCGGCTTTTCTGGAACTTTCTCTCTTTATATAGATAGTTATACCTATAACAAATGAACTTACTATAGCAGTTCCAGATAAAGAAATAGCCAAAAACCTATGGAACCTTTGATCTTTATAGGGCGGATAATTACGCACAATGCCTCTTACATGATCAACCCAAAGGAAGAAATCATCAGCATACCAAAGACAGAAAAAACAGATCCATCCTAAAAAGAAACATCTGACGCACCCCTTTAATGTACCTAAGTCTAACGATCCACCCGGGCGCATCTCCTTGGGGGTTGGCAATAGCATTAGCGTTTATCCCCATCCGTCATCACACCGCCAGCAATTGGCAGAACTCCATTAACAGCTTGACCGATAACCCAGCCGAAGTAAGACCTGAAAAGAGGCCCCTGAAAAGGGGACTGAAAAGGGGACAGATTTATTTTCTTAACTCTAATCCTGACCCGCTAGATAGTTTTAGAGCAGAAAAATAAATCTGTCCCCTTTTCTCCTTTCTGCTCCCCAGCGCAGTGGCTGGGGTTTTCTATTAAAGGCCAATAAAGAGGAGCCACCTATCCGCCATAAGTGAACTCTATAGAAAACTTTCCTTCATCAACGCCTAAAGATATTACACAGCCCGTCCAAATACTCGACTCGGCAGTTAAGTTATTGACAGAAAAATATTCGCGCAGCTTGACCAGCAACTCCGTCAAACTCCCTACCGCCCTACCATCTGGATCAAACCAATTTAACTCACCAGCCCTACTTACATAATCAAACTCATACTTTCCTCCGTCCCCCTCAGAGAAAAGCTCTGCTCGGACTATGATCTTCTGAGCATCTGCTGGGCCAGCACAAACTAAAAGCTGCCCGATCTTCTGATATAGCTCTTGATCACCCATCAGATATCACCTGGAGAGTTCTTAAAGTCAACAATTACTGGACGACCGCTACCAATAGAATATCTAACTGTAAACCTATCTGGACGCACGGAAGAGCCGGAATAGACTGGTTCAATTTTCACACCAACCGTCTGCCCCTGTTTTAGAGCAGAAGCCAAAGTGTTCTCCATTGCCTTCCAGGCTCTCTTATTCAAATCCCCATTCATGGGAAGTAGATTTAGCTGCTCACCGGGACCATTAAATACACTTGCTATTAAATTCCCACCTTCATCACCACTGACTCCGCAGTTACCTCTAACTTCCTTTCGAAACATTCAAAAGAATACACAAACCAAACACAACCCCGTAAAAAACAAAGATATCGAGACCCTCCCTAACTGAGCAGGAAGGTCATTCTCAATAAATCTCTGGGCGCTAAGCGGAGTATATATCGTGCCATTAAATAAAAAAGCCAAAATATTATAAGAGAACACCAGCTGCAAAAAAATCCTTGTCACTCCATCAAGAGTATCCTTAGCGTGCACTCCAGCCCCCCAGAACACCAAGACCATAAAAACAGAATAAAAAGAGAGTTTAATCCATGATGGGACATTCTTAAGGTACGCTATATCACTAATCACGCTTTGCTCCAGAAATAGAGTCTTTTACCTTCTGCTTAAGATCAAGAACTGTTATTACACTTCCTATTTGCGACCCCAAAGCCTCACCAAAAGCCCTCGATAGTCCTGCGTTTATTAGCATATCTTCACCTATCGAGTAGGCTCCCCCCATAGGCTCCCCCTTCAAATATGAAGCAGCCATAGTTGAGCTCATTCCTGTTAACGTGAAAAATTGCCCTCCCAAACCAACCGGACTAAACATCGCGCCAACTGCTGCACCATAACCAAGGTCTTGGACATTCTTTACAAGCAAAGAATTCAAGTAAGCTCTTGATGAATCCGACGAAATATCCAATCCCGCACCATATATCAAACACATTGGATCGGCACAGGAATTCCTAACAGGATAGTAGACTTGGCCATCAACTACAGAGCCAACTACATACTTTGAATCGCCATCAAGCACATTGCCTGTCAACCAATCTCGCCGCTCCGAATCAAGCCCAACACCTAATCCTTCATTGGGGAAGGTCTTCGAAAATCCAGTTTCGGCCTCGCTCGTCCAACTGTACCCCGCAGCGTTCTCCTTGATGTAGGCAATGACTTCCGGATCGGCCTTTTCAAAAGTCTGGACATACAAGCCACTATTGCCTAGGGGTATCCAGTTTCCACCTGCGTCATAGATCCCCGGAATCGCTGCGATCATATCCGTTGCCGGCGTTCTGCCCCCATCCGTAGACGCGATACGCAGGGCCGCCTCAATTTGCTCCGGGGTAAAGCGACCATCACTTTCCTCGGCAAGAGCTTTTGCAAGATTCTTCGCACCAGAGTGCAACTGGGCGTTATAAGCCGTGGCGTTTTTGGCAATCTCTGCCCCCTTGCTCACGTCGCCATTCACAGCCGCCGCTGCCAGTACCCCAACGATCTGCGACTCCATCAGATGGAAATTGGCATCGCCCTTGGCCCAGTCCTTCAGCACGTTGGCCATGGCTTCGTTGACTCCGGCGGCCATGGCACCGGACTTGAAGTCACTGCCAGTCGCCTCGGCTAGCAATCCTCCCATCAGCGCGTGCGCGATGATTTTCTGCGGGCTGCCGTCCAGATAGACATTGCCGCCGTACGCCCCCGCGGCCCAATCACCCACGCCGTTGAATCCAACCGCCATGCCCAAATTGCCGGCCTGCGTACCGAAGGCATCTCCCAGGTTGTCAGCAAAGCTGCCGCCATAAGCCGCTTGTTGCATGACGGCTTGGGACAAGGCCTGGGCGCTGTTGTATTGCGCGAAGGCAGCGATACCTTTCTCGCCTCCCCAGGTGCTGAGGTCGAACCCTTTGGTGACTTGGTAAGAATTGGCGTTGGTTACCCCGTACTGCTCGTTCAAAGCTGGCGATACGACGTACTCACCAACGTAGGCCATTGCATAGCTCTTGAGCGCATCAGAGTTGGTGGCGTGTTGCAGGCCTTTGCCGATGTCTCCACCGTTATTGATGGTGCCAACTGCGAGGTTGCTGGCCATGGCGCCATACAGCGGGCCCAGGAAGTACGAGGCAACAATGGCAATGATGAGCTGCGGCGCCGCGCCTAATCCGGAGTTGCTGTACTTGTACGAGTCGTGAATCTCCTTCACCGCCCGCCAATCCACATCCCCTCTTTGTTCGGCCTCCTTGATCCAACCCAGGCCCGGATCGGCCTGCACCATCGCATCGATGGCCTGGCTTACCGACTTCTGATCGATGTGCTTGTAGTCGATCTTCAGGCCGTCCACCGCCTTAATGGCGATGTTGCCTTGGGCGATCATCTGGGTTTGGCGCAGTGTCTCGTCGGTCTTGCCTTCGCCCTTGGAGCTGGTCCAGGCGAGGTCGCTGTCGCTCTTGGCGTGGCTTTCCTGGTGCAGGTCCTTCACCGCTTCGAAGGTCACTTCGCCGCCGCTGAGGATGGCGATGTCATTGCCGGATTCCAGCTTGGCGCCCTGGTATTTCTGGTCGCCGTTGCTAAGCAGGGTGATGTCGGAGCCGGCGCTGATTTCGCTGCCCATGGCGCGGACGTCGGTGACTTCGTCGCGCTGGGTTTTCTTCTTGCCCCAGGAGCCCTTCTCCTTGCTGTCGTACAGCGAGTAGTCGTTATCGTTGGCGGCGAGCAGTTCGATCTTGTCACCGGCCACCAGGTAGGCTTCGTTGCCAGCAGCGATCTTGCTGGCGGCGAGTGTGATGTCCTGGCCGGCGCTGACCAGTACGTCGCCACCGGCTGCCAGTTCGGAGGCTTGTTGGCGGGTATGGGTGTCCTGTTCGTGGATGCGCTCCTTGCCGTCCTTGCTGCGGATGTCGACATCCTGGTAGTCGGCGGTGGACACCACATTCACGTCACGCCCGGCGCTGACAGCAAGGTCCTGCCCAGCCGTGGCCTTGCTCCCCACCACGTTCAGATCACGCCCCGCTTCGAGACTCAGGTTGCCGCCGGCCGTGAGGCTGGATGCGTGGTTCTGCTCGATCGTGGTGGTGGTGACGTGATGGCCGCCCTGCTGCACGTCGCGCAGGCGGCTGGCGTCGGTGACGGCTTCGAGGTTGATGTCACGGCCGGCGCTGAGGTAAGCATCGCCGCCGCTGCTCAGGGCGCCGCGGTTGGTGATGTCGCGGCCGGCGTCCAGGCTCAGTTTGCTGCGCGCACTGATGCTGGAGCCGCTATCGAGGAAGCTGCGGTATTCACTGCCACCAATGCCGCCGGTAACGGCGGTGCGGTCGTTGACGATGTCGCCGCGCAAGGCGGTGAGGTCGATCTGGTCGCCGCGAATCTGCCCGGCGAGGGCGTTGCGGATGCTGTCGCCGGCGAGCAGGCTGATCCGCTGTCCGGCATCGATCAGGCCGCCCTGGAGGATGCTGCCGCCGGCGACGACGTTGAGGTCGTTGCTGGCGCGCAGTGTGCCGACGTTGATCAAGTTGCCGCCGCTGATGAGGTTGAGGTCACGGCCTTGGATAAGGCTGCCGCCACGCATGTTGCGCTCGTCGGTCTGGGCCAAGTAGACCACCGGGACCAGGACTTGCTGGCCGTCGATGACGCGGCTTTCCAGCCAGACGATGTCGTGGGTGAGCGCGGCGACCTGTTCGGCGGAAAGACCGACACCGACCGAGAGCTGCAGGGCGCTCTTGGCGGCCAGGGCGTTGTCCATGAGGTATTGGTAGAGGTCGTAGTCGCTGGCCAGGCCGTCGAGGAAGCGCTGGCCGGTCTTGGCCTGGATGGCCTCGCGGATCAGGCGCGTTTCGTAGGCGCCATCGCCCAGGCGCTTCCAGGCTTTGTCGGCGTCGTAGCCGAGCTGGCCAAGGAGGTAGTCGGAGCTCAGGAAGCGTCCCTGGTCGGTGAGTGCGGGGTTGGTTTCGATGAGGTAGCGACTGCCCGGATCGCTGTTGCGAATGAACAGGCCGTACTGGCCTTGCGGCAGACGGAAGGTGTCGGCAGCGGTGGGGTCGACGGCAGCGAAGGGTACGCCGGTGTAGTCGACCGGGATGAAGCTGATCTGCTGGCTGCCGTCGGGCGCAGTGCGGGTGACGGTTTCGACGGTTTGCGGGCCGCGCGCCTGGGCATCGCTGGAGGCCTTGTTGATGGTCAGGTTGACGGTGCCGGTCTGCTGCCCGAGCAGGCTGCCGGCCAGTTCGCCGGTCAGTTGGGCGTAGCTGTAGTCGGCGACGGTGCCGTTCTGCAGGGTGTTGGTGACGTTGAGGGTGACGCGGTTGCCGGCCTGGAGGGTGGCGGGCGCGGATTGGGCGTCGTCCTGGCTCCAGGTGATGACGGGCGTGCCGATGACCCAGCGGCCGTTGTTGTAGATGGCCCACAGTTGGTCGTAGAGGCTCTGGTCGAAGATGCCCTGGGCCATCCTGGCGTTGAACTGGTTGGCCAGGCGCGCCATGGTGTCCCATTGACCGGTGGGAATATCGCCGTAGTCGCTGGCGACGGTGTTGATGATTTGGGTTTTCTCGCCGGTGCGTGAGGTGTTGCCCTGGTTGAGCAGATAGCCGGCGTTGATGGTCAGGTCGCCGTTGGCGGCGAGGGTGCTGTTGCGGTTTTCCACCGAGCCGGCATCGATGGTCAGGTTACGCCCGGCGGTCAGCCAGGCAGCGGGGCTGTTCTGGGTGATGCGTTCTTCGATGGTTTCATTGAGGTTGACCTTGCCGCGCTTGTAGGAGTCGTGGCCACCGCAGTGCTGGCCGCATCGCACGTCGTATTGAGCAGCACTGGTGGTCTGTTCGAAGTCGAAGATATCCCGCACGTTTTCCAGGCTGGCAACATTCAGGTGGATGTCGCCTTGCGCTTCGAGGATGCCGGAGCGGTTGCTGAGGCTTTGCGCGCGGCCACCGTCCTGGCCGGCGAAGTCGAGGCTGCTCTGGCTGTAGAGATCGCCGTAGCGGTTGCTCAGGCTGGCCGTGCGCAGGGTCATGTCGCCCCCGCTGAACAGCAGGCTGTCCGGGCCGTTGGCGATGCTTGCGCTGTTGAAGCTGAGAGCGCCAAGGGCACCCAGGGTGCCATTGTTGATGATCTGCGCGGCGCTGCCACGCAGGGCCTGGTTGGCGATCAGCCAACCCTGGTTATCCAGGTTGCCGGTGAGATTGAGCTGGGTGTCCTGCCCACTGGCCAGGCGTCCGCCGCGCTGGGTGAGGTTGGCTGCATTGAGCGCCAGGCCGCGTTGAGCGGACAGGGTACCGGTGTTGTAGGCGTCGCCGTCCAGGGTAAGGCTGAGGTCGCCGTCGCTGAGCAGTTCGCCCTGGTTGTTGAGGGACGCGGCGGTGAGTGTTAGGTCGCTGGCACTGGCAATGCGCTCACCGGCGCCGATGCCCAGGCCGTGGTCTACGTGCAGGTTGAGAGCGCCGTTGAGGTGAATCTGCCCAACGTTGGACAGGCTGCCCAGTTGCCACCATCCACTGCCCAGGCCAGTAAGGGTACCGGCCCCGACAAGGTCGGCCGCGCCCAGGCGGAAGAGGCCGCTGCCAGCATGTTGGATTTCGCCCAGGCCGTTGAGCAACATGGCGCCGCTGGACAGCTCGAAGCCCTGGCTGGCGACACCGATGTTGCCGCCCTGGTTGTTCAGTTGGCCGTTGCTGCGGATATGGCTGCTATCCCCGCCAAGCGCGCGCAGGCGGCCGCCCTGGCTGTTGTCCAGAGTGTCGCTGTCCAGGGCCAGCGAGCCGGACGATTCGATCAGGCCGTTCTGGTTGCCCAGCGCGCCGCTGTTGGTCAGGGTTACGCTGGCACCGCTGATCTGGCCTGCGCCGTTGTCCAGGGTGTGGCCGACCAGGTTCAGGTCGCCCTTGGCAAACAGCTGGCCGCCTCGGTTGGTGAGCTCCCCTACCAACAGTTCGAGTTTGCCCAGCAGGCTGGCGATGATCCCGGCTTCACCGTTGGCCTTACTGTTATCCAGGCTGGCAGCGGTGATCTTCACCGTGTCGCCCTGCACGGTGCCGGCCTGGTTCTGCAGAGTGCCGGCTCCCAGTTCGACGGTCACCGCACCGCCCTGGGCATAGAGGAGGCCCTGCCGGTTGTTCGCCGCGGCGGTTTTCAGCGACAGGCCGCTGGCGCCGGCCAGAACGCGTCCGGCCGCAGAGTTGTCGAGCTTGTCGGCCAGCAGGTCAATGCGCTCACCGCGCAGCGTGCCGCCCTGGTTCCCCAGGCTGGCGACGGCGCGGGTGAAGATCAGTGCCTGGTTGCCGGCATCGATCAGGCCGGTGGCGTTGTTCAGTACGCCGTCGAGGTTCAGGAGAACCTCGTCGCCGTCGCCGACCAGCACGCCACCCTGGCTGTTGTCTAGGTGACTACCGCTCACTTCGATACGTTTGCCCAGGGCCGTACCACCACGGTTTTCCAACTGTGGAGCCTGAAGTTCGAGGCTGCCCTCGCTCTGGATGCGCCCATGGTTGTTTGACAGGCGCTGCGCAGCGATCAGGCTCACCCCACCTTTGCCGGCCACCATCTGGCCCTGATCGCTGTTGTCGATGACGCCGGCGCTGGCCTGGATGCCATCAGCGGCGATGCGCCCACCCCGGTTGTCCAGTTGCCCCTTAGCGGTCAGCAGCAGTTGAGATCCGACCAGCGCACCCTGGCGGTTGTCCAGTCTGCCGGTGTGGATATCGAGGTTGCCTTGCACGGATTGCAGGCGACCCAGGGTGTTGTCGAGGGCGTTGCGCACGACAAGTTTCAGCAGGCCGTCTGCGCTGAGCGTGCCATTGGTGTTGTCGCTGAGGTCGCCCAGTTTGACGTCAAGCGCGCCGCCCAGCAGTAAGCCCTGGCTGTTCTCCAGGTCATCGGCGGAGAGTTTCAGCGCGGCTTTCGCCTGCATTCGCCCGCTCTCGTTATCGACACTGCGCGCGGAAACGTTCAGTTGCTCGGCAACCAGGGTGCCGCCATTGTTGTTTACGTCGCCCTTGACGATGAGGGTCAGCGAATCGGCCAGCAACTTCCCAGAAACGTTGTTGACGCTGCCTGCGCCCACCGACAGCGCCCCACTGGCCTGAACGATGCCGTTGCTATTGTTGAGCGCGCCGCCCAGTTGCAGCGTGAGGTCGCCCTGCTCGGCACTGAGCACACCCTGGTCGCGGTTATCAAGGCTGCCCGCGGTAATGCCCAGGTGATTGCCGACCAGCGTGCCGGCGCGGTTACCCACCGAATTCGCGTCGACCTTCAAGTCACGCGCGGCCTGGAGCTTGCCGCCGTCATTGTTCAGCTCGCCCTGGCTGGCCAGCGTCAGGTCGCCATGGCTGCTGCCGATCAGCCCGCCCTGGTTATCGATACGCTGTGCGTCGATGCGTGCAGTGCCACCAACGATAGTGCCGTGCTGGTTGCCCAGCGTGCCGCCGTTGAGCGTCAGGCTTCCGCCATTCACCTCCAGGCGCCCACCACGGTTATCCAGGTTGACGAAGCTCAGCGCCACGGCTTGCCCGTCGCCAAAGCGCACGAGACCGCCCAGGTTGGCGATGCCCGGAACATCCAGGAGCAGGGCCTGCTCGGCGACCACTTGGGCGCTGGCTCCCAGGTTGTTCAGCTGCGCGGTCGTGAGCGTAACTTCGCGTCCTTGCAGGGTGCCGCGGTTATCCACAGAGTCCCGTGCGGTGAGTGCAATGCGGTCGGCATAGGCCTGCCCGCTGTTATCCATAACGCGGGCAATGACGTTTGCGGCTCCGGTGGCATCCAGGCGGCCACGGTTATTGAGGCTATCGACGGTGATATCGAGAGCCTGCCCGGCAATACGGCGCTCGCCGTCGATCCCGCTGACGATCTGGCCGGTATTACTCAGGTGCGCGGCGTTGAGCTGGACTTGCCCACCGGAGGCGAGGCTCTTGTCCACCGTCAGTTGGCCATCGGCCCGCAGGTTTGCCGTGGTGCTGGCATAGGCCGAGCCCGTGAGGGCGATGTCCTGCGCTTTGGCGCGCAGGCTGCCGGCAGCGCTGGTTTGCGCTAGAGACAACTGGCCGTTGGCGTCGATCTGGATATCACCGGCACTGGCAGCCATGTTGCCGGCCAGCTTCACCCCTACGCCCTGCTCGGTACCCACCAGGCGGATGACGCCAGCGTACATACCGCCCAGCGCGGAGCTGTCGATGGCCAATTGCGGCTTGGAACTCCCGTCGTCCGGCTTGGCAGTGGCAGCCAGAGACTCGCCATCCACCTGGTTGCGGCCGGTTACCACTGTCAGTTGGTTGGCGTACAGATCGGCATTGAGCTTGGCGCTGCGGGTCAGAATCTCGAAACGGTCGACGTTGGAAGCGTTCAGGCCTTTGCCGTCTATCGTGATGCTGCCGCCATCGATGTCGTAACCGCGCAGGCGTTCGCCATCCATCAGCGGCTTGCCAGTGGTGAGCGTGGCTCTAGGCGTATTGATGAAACCACAGCCATTGCAATACACCCCCCCTGGCGCGGCGACGATCACATGGGCCGCCTGCCCGGCCACCTCGGTGTAGCCCTGCAGTTTCGCGAGGTTGTTGCTGGTGACTTCGTTGAGGATCTTTTGCGCCGCCTGCCCGCGCAGGTTCGGATTTCCGACAACGATGCCGCCCAGCTCGGTGGGCTGGGTCCTCTGGGTACTGTTATTGAGGATCAGGCCCTCGGAGCCGACGCCATAGGATGAGAACTTGTTATGCGAAAGCCCGGCGCCGTTGGGGGTGGCGATATTGACGATGGGCACCCCATTACCGGCCGCGCCGATGCTGGTATTTCCACCCGCTGCTGCATCCACCGCCAGCTCCGCCGCGGCCGCGACAATGGGGTTGAGGATCAACAGGCCGGACAGGACGCTGGCAATCAGCTTGCAGGCAGGGTGGCGAATATCCATTTCGAGTGTCTCGTCACGGGAAACCGGGGCGCGAACACTAACGATTGGTCACAAAACAGCCGAGTCAGCAGCTTCCCGACTTGTCGTCTGACGCATCCTTATCCCGCCGTCTCGGCCGCTCGCTCCCGTTCATTTGCGCTACCGTCGCGCCTCCTTGAAGACCCACTCCCGGTTGAAAGCGCCGGGCTTTCAGCGAGTGAAGAGGCTGCAGTGCGATGAATCAGGTTCAGTCACCCCGGGACGAAGCAAGCGAGCAAGCCCGATACGAGCATCTGTGCACCGAGGCTGCCCGCGTGGGGATGGAGCGACAGGGGGACTGGAAGGGGTTCCAGGCGACCTACTGGTTCCGCTGCCGCCTGGGGCACGAGATCAAACGCTACATGGGGCCCTTTACCCGACAATCGAAGCTACCCGAATGCCAGGTATGCCTGACGAAGCATCGACTGCAATCACTCCGCGCCAAGGCCAGGAAGGAAGGCGTCACGCTGCTGAGCAAGCAGTGGCTGGGGGACAAGGCGCTTCATCACTTTGCTTGTGCCCAGGGGCACAGCTGGGAGCGAACCGGCCGCACCGCGCTGAATAACATCAGTTGCCCGGAATGCACCCGTGGTCGCCCTCGACAGGCCGATCTGCTACCCGATGGCCTGGAGCGCCTGCAGGAAGCAGCGAGACGCCATGGTGGCGAATGCCTATCTCCCGAGTACCACGGACTGATGAGGAAACATGAGTTCCGTTGCGCCAAGGGGCATACCTGGCAAGCCCGTGGCGCATCCGTCATGAAAAATGACAGCTGGTGCCCCCGTTGTCACAACTGGCCAATCGACCGTGCGGTATGGCAAGCGGACGGTTTGGCCAGACTGCGCGCGGCTGCAGCACGGCATGGCGGCATATGCCTGGCCGATGAGTATCTGGGCGCCAATCCTGGCTACCGCTTCCGCTGCGCCAAGGGGCACGAGTGGGAAACCAAGGCCACCCACGTCCTGGCGGGCACCTGGTGCAAGGTCTGCCTGACGCTTTCACAGCGGCTCACACTCGAAGATGCGCAGCGCATAGCCACGGAGCGCGGCGGGCAGTGCCTTTCCAAGGAGTATGTCCGGTGCCAGCAGAAGCTGCATTGGCTCTGCCATAAGGGCCATAGCTGGCACAGCACGTTCACCAATATTCGCTCAGGCAGATGGTGCCCGACTTGCGGGCATATGAGCCGTTTGAGCAGCAGCAAGTCGAAGGTCAGGCAGCGCTACGAGTCCTACGACCGCTGACCGAGGCAGCCTGTGCTATTCGCGCGCCTTGCCCTGATGCAGGCGGGCGACCAGCTCGGCCTCGGCCTGGGACAGGCCGCAGCTCTGGGTCAGGTCTTCGGGGCTGGCGCCCATGCCGACCAGTCGCGCGGCCTGGCTGAAGGACARGCTGGTRGGGTCGCGCTGCTCRATGCGCACCAGGCGCTCCGGCAGCGGCGCGACCTGTTTGGTCAGCTCGCGCAGCTCTTCGCCCATGCGGATATTGATCTGCWGGTACGACTCGATGCGCTTGCCCTGCTCTTTCAGGCGCTGCTCGAACACTGCCAGCTGCTTGGCCAGTTCGGCGGCCTGCGCCTGCTGGTCGCGCTGCCGGCCGGACAGCCAGACGCAGGCCAGCGCCAGGCCGGCGCAGACGATACCGAGTACCACCAGGGCGATCAGCACCTCAGATGCTCTCCAGCTCCGACCACTCTTCCTCGGTCATCATCTTGTCCAGCTCGACCAGGATCAGCAGCTCGCCGTTCTTGTTGCAGACGCCCTGGATGAACTTGGCCGATTCCTCGTTACCGACGTTCGGCGCGGTCTCGATCTCGGACTGGCGCAGGTAGACGACCTCGGCAACGCTGTCGACCAGGATGCCCACGACCTGCTTGTCGGCCTCGATGATGACGATGCGGGTGTTGTCCGAGACCGGCGCCGGGTCCAGGCCGAAACGCTGGCGGGTGTCGATCACGGTGACCACGTTGCCGCGCAGGTTGATGATGCCCAGCACGTAGCTCGGGGCACCGGGGACCGGCGCGATCTCGGTGTAGCGCAGCACTTCCTGGACCTGCATCACGTTGATGCCGTAGGTCTCGTTGTCCAGGCGGAAGGTGACCCACTGCAGAATCGGATCTTCGGCACCTTGCGCTGACGTTTTCTTCATATCCCCTCGCCTCTTCTGGTACCGCGCCGCCTGCGGCGCGATGGTTGTCTTTCAATAAGGTAGCGCCCGGCCTCAGGGCTTCAGGTGCTTCGCCGCGCCGCTGGCGATCAGTTCGGCCAGGGCCGAGACATCCAGCAGCGCGCACATCTGGTCGATCACCGTGCCGGCCAGCCACGGGCGCTGCTGGCGCTGGCTGCGCCACTTCACCTCGGACGGGTCGAGGCGCACCGAGCGGCTGACCTGGTGCACGGCCAGCCCCCACTCGTACCCCTGCACGGAAATCACATACTGCAGCCCCTCGCGGTAGTCGTCGCGGTAACGCTCGGGCATCACCCAGCGCGCGGTGTCGAGCACCTTGAGGTTGCCGTTCTGCCCCGGCAGGATGCCAAGGAACCAGTCCGGCTGGCCGAACAGCGGGGTCAGGTCGTGCCCCGCCAGCGGATAGATCGAGCCCAGGCAGACCAGCGGCACTGCCAGGGTCAGGCCGGCGACGTCGAACAGCAGGCATTCGAAGGGCTCGGCAGCCCATACCGGACGACCATCGTCGAGCAGCTTCAGCGGCGCGGCGGGCATCTCGGCGCTGCCGGGCTGGTGCAGGTCGATGACCTGGCCGATCTGCGCAGGCGGCTCGTCGGCGATCGGCGCCTCGATGGCCGGGGCGACCGGTTCGGGCAGCAGGGCTTCGATGACCTTGGGTTCAGCAACTGGCGCGCGGGCGACGCCGCTCAGGCGCGCATCACGAACCTGCTCTTCGAGCACGGCCGCTTCGAATTCGTCGAGGCTGACGCTGGTTTCCGGCGCCTGCATCACCGCTGCCTGAGGTTCGGCGGTGAGTGGCTCCACCGGCTCGCTGACCACCAGTGCCACCGCGGCAACCGGAACCGATGCAACGGGTGCGGCAACGGGCTGCGCCAGCGGTTCCACGGCGAAGTCTTCGAAAGTGGCCTCCTGCAGCAGCGCGTCCAGGTAGGACTGCAGCGCGAGCTGGGGGCGAGTGGCGGTAGCGGAACGACTCATGATGGATAACCGCGCAAGGTAACTGTCCAGCCTATCGGCAGCGGATGCGCAGGACTTGAACGCATCCGTCGGATTCTTCTGTGGGTGCCAGCCATGCTCAGGCTACCTGGCTCGCCGGCACATGGGCCAGCAGATGCTTGAGCAACGCACGGTAGGCGATCACGCCCCGGCTGTTGCTGTCGTTGCGCGACGGCACCATGCCCAGGCGGCTGGCGTCGCGCAGCTTGGTGTCCACCGGGATGAAGGCTTGCCAGAGCGTGTCCGGGTAGGTATCGCGCAATACCCGCAGGGTGCCCAGGGAAGCCTGGGTACGGCGGTCGAACAGGGTCGGCACGATGGTGAACGGCAGCGCCTGCTTGCGCGAGCGGTTGACCATCTTCAGGGTGTTGACCATGCGCTCCAGGCCCTTGAGGGCGAGGAACTCGGTCTGCACCGGGATCACCAGGTGCTGGCTGGCCGCCATGGCGTTGACCATCAGCACACCCAGCAGCGGCGGGCTGTCGATGATCGCGTAGTCGAATTCGTTCCACAGTTGCGCCAGGCTCTTGGCGATCACCAGGCCCAGGCCGTTCTGCCCCGGCGACTGGCGCTCCAGGGTGGCCAGCGCGGTGCTCGATGGCAGCAGGCGGATGTTCTCGTGGCTGGTGGGCAGCAGCAGCGACTCGGGCAGTCCCTCGGGCACGTTGCCCTGGTGCAGGAACAGGTCGAACACGCTGTGTTCCAGGCTGTCCGGGTCGTGGCCGAAATAGCTGGTCATCGAGCCGTGGGGGTCCAGGTCGACGATCAGCACGCGCTTGCCGGCATCCGCCAGCAGGCCCGCCAAGGCGATGGAGGAAGTGGTCTTGCCGACGCCACCTTTCTGGTTGGCTACCGCCCAGACTTTCATAGTGCGCGCTCCCCGGTGGCACAGCATCGGCTCAGGATCGTAGTCATGGTTCTCATTGCCCTGTGGCCGATGACGAAGAATTGACGGCGCCACTGGCGGGCGCCTCACTGGCAAGCACTGGTGCAGGTTGCGTGCCAGCATGCCGCAAGGCCGGATCGGGCTGTGCCTTGCCGCTACCGACGCCGCTGATGCTGCGGCGCACCTCCAGGTTGCGGGAGATCACCAGCACCACCCGGCGGTTGCGTGCGCGACCATCCGCCGTGGCATTGTCCGCCACTGGCTGGAATTCGCCATAGCCCACCGCCGCCAGCCGACCGGCGTCGAGGCCGTCCTGGGCGAGCATGCGGACGATGCTGGCGGCACGGGCCGCGGACAACTCCCAGTTGGTCGGGTACTGCGAATTATGGATCGGCACGTTGTCGGTGAAGCCTTCGACATGCACCGGGTTGCGGTAAGGCGCCAGAATCCTGGCGACCTTCTCGATGATGGCGAAGGCAGCGTCATTGGGGATCGCGTCGCCGCTGGGGAACAGCAGGCTGGAATTGAGGGTGATCTCGATCCAGAACTCGTTGCCGCGCACCGACAGCTGTTCGCTGGAGATCAGGTCGCCGAACGCCTGGCGCACGCTGTCGCTGATCTGCTGCAGGGTATCGGGGCTGCCCTGGGCCTGCCCTTCGTCCTGCGGTTCGGTGATCGACTGGTCCGGCTGCTGGGTGCGCGGGCGCTCCTCGCCGACGGGAATCGGGCGGATCGAACGGTCCGGTTGGTTGAACACACCGGTCAGGGTTTCCGAGAGGATCTTGTACTTGCCCTCGTTGATCGAGGAGATCGAGTACATCACCACGAAGAAGGCGAACAGCAGGGTGATGAAGTCCGCGTAGGACACCAGCCAGCGTTCGTGATTCTCGTGTTCCTCATGGCGTCTGCGGCGAGGCATGCGCATCCCCTCCCCCTCAGCCGACGAAGCCTTGCAGCTTCAGCTCGATGGAGCGCGGGTTCTCGCCTTCGGCGATGGACAGCAGGCCCTCCATCAACATTTCGCGGTAACACGACTGGCGCAGCACGATGCTCTTGAGCTTGTTGCCGATGGGCAGCAGCAGGAGGTTGGCCAGGCCGACGCCATAGATGGTGGCGACGAAGGCCACGGCAATGCCGTTGCCCAACTGGCTGGGGTCGGCGAGGTTGCCCATCACGTGGATCAGGCCCATCACCGCGCCGATGATGCCGATGGTCGGCGAATAGCCGCCCATGGCTTCGAACACTTTGGCCGCCGCGAGATCGCGGCTTTCCTGGTTGTACAGGTCGACTTCGAGGATGCTGCGGATGGCCTCGGGCTCAGTGCCGTCCACCAGCAGTTGCAGGCCCTTGCGCGCATAGGGGTCACGCTCGGCGTCGGCGACGGTTTCCAGGCCCAGCAGGCCTTCCTTGCGCGCCGTCATGCTCCAGCCGACCACATGGTTGATGCCGCCGACCAGGTCCACCTTGGGCGGCAGGACCATCCAGCGCAGCATGGTCAGCGCCCGCTTGAGCACTGCCACCGGGGTCTGCAGCAGCGCGGCGGCCAGGGTGCCGCCGACCACGATCAGCGCCGCCGGGCCGTTGGCCAGGGCACCGACGTGCCCACCCTCGAGGAAGTTGCCACCGATGATGGCAACCAGCGCAAGGATCAGGCCGACCAGGCTGAGGACATCCATCAGCCGCAGGCCTCGGTCAGGTGGCGACCGATGTCGTCCAGGCTGTACACCGCATCGGCCAGGCCGGCCTTGGCGATCGCCATGGGCATGCCGTAGATCACGCAGCTGGCCTCATCCTGCGCCCAGACCTGGGCACCGCCCTGCTTGAGCATGCGCGCACCTTCGCGGCCGTCGGCGCCCATGCCGGTAAGGACCACCGCCAGCACCTTGTCGCCATAGGCCTTGGACGCGGAACCGAAGGTCACGTCGACACAGGGCTTGTAGTTCAGGCGCTCGTCGCCGGGGAGAATGCGGATCGCGCCGCGAGCGTCGACCATCATCTGCTTGCCGCCGGGAGCCAGCAACGCCACGCCGGGACGCAGGATGTCGCCATCCTCGGCTTCCTTGACGGTGATCTTGCACAGCTTGTCCAGGCGCTCGGCGAAGGCCTTGGTGAAGGCCGCCGGCATGTGCTGGATCAGCACCAGCGGCGCAGGGAAGTTGGCAGGCAGCTGGGTCAGGACCCGCTGCAGCGCCACCGGCCCACCGGTGGACGTACCGATGGCTACCAGCCGGTAGGGCTTACGCTTTGGGGCGGCGGAAGTCGTCGGCGCCGGAGTCGCTGGCGCCTGGCTGCTGCCCGAGGAAGCGGGAGCGGCATGGCGCGCGGCGCTGCTGGCCGCCGGTGCGGCTGAAGTCGGCGTGCTGGAGGAATAGGACGAGTACGCGGCAAAGCGGCGATTGCTCTTGGCGATGGTGTGGACCTTCTCGCACAGCAACTGGCGGACCTTGTCCGGGTTGCGCGAGATGTCCTCGAAGTTCTTCGGCAGGTAATCGACGGCGCCGGCATCCAGCGCGTCCAGGGTCACCCGCGCGCCCTCGTGGGTCAGCGAGGAGAACATCAGGACCGGCGTCGGGCAGCGCTGCATGATGGTCCGCACGGCGGTGATGCCATCCATCAGCGGCATCTCGTAGTCCATGGTGATCACGTCGGGCTTGAGCGCCAGCGCCTGATCGATCGCCTCGCGGCCGTTGGTCGCCGTGCCGACCACCTGGATCTGCGGATCAGCCGAAAGAATCTCCGAGACGCGGCGGCGGAAGAACCCCGAATCGTCCACCACCAGGACTTTGACAGCCATAGACACTCCTGAAAAAAACTTCTTCCATCACGTGCGCGGGCCTCGCGGCTCGCGCACGGCGGTCAGATACGACGGGCGTAGCGCTTGAGCATGCTCGGCACGTCGAGGATCAGCGCGATGCGCCCGTCCCCGGTGATGGTCGCTCCGGCCATGCCCGGCGTGCCTTGCAGCATCTTGCCCAGCGGCTTGATCACCACCTCTTCCTGGCCCACCAGTTGGTCGACCACGAAGCCGATGCGCTGGGTGCCCACGGAGAGGATCACCACGTGGCCCTCGCCCGGCTCGTCATGCTGCGCGCCCGGCACCAGCCAGCGCTTGAGGTAGAACAACGGCAGGGCCTTGTCGCGAACGATCACCACTTCCTGGCCATCGACCACGTTGGTGTTCGACAGGTCGAGGTGGAATATCTCGTTGACGTTGACCAGCGGGAAGGCGAAGGCCTGGTTGCCCAGCATCACCATCAGGGTCGGCATGATCGCCAGGGTCAGCGGGACCTTGATGACGATCTTCGAGCCCTGGCCCTTGGTCGAGTAGATGTTGATGATGCCGTTGAGCTGGGAAATCTTGGTCTTCACCACGTCCATGCCGACACCGCGGCCGGAGACGTCGGAAATCTCGGTCTTGGTCGAGAAGCCCGGCGCGAAGATCAGGTTGTAGCAGTCGGACTCGGACAGGCGATCGGCCGCGTCCTTGTCCAGCAGGCCCTTCTCCACGGCCTTGGCGCGCAGCACATCCGGGTCCATGCCTTTGCCGTCATCGGAGATCGACAGCAGGATGTGGTCGCCTTCCTGCTCAGCGGACAGCACCACCTTGCCCGAGCGGGACTTGCCGGCGGCTTCGCGCTCGTCCGGGCCTTCGATGCCGTGGTCGACCGCGTTGCGCACCAGGTGCACCAGCGGGTCGGCCAGGGCTTCGACCAGGTTCTTGTCCAGGTCGGTTTCTTCGCCGATCAGCTCGAGGTTGATCTCTTTCTTCAGATTGCGCGCCAGGTCGCGGACCTGCCGCGGGAAGCGGCCGAAGACCTTCTTGATCGGCTGCATGCGGGTCTTCATGACCGACGACTGCAGGTCGGCGGTGACCACGTCGAGGTTGGAAACGGCCTTGGCCATCGCCTCGTCGCCGCTGTTCAGGCCCAGGCGCACCAGGCGGTTACGCACCAGCACCAGTTCGCCGACCATGTTCATGATCTCGTCCAGGCGGGCGGTGTCCACGCGCACGGTGGTTTCCGCTTCGTTGGCCGGTTTCTCTGCGGCGGCGGCCGCGCTGGGCTTGGCCGCGGCAGGCTTGGCAGCAGCAGCCGGTGCGGGCGCGGCGGCGGGCTTGGGCGCCGGCGCAGCAGGCTGGACAGCCGGCTTGGCGGCCGCAACCGGCTCTTCCTTCGCGCCGGTGAACTGGCCCTTGCCGTGCAGCTCGTCGAGCAGCTTCTCGAATTCGTCGTCGGTGATGTTGTCGTCGCCGGAGGCCGCCGGAGCATCCTCCGCCTTGGTCGCGGCAGCAGCCTCGACGGGAGCGGCGGCTTCTTCCTTCGCGCCGGTGAACTGGCCTTTGCCATGCAACTGGTCGAGCAGCGCTTCGAACTCATCGTCGCTGATCTCGTCACCACCACTGGCGGCCGGAGCGTCGGCCAGCGGAGCCGGGGCGGCCTTGGCGGCTTCCTTGGCGCCAGCACTGAACTGGCCCTTGCCGTGCAACTGGTCGAGGAGTGCTTCGAATTCGTCGTCGGTGATGTCGTCGCCACCCGCGCCAACCGGTGCGGCAGGCGCATCAGCGGTGGGCTCGAGGGCATCCATCAGTTGCTCGAACTCGGCGTCGGTGATGTCGCCGTAGGCCGCCGGAGCTTCTTCCGCAACAGGCTCGACCACGGCCGGAGCGGGAGCTTCGGCCGGGGCGGCATTCGGGTCGGCCAGGCGCGACAGGGCAGCGAGCAGCTCGGGCGTCGCCGGAGTCGGCTCCTGCGCGTCACGCACCTGCTGGAACATGACGTTGACGGTATCCAGCGCCTGCAGCATCACGTCCATCAGCTCGGCATCCACGCGGCGTTCGCCCTTGCGCAGCATGTCGAACACGTTTTCGGCGATGTGGCAGCACTCCACCAGCGCGTTCAGCTGGAGGAAGCCGGCACCACCCTTGACGGTGTGGAACCCACGGAAGATGGCATTGAGCAGGTCCATGTCTTCCGGGCGGCTTTCCAGCTCGACCAGTTGCTCGGACAGTAGCTCGAGAATCTCGCCGGCCTCCACCAGGAAGTCCTGGAGGATTTCGTCATCGGCGTCGAAGCTCATTCGGTGCTCCCTCTACAGCGTCAGGCGACGCTTAAAAACCAAGGCTGGACAACAGGTCGTCGACATCGTCCTGACCGGACACGACGTCCTTTCTTGTATCGGCAGCAATCTGCGGACCTTCACCCTTGGACGATCTTTCTTTTTCCACCGCGTCGCGCATGCCGTCGTGGTCATGCTCGATACCGGCGTAGCGATCGACCTGACCCGCCATCCAGACCAGCTTGACCAGGTTCGACTCGACCTCGGTCACCAGCTTGGTGACGCGCTTGATCACCTGCCCGGTGAGGTCCTGGAAGTCCTGCGCCAGCAGGATGTCGTTCAGGTGGGCGGAGAGCTTGCGGCTGTCCTGGGCGCTGATGTAGAGGAACTGCTCGACGCGCTTGGCCAGGTCACGGAAGGCGTCGGCGCCCAGCTCGCGGCGCATGAAGCGCGACCAGTCTTCCTGCAGCTCCTTGGCCTGGGTCTCGATGTGCATGACCACCGGGGTGCACTCCTCCACCAGGTCCATGGTGCGATTGGCCGCTTTCTCGGTCATCGTCACCACGTAGGACAGGCGGTCGGTCGCGTCGGCGATCTGCGACATCTCCTCGGCGTGCCGGGAGTTGGGATCGATCTGGAAGTTGACGATGGCGTTGTGCAGCTCGCGGGTGAGCTTGCCGACCTCCTGGTAGAGGCCTCGGTCGCGCGCCTGGTTGAGCTCGGAGATCAGTTGCACGGCGGTCTGAACGTCGCCGCGTTCGAGGCAGTCGACCAATTCGCGCGCGTGTTTTTTCAGGGTCGACTCGAAGTCACCCGCGGATTCGTTGAAATCCATGACGCCCTCTATGCCGGCCTTAGCTGCCGACCCGCTCGAAAATCTTCTCGATCTTTTCTTTCAGCACCTGAGCGGTGAAAGGCTTGACCACATAGCCGTTGACCCCGGCCTGGGCCGCTTCGATGATCTGGTCGCGCTTGGCTTCGGCGGTGACCATCAGCACCGGCAGGTGCTTGAGGCGCTCGTCGGCGCGGACCGCACGAAGCAGGTCGATGCCGGTCATGCCGGGCATGTTCCAGTCGGTCACGAGGAAATCGAAGTTGCCGCTGTGCAGCATCGGCAGCGCAGTGGTGCCGTCGTCGGCTTCTGCGGTGTTGGTGAACCCCAGGTCTCGCAGGAGGTTCTTGATGATGCGCCTCATCGTGGAAAAGTCGTCCACGATGAGAATTTTCATGTTCTTGTCCAAACCTGCCTCCATCGATACCAAACGCGCCCTGGCGGGCGTGCCGTCAATTCATTGAGCGCCGTGCGCTCTTTGGGGTGGATGCGTCAAAGGAACGTCACCCAAAAATTCGTAAGCCTATAACTTGCCTAAGGAAATTCCTTTCAGGCTTTACGCTCAGAACAAGCAGCCGCGAAACTACCCGATGCTCAGCGCGCGCGCCACTCCGCCAGTCGCGAGCGCAGGCGCGCGGCGCACTGGCTGTGCAGCTGGCTGACGCGGGACTCGCTGACGCCCAGTACTTCGCCGATCTCCTTGAGGTTGAGCTCCTCGTCGTAGTACAGCGCCAGGACCAGCCGCTCGCGCTCGGGCAGCTTGGTGATGGCGTCGGCCAGCGCCGCCTGGAAGCGTTCGTCTTCCAGGCCGTGGGACGGCTCGTTGTCGTGATGCGAAGCGTCTTCGGCAAGGCCACCGCCCTGTTCACCGTCCTGCAACATGTCATCGAAGCTGTACAACCGGCTGCCCTGGGTGTCGCTGAGGATGCCGTAATAATCTTCGAGGCTCATATTGAGTTCGGCAGCAACCTCCTGATCTTTAGCGTCACGTCCGGTGCGCGCCTCGACGGCGCGGATGGCGTCGCTGACCATGCGGGTGTTGCGGTGCACCGAACGGGGCGCCCAATCGCCCTTGCGCACCTCGTCGAGCATGGCGCCACGGATACGGATGCCGGCGTAGGTCTCGAAGCTCGCGCCCTTGCCCGCGTCGTACTTCTTCGCCGCCTCCAGCAGGCCGATCATCCCGGCCTGCATCAGGTCCTCCACCTGCACGCTGGCCGGCAGACGGCCCAGCAGGTGGTAGGCGATGCGCTTCACCAGTGGTGCGTGTTTCTGGATCAGCAGTTCCTGGGAGTTATGCGCCTGTGCCTTGCTGTACATACGCGCTCCGGAGGCCGCGGTCATACGGCCGAACCCGTGGGATGTTGCACCAGGCGCTCGACGAAGAACTCCAGGTGCCCTCGTGGGTTGGCCGGCAGCGGCCAGCTGTCGACCTTCTGCGCCACCGCCCGGAAGGCCAGGGAAGCCTTGCTGCGCGGGAACGCCTCATACACCGAACGCTGCTTCTGCACCGCCTTGCGCACCGACTCGTCGTAGGGAATGGCGCCGACGTACTGCAGCGCCACGTCGAGGAAACGGTCGGTGACCTTGGTCAGCTTGGCGAACAGGTTGCGGCCCTCCTGGGGGCTGTGGGCCATGTTCGCCAGCACGCGGAAACGGGTCATGCCGTAGTCGCGGTTGAGCAGCTTGATCAAAGCATAGGCATCGGTGATGGACGTGGGTTCATCGCAGACGACCAGCAGTACTTCCTGGGCCGCGCGAACGAAGCTCACCACCGAGTCACCGATGCCGGCGGCGGTGTCCACCACCAGCACGTCGATGTTGTCGCTGATGTCGCTGAAAGCCTGGATCAGGCCGGCATGCTGCATCGGCGTGAGGTGCACCATGCTCTGGGTGCCCGAGGCCGCCGGGACGATGCGGATGCCGCCGGGCCCCTGGAGGATCACGTCGCGCAGGTCGCATTCGCCTTCGATCACGTCGGCCAGCGTGCGCTTGGGCGACAGGCCCAGCAGCACGTCGACGTTGGCCAGGCCAAGGTCAGCGTCCAGCAGCATGACGCGGCGACCAAGATCGGCCAGCGCCAGCGACAGATTCACCGACACGTTGGTCTTGCCCACGCCACCCTTGCCACCGGTGACTGCGATTACCTGAACGGGATGCATGCCCATATCAATACCTTGTCTCGTCGTTCGACCGTCACGCTTCTGGCGTTTCGGCTAATCCGGCTGCGGTGCTCCACCGCTTCCGGTGCTCGCGGATCATCTTGCAGAGCATCCGCATCGCTTGGGCGGCCCAACCGGCCGCCCCACGCCCCACCCGGGGCTCACAATCCTCAGCTGGCGCGACGCACCGGCTGCTGGTAAAGGCCGGCAAACATGTCGGCCATGGCGTCTTCGCTGGGCTCTTCCGGCGACTGCAGGCTCACCGCACGGCTGACCAGTTGGTGCGCGCGTGCCACATGCAGGTCATCCGGGATCTTCGGCCCGTCAGCCAGATAGGCTACCGGGAGATGCTGGCTGATAGCCAGAGCCAGAGCTTCGCCGAGGCTTCCCGCTTCGTCCAGCTTGGTCAGGATGCACCCGGCCAGCCCACAGGAACGATAGTTCTGCCAGGCGGACTTGAGCACCTGGCTCTGGCTGGTCGCGGCCAGCACGAGGTAATTCTTCACGTTCAGGCTCAGCGACGACAGCGCTTCGAGCTGCATGCGCAGCGCCGGATCGTTGGCCGGCAGGCCGGCGGTGTCGATCAGCACCAGACGCTTGCGCGCGAGCGGCGCCATGGCCTGGATCAGCGACTGGCCAGGATCGACCAGGGTCACCGGCACATTGAGGATACGGCCCAGGGTCTTGATCTGCTCCTGCGCGCCGATGCGGAAGCTGTCCATGGACACCAGGGCAATGCTCTGGGCGCCGTACTTGAGTACGTAGCGGGCAGCCAGCTTGGCCAGGGTGGTGGTCTTGCCCATGCCGGCCGGGCCGACCAGGGCGATCACGCCGCCCTGCTCCAGCAGGTCGGTTTCCGGGGTGTTGATCGAGCGCGCCAGGTGCGCCAGCAGCATACGCCAGGCCTGCTTCGGATCGGCGATGGAGGCTACGCGCTCCAGCAGGCTGCGCGACAGGTCGGCCGGCAGGCCCATGCGCTGCAGGCGACGCCACAGGTTGGCCTGCTTCGGGCGCTGGTTCTGCAGCTGGTTCCAGGCGATGGAGCCCAGTTGCACTTCAATCAGTTCACGCAGGCCGTTGAGCTCGAAGCGCATGGCTTCCAGCGCCTGCTGGCCGGCAGCCGCCGGCGTCGGGGCAGCCGGTGCGGCCATGGCTTCGGCCAGGGTCTCGGCGGCGCTGCGGCGCGGCGCTTCGGTGCCGTACATTTGACGGTCCTTGCGCACGCCATCGGTTGCGCGGGCCGGGGCCGACAGGTCCGCCTTGGCCTGGGCGATCTTCGCCTGGGTCTTGCGCAGCTCGGCTTCCAGCGCCGGGTTCGGCTTGCTGGCGGCCACCGGCGCCTGGTAATCCAGCGCGGCGGTCAGCTCCACGCCGCCGGCGACACGGCGGTTGCCGATGATCGAGGCATCCGGGCCCAGCTCGTCACGGACCAGTTTCATGGCCTGACGCATATCGGCGGCGAAGAAGCGTTTTACCTGCATGGCCTTGGACCTCAATCAGTTCTGCCCAACAGTGGCGACAATCGTGACTTGTTTGTTGTCCGGGATTTCCTGGTAAGCCAGCACGTTCATGGTGGGAACCGCCATCCGGGCGAATCGCGACATCATCGCGCGGATGGGACCTGCCACCAGCAGAATCGCCGGCTTACCGAGCATCTCCTGACGCTGCGCCGCTTCAACCATCGAGCGTTGCAGCTTTTCGGCCATTCCGGGTTCCAGCAACATGCCGTCTTCGGAGCCCTGTCCGGCCTTCTGAAGACTATTGAGCAATATCTGTTCCAACCTGGGTTCCAGAGTGATCACAGGCAGCTCCGGCTCTAGTCCCACAATGGTTTGCACGATTGCGCGGGACAGCGCGACGCGAACCGCCGCCACCATCGCGGCGGGATCTTGACTCTTCGCCGCCACGTTGGCGATGGCTTCGGCGATGGTGCGGATATCGCGTACCGGCACCTGTTCCTGCAGCAGCGCCTGCAGCACCTTGAGCAGGGTCGACAGGGAAATCAGCCCCGGCACCAGCTCTTCGGCGAGCTTGGGCGAAGTCTTGGCCAGCAGCTGCATCAGTTGCTGGACTTCCTCGTGGCCGAGCAGCTCGTGAGCATGCTTGTGCAGCACCTGGTTCAGGTGAGTGGCAACCACGGTGCTGGCATCCACCACGGTGTAGCCCAGGGACTGCGCCTGGTCGCGCTGCGAGGCCTCGATCCAGACGGCTTCCAGGCCGAAGGCCGGGTCCTTGCCGGCGATGCCGTTGAGGGTGCCGAACACTTGACCAGGGTTGATCGCCAGGTCGCGGTCCGGATAGATCTCGGCTTCGGCCACGCTGACACCCATCAGCGTCAGGCGATAGGCGTTGGGCAGCAGGTCGAGGTTGTCGCGGATATGCACCGACGGCATCAGGAAGCCCAGGTCCTGGGACAGCTTCTTGCGCACGCCCTTGATCCGCGCCAGCAGCTGGCCGCCCTGGTTGCGGTCCACCAGCGGAATCAGGCGGTAGCCCACTTCCAGGCCGACCATGTCCACCGGGGTCACGTCATCCCAGCCCAGCTCCTTGGTCTGCTCGGCGCGCTGGGCGGGCAGCAGTTCCTGCTGCGTCTGGGCTTCCTGCTCGGCCTTCTGGGTGGCCTGGCGCTGGCGGTTCCAGATCATCCAGGCGCCACCGGCAGCCAGGGCGCCCAGGCCGACGAAGGAAACGTGCGGCATGCCGGGCACCAGGCCCATGGCGATGAGGATGGCGGCGGAGATGGCCAGCGCCTTGGGCGAGGCGAACATCTGGCGGTTGACCTGGGCCCCCATGTCCTCGGAGCTGGACACACGGGTCACCATGATCGCGGCGGCGGTGGACAGCAGCAGGGAGGGCAACTGCGCCACCAGACCGTCACCGATGGTCAGCAGGGCGTAGACCTTGCCGGCATCGCCGAAGCTCATCGAGTGCTGGATCACCCCGATGGCCACGCCACCGATGAGGTTGATGAACAGGATCAGCAGGCCGGCAACGGCGTCGCCGCGGACGAACTTGCTGGCACCGTCCATGGAGCCGTAGAAGTCGGCTTCCTGGGCCACTTCGGCGCGGCGCTTCTTGGCCTCCGCCTGCTCGATCAGGCCGGCATTGAGGTCGGCATCGATGGCCATCTGCTTGCCGGGCATGGCGTCGAGGGTGAAACGCGCACTCACCTCGGAGATACGCCCGGCGCCCTTGGTGACCACCACGAAGTTGATGATCATGAGGATCGCGAAGACCACGATGCCGACGACGTAGTTGCCGCCGATCACCACCTCGCCGAAGGCCTGGATCACCTTGCCCGCGGCCGCATGGCCGTCGTGGCCGTGCAGCAGCACGACGCGGGTGGACGCGACGTTCAGCGCCAGGCGCAGCAGGGTGGCGACCAGCAGGATGGTCGGGAAGACGGCGAAATCCAGCGGGCGCAGGGCATACACGCTGACCAGCAGGACGACGATGGACAGCGCGATGTTGAAGGTGAACAGCACATCCAGCAGGAATGGCGGGATGGGCAGAGTCATCATCGCCAGCATCGCCAGCAGCAGCAGCGGCACGCCGAGGTTGCCTCGGCTGAGCCCTACCAGGTTGCTGCGAACAGTGCCGATCAGTTGCGTACGATCCACCCGAATTTCCCCTGCGCGTGGGTGGCCGAGGCAGCCACCGGATCAAACTTTTGACGCCGAGACCGGCATCCGCACAGGGTTTTGCAGGAAGCGTTCCAACTTCTTCGAACCGCGATAAATGCCCGACTCAGAGCGGCCGGATCACCAGCTTCCGGAAGCGCCGCCACCGCCGCTGGAACCGCCACCGCCGGAGTAACTGCTGCTGCCGCCGGACGACGAACTGCTGCCGCCGGAGCTTGAATCCGAGCCGGATCCGGAACCGGAGCTGCCGCCGGCCAGGAAGGCGACCAGCATCGGCACGTACAGCATCGGAATCAGCGCCAGCGAATCGGGAAGCGCCCAGGGCCACAGCGGAACTCCCGTCGCATAGACCACGAACCCGGCGATGCCGCCGGCCAGCGCCAGGCGAATGCAGAATTCCAGCCGGCTGCGCTTCCAGGTGCCGTAGGCGAGAAAGAACGGCAGGCACAGGAAGATCAGCGCGACGGTCCCACCAATGGGCGCCGCCAGGCCGTAGAGCGCGACGTCTCCCCCGTCGAAATGCGAGGCGAGCAGCATCAGCGCCACCAGGTAACCGATGATCCCGCACACCACCCAGGCTGCCTTGCGCGAAGAGGCAGCCAGGGCGCCGATGCCGCCACCGGTGAACAGGCAGAACGGCAGGACGAAGAGCAGCATCGGCGCGGCTTTCAATCCGGAACTGAAGGCCAGAAGTAGCGCCAGGGCCACCGATGCGAGCAGCACGGCGCGAACGCTGAACCAACGTCGGCGCAAGGCAATGCCTGCTACGGCGCCGGCGCCCAGGCCGATCAGCAGCAGCCAGCCCTCGAGCGTCAGGCCGCCCTGCTGGCGTTCCTCCGGCAGTGTCTCGCCATCGATCAGACGCTCCAGGACCTCGACCGCCTGCTGGATGCCGCCGGCGAAGTCACCGTCGCGGAAAGACGGAACCATGTATTCCCGGATGATCCGCGCGGCACTGACATCCGGAATCGCGCCTTCCAGCCCATAGCCGACCTCGATGCGCATAGTCCGGTCGTCCTTGGCCACCAGCACCAGCACGCCATCGTCCACCCCCTGCCGCCCCAGGCGCCATTGCTCGAAGACGCGGGTGGCGTACTGCTCGATGCTGTCCTCGCCGGTGCTGGGTAGCATCAGAATGGCGATCTGCGAGCCCTTGCGCTGCTGCAATGCCAGCAGGCGCTGACGCATCGAGGCGACCCAGTCGCTATCCAGCGTGCCGGTGAGGTCGGTGACCGGGCTCTCCAGCCGAGGCACGGCCACCGCGGCAGGCGCCTGCTCCTGCAGCGCGTCGGCGACATCTGCGCTCGCCGCAGCCCTATCAGCCTGGACAGCCTGCGTGAGCGGCGCGCCCGACAGAAGGAACAGGCACAGGAAGCCGAGAATCCAGGTTCTCATCAGGCAGCCGCCCTCGGCCGTCCGCGCAGGGCCTGCAGAATCCCCATGGACAGCTTCGGATCGTGCAACTGGCCGCGCCAGGCGCGAACGACGCTGAAGGCAGAGCTGACGAGGACGTATCCCGTGATCAGCAGACTGAACACAACCACCAGCACGGACTTGATCTGAGGCCAGAGCTTGATCTCGCCATCGTTGGCAACCACGCCCAGCGAACCGATCAACAGCACGACAGCCACGAAGATCAGCGCCAGGGACAAGTACAGGTCCAGTACTCGCAGCGTCACTTCACGGACCAGCGGCGGAGCCCTGCGCCCCAGCAGCAGATAGCCCAGCACCAGCAAGGGGACGAACCACAGCGAAACGTAGATCACCGGTAGCGTGACAAGGGGAATGACGGCAGCAATGCGGCGGTCGCGAACGGTGCTGTCCATGGCGTGCTCGGTGCCTCCTGGCAAATGGGTGTCGAGATGCTAGTTGAATGCGCTCAACGCGCAAAGCCGCGGGGCGCTGCGCTACCAGCTGCCGGACGCCCCGCCGCCGCCGCTCGACCCGCCACCACCGGAGAAACCGCCACCGCTGGAGCCGCCACGGGACGAGCCGCTGCCCGAGCCGGAGCCACCAGCCCCCTTGCCCGAACCGAATATCAGCAGCCCGGGGAGCGCCATGAACGGCAGCACCGCCAGCCAATTCAGCGGCACGGCCGGTGCGCCCGCGAAGAACGCCACCACCAGGTAGAACCCCGCCAGGATCAGCAAACGCAGATAGAAGCCCTGGCGACCCTTGCGCCAGGTATCGCGCATCATCGAGATAACCAGCCACCAGAGGCCAAGCACGAACAGCAGGCCCACCGGCGCGGCCAGCGCATAAATCCACAGGACGCCGCCAAAGCGCGGCGTCAGGAAGCCGAGCAGGATGCAGTAGGCGATCAATCCCAGCACACCGTAGAACACCACGCGAACCGTCCACAGTGCGCCGAAGGTAGCGCCACCAATCAGCAAGCAGAGCGGCGAAATCGCCACGGTCACCAGGGCATCGGTGCCGCTGGCGAGTACCGCCACCAGCGCGACGATTGCGATGCCGATCATCAGGGCACCACGCCAACGCAGGCGATGGGCGGCCAGCAACACACCGCCAATCCCACCCGCCACGAACGCCACCAGTAGCAGCCAGGCTTCCAGCGGCACCCGCAACGGGGCGGGCGCAGCCAGCGGTTCGCCGTCGATCAGGCCGATCAGCGCATCCACCGCCGCGTCGATACCGCCGGCGTAATCCCCTTCGCGGAACGCCGGCGCCATGCGCTCGCGGATGATGCGCCCGGCCAGCACATCGGGAATCGCCCCTTCCAGGCCGTAGCCCACCTCGATGCGCATCAGGTGGTCGTCCTTGGCCACCACCACCAGCACGCCATCATCAATGCCCTTGCGGCCGAGCTTCCACAGGCTGAACAGTTTGTTGGAAAACGCCTCGATGCCCATCTTGCCGACCGAGGGCAGCATCACCACGGCGATCTGCGCACCGCGCCGCTCCTCCAGGGCCTTGAGCTTGTCGATCAGGCGGGCCTTGGCGGAGGGGTCGAGAGTGCCGGTGACGTCGACCACGCGTTCGCCCAGCGGCAGCAGGACCCCGCCCTCGGCATCCGAAGCCGCCCAGGTGTACTGGGAGCAGAACAGGCAGAGCAGAAACCAAAACGTCGAGCGCCAGCCGGCGGAGAATCCATGAAGCATCGAAGTGTCCCTTCGCGATCCTTGCAGCCAGAGCATGCGACCCGGCCATGAAACACCCATGCTACTGCGGTCGGAGGGGCGAGATATAGCGGACGCGGTCCTACATCACTCGTCGCGACGCAGATCCGGCGGGATCGGCAGGTCCGGCATCGGCCCCGGGCGTTTGCCCTTGCCGGCGCGGTACTGCTTGAGCTGGTAGACATAGGCCAGCACCTGGGCGACCGCCAGGTAGAGGCCGGCGGGAATCTCGTGATCGAGTTCGGTGGAGTAGTACACCGCCCGCGCCAGCGCCGGGGATTCGAGCACGGTGACCTTGTGCTCCTGGGCGATCTCGCGAATCTTCAGGGCCATGAAGTCGTTGCCCTTGGCCAGCAGGCGCGGCGCGCCACCCTTCTCGGCGTCGTACTGCAGGGCCACGGCGAAGTGGGTCGGGTTGGTGATCACCACGTCGGCCTGGGGCACTGCCTGCATCATGCGGCGGTTGGCCATCTCGCGCTGCATCTGGCGGACCTTGGCCTTGACCTCCGGCTTGCCCTCGGAGTCCTTGTACTCGTCCTTGACCTCCTGCTTGGTCATCATCAGCTTCTTGCGGTTGTCCCAGAGCTGGAACGGAACGTCCGCGGCGGCGATGAAGATGATGCTGCAGGCCAGCCAGAAGGCGCTCCAGCCCACGACCTTGGCGCTGTGCACCATGGCCTGCTCCAGCGGCTCGTGGGACATCGCCAGCAGGTCGTCCTGGTCGGACTTGAGCACCAGTATCGCCACGATCAGCACCAGCACGAACTTGGCCAGCGCCTTGAGCAACTCGGTCAGCGAGCGCAAAGAGAACATGCGCTTGAGCCCCGCCAGCGGGTTCATCCGGCTGAACTTGGGCGCCAGCGCCTCGGCGGAAAACAGCCAGCCGCCCAGGGCCACCGGCCCGATCAGCGCAGCCAGCAGCAACACGGCGAGGATCGGCCAGACGCCGTCGGCGCCGATCTTCGCACCGGCGATCAGCAGGTTGAGCATGCTCTCGCTGTTCATCGCCGTGGCGCGGTCGAACTCGAAGCTGCCGCGCATCAGGCGCAGCAGCGCGTCGGCGAGGCTGGCGCCGAACATCAGCAGACCACCGGCGCCGGCGAGCAGCACGGCCAGGGTGTTCAGCTCCTTGGACCTGGGTAGCTGCCCTTTCTCGCGCGCGTCGCGGCGCCGTTTCTCTGTAGGTTCCTCTGTCTTGTCTTCGCTACTGTCGTTCTCGGCCATCAGCGGGCCCCCACGAGTTCGCGAAGCAGGCGCAGGCCTTCACTGGCCAGTGCCTGGTACTGAGTCAGAATGTCGGCACTGCCAATCCAGACAATGACGAACCCCATGACCAGGGTCAGGGGGAAACCGATGGAGAAGATGTTCAGCTGCGGCGCGGCGCGCGTCATGGCGCCGAATGCGAGGTTGACCACCAGCAGCGCGGTGATCGCCGGCAAGGCGATCATCAGGCCGGCACCCAGTACCCAGCCGAGCTTCCCGGCCACGGTGATGAAATGGTTGCTCGACAACCCCTCGCCCACCGGCAGCGTATTGAAGCTTTCCGCCAGCACCTCGAACACCACCAGGTGGCCGTTCATGGAGAGAAACAGCAGCGTCACCAGCATGGTGAAGAACTGCCCCAGCACCGGCACGGAAATGCCGTTGGTGGGGTCGACCATGGAGGCGAATCCCAGGCCCATCTGCATGGAGATGATCTGCCCGGAGATGACGAAGGCATGGAACATCAGCTGCAGGACGAAGCCGAGCATGGCGCCGACGAGGATTTCCTGGGCGATGTAGACCATCGCCTTGAGGCTCAGCGCGTCCACCTGCGGCATCGGCGGCAGGTTCGGCACCAGGGCCACGGCGATCGCCACGGACAGGTAGAGACGCACGCGGGTGGGCACCAGCTGGGTGCCGATGATCGGCATCACCATCAACATCGCGGCGATGCGGAACAGCGGGAACAGGAAGGCCCCGATCCAGCCGCCGATCTGCGCGTTGCTGAGCTCGAGCATCAGCCGATCAGCGTCGGGATGCTGGTGATCAGCGACTGGGTGTACTCCATCAGCTGCCGCAGCAGCCAGGGCCCCAGCACGATCAGGGTCATCAATACCACCAGCAGGCGCGGCAGGAAGCTCAGGGTCTGCTCGTTGATCTGCGTGGCGGCCTGGAACATCGCCACGATCAGGCCCACCAGCAGGCTGGGCAGCACCAGGATGCCGACCATCACGGCGGTCAGCCAGAGCGCTTCACGGAACAGGTCGACAGCGACTTCGGGGGTCATGGTTGCTCCTCTTGCGCGGCGGCCTCAATGGAAAGCTCATTCGTAGGATGGGTGGAGTTTGCGATATCCATCAGCGGGCTTGACCCGGAAATCGATGGGTATCGCTTCGCTCCACGCCATCCTACGGTGCCATCGGATAGCGTTGCGCCGACAGGAATGGACATCGCTAGACCGTCCCGAAACTGCCGGCGAGCGTACCGATGATCAGCGCCCAGCCGTCCACCAGGACGAACAGCATGATCTTGAACGGCAACGAGATGATCAGCGGCGAGAGCATCATCATGCCCATCGCCATCAGTACGCTGGACACCACCAGGTCGATGATCAGGAACGGAATGAAGATCATGAAACCGATCTGGAACGCCGTCTTCAACTCCGAAGTGACGAACGCCGGCACCAGGATGGTCAGGGGCGTGGCGTCGGCGCTGGCGATGTCGGTGCGCTTGGACAGCCGCACGAACAGCTCCAGGTCCGATTGCCGGGTCTGCGCCAGCATGAAGGCCTTGAGCGGCACCTCGGCGCGGGTGATCGCTTCCTGTGCCGGGATCTGCTCGTTCAGATAGGGCTGCAGCGCGGTGCTGTTGATCTTGTCGAACACCGGCGCCATCACGAACAGCGTCAGGAACATGGCCAGGCCGATCAGCACCTGGTTCGACGGCGTGCTCTGCAGGCCCAGCGCCTGGCGCAGGATGGAGAAGACGATGATGATCCGGGTGAAGCTGGTCATCAGCATGACGAACGCCGGGATGAAGCTCAGCGCGGTCATGATCAGCAGGATCTGCAGGCTGACCGAATACTCCTGCTGCCCCTGCGGGTTGGTGGTCACGGTGATCGCCGTCAACTGCGTCGGGTCGGCGGCGAAGGCCTGCGGCGCGGCCAGCGCCAGCAGGGCCAGGAGCAGCGGCGCGAAACGCTTGAGCGCGCCGATCAGCACGGAAGAAGTCGGCGAACGGGTCACTGCGGGCGGCCCTTGTCCTTGTTCAGCAGTTCCAGCAGGCGCTGGGCGAATTCCGGCTGCGCGGGCTCCGTCTCGGCGGCATGCACCGGCTGGCGCATGACGTGCAGCGGCGTGATGCGACCCGGCGTCAGGCCCAGCAGCACCTGCTCCTCGCCCACCTGCACCAGCACCAGGCGATCGCGCGGGCCGAGTGCCTGGCTTGAAATCAGGCGGATCGCCTGGTTACCGCGCGGCACCACCTGCTGCACACGGCGCACCAGCCAGGCGAGCAGGAAGATCAGGCCGACCACCAGCACCAGGCCCAGCAACAGCTGCATCAGCTGCGCGCCGGCGCTGCCGGTGATCAGGCTCGGCGTGGAGCTGGCATGGACGATGGCCGGGTTGGATGCCGGAACCTTGGCGCCCTCGTCGGCCATCGCCAGGAGGGACAGCCCCGCCAGCGGCAGGGCGGACAGTTTCGCGAGCAGGCGGGCCATGTCAGCGCAGCTTCTTGATGCGTTCGCTGGGGCTGATCACGTCGGTGAGGCGGATGCCGAACTTCTCGTTCACCACCACCACCTCGCCGTGGGCGATCAGTGTGCCGTTGACCAGCACGTCCAGCGGCTCGCCGGCCAGGCGATCGAGTTCGATCACCGAGCCCTGGTTGAGCTGCAGCAGGTTGCGGATGCTGATGTCGGTGTGGCCGACCTCCATGGAAATGGTCACCGGAATATCCAGGATCACATCCAGGTTGGGGCCTTCGAGGCCGGCAATGGTCGGCGCCTTGGGCGCCATGCCGAACTCTTCCATCGGCGCGCGCGGCGCGGCGGGCACGGCCGGAGCGGCTGCGCCGGCCATCATCGCATCGATGTCGTCCTGGTTGGCGTCACCCGATTCGGAGAGCGCCGCGGCCCATTCGTCGGCCAGTGCCTGTTCTTCGGGAGTCACGTTTTCTTCGTCTGACATGGTGGGTCCTCTTGGGATTCGCTCAGCGCGGGCGCACGAGCGGATCGAGAATCTGCAAGGCCAGGTTGCCCTTGTGCGAACCCAGCTTGACCTTGAAGGAAGGCACGCCGTTGGCGCGCATGATCATGTGCTCGGGCAGCTCCACCGGGATCACGTCGCCCGGCTGCATGTGCAGGATGTCCCGCAGCTTGAGCTGGCGACGCACGACGGTGGCGCCCAGCGGCACGCTGACGTCGAGGATGTCTTCGCGCAGGGCGTTGATCCAGCGCTCGTCCTGGTCGTCCACGTCGGACTGGAAGCCGGCGTCGAGCATCTCGCGGATCGGCTCGATCATCGCGTACGGCAGGGTGATGTGCAGGTCGCCGCCGCCGCCGTCCAGTTCGATGTGGAAGGTGGAGACCACCACCACTTCGCTGGGGCTGACGATGTTGGCCATCGCCGGGTTCACCTCGGAGTTCACGTACTCGAAGGTGATCGGCATCACCGCGTGCCAGGCTTCGGCGAGGTCGACGAAGGCCTGCTCGATGACCATCCGCACCACGCGCAGCTCGGTGGGGGTGAACTCGCGGCCTTCGATCTTGGCGTGGCGCCCGTCACCGCCGAAGAAATTGTCCACCAGCTTGAACACCAGCTTGGCGTCGAGGATGAACAGCGCGGTGCCGCGCAGGGGTTTCATCTTCACCAGGTTGAGGCTGGTGGGCACGTACAGCGAATGCACGTACTCGCCGAATTTCATCACCTGCACGCCGCCAACGGCGACGTCCGCCGAGCGGCGCAGCAGGTTGAACATGCTGATGCGGGTGTAGCGGGCGAACCGCTCGTTGATCATCTCCAGGGTCGGCATGCGGCCCCGGACGATGCGGTCCTGACTGGTCAGGTCGTAGGACTTGATCGCCCCCGGCTCGACGTCGGACTCGGTTTCCACCAGGCCATCGTCCACGCCGTGCAACAGCGCGTCGATCTCGTCCTGGGAAAGTAGATCCTGCATGGCCATGGCGGGTACCTACTGCAATACGAAGTTGGTGAAAAGCACTTGCTCCACGGTCAACTGACCGGTCGCCTTCTTCGCCAGTTCCTGAAGACTGGAAGTCGCCTGCTGACGCAGCATTTCCTTGCCCACCGGCGTCACCAGCGTGTCGAAATTCTGACTGGAGAAGAGCATCACCAGCTGGTTGCGCACCAGCGGCATCTGCTCGCGCAGCGCGTCCATCTGCGCCTGGTCGCGGCCCATCAGGGCGACGGCCACCTGCAGGTAACGCTGGCGACCGTTCTGATTGAAGTTGACCACGAAGGCTGGCGCGAGGATCTCGTAGACCGCCTGCTTCTTGGTCGGCTCCGCGTGCTCGGCGCTCTTGGCTTCGGCTTCCTCGGGCTTGGCGCTCTTGTGCAGGAAGAACCAGGTGCCGCCCACCGAAGCACCGACTGCCAGCAGGAAGGCCAGCACGATGATGATGATGAGTTTCAGCTTGCCCTTGGCGGGCGCTTGTCCATCGGGAAGCGGAGGCTGTTCTTTCTTGGCCATGCCAAATATCCGTCACTATTCCGGCGCAATGCGCTGATACAGGGGGTATCAGCAAGGGCTGTGCCAGTTCGACTGGCGCCGCCGCGGATATTACAGGCTAGACGGAGGATGTCACGGGGAGCGTAAGAATTTTCCTGTGAGCCATGGAGATCAGGCGTTGAGGCGGTTCGCCCGCAAGCTCGCTCCGGCAGGCTGGGCCAAACTGCGAACTCGCTTTTCGTAGGAGCGAGCTTGCTCGCGAACAACAGGGAAACTCCGTGCTCGCGCAATTCCCTCACCCCAGCCCTCTCCCGGAGGGAGAGGGGGGCCTCCCGTGCCTTAAACAGTGCCGGATGGCTGCGGACTGCCCAAACGCTCAGGACAGTCCCCTCTCCCCTTGGGAGAGGGTTAGGTTGAGGGCCCTCTCAGGCGCGCCGCGCTGCCCTGCAAAGCCGCACAGGAATCACGCGTAGTAATCCACCAGCCCCCTGCCCTGCGCCGTCGATGCCGGGCGGATCTCCGACACGCCGCTGATCATCGGCTCGTCGTCGCCCTCTGAACCGGCCACGCGCCGCGAACCGCCGCGCTCATCGCCCTGCTGCTGTTGCTGCCAGCCACGGGCGGACTGGTCCGAGACGTTGACGTCCAGCTGGCCCATGCCCTGCTGGCTGAACATTTCGCGCAAGCGGTGCTGCTGGCTGTCCAGCGCTTCACGCACGCCGGCGTTGGCGCTGACGAAATTCACCTGGGTCTGGTCGGCGGTCATGTGGATACGCACCTCCAGGCGACCGAGGTCGGCCGGGTCCATCTGGATCTCGGCGGACTTGAGGTTCTGCGAGGACATCCACATCACCCGGTCCACTACCTGGTCGGTCCAGCCATTCTGCTGCATCGACACCGCCTGGCCGGGCACCAGCGGGTTCACCGGGCGAGTGGTCATGGCCTGTGGTGTGTTCAGCGCCTGGGTCAGGGACTCCAGACGCGCAGCGAACGTTTCGTTGCGCGGCATCTCCGGCTTGGCGTCGGTCTGCACATCCGCCAATTGCTGGGTCAGGTCCGCTCCATCCTTCAGCGCGCCTTCGCCGAGCTTCGCTTCACCGCCCTTGGCGGCCGAATCCGGGTTCAGCGCGGCCAGGGCAGCGGACAAGTCGTTCTTCGCGTCGACGTTCGCCTTGCCGTCGGCCTTGGCTGCCAGGTGGCCGGCCAACTGCGTCGGCTGAACCTGCGGTGCCTGGTCCTCGCCACCCAGCCCCAGGGCCAGGCTCACGCCAGGGATCTCGTTGAGTTTCTGCAAGTCGCCATCGCTGCTGGCATCCGTCAGCTGGCTGGCCCCGCTGCTGACCACCAACGGTGGCGCCTCGGGCTCCGGCAGTTGCCCGGTCATGCCCAGCATCAGCAGCGGGTCGAGGGTCGCGTCGGTCTTGGCTTCGGTATCGGCTACCGTGCTGTCCTGCGCCTTGCTGGCGCCATCGGCCGGCAAGGCCTTGCCGTCCTCGGCAACCTTTGGCTGGTCGGCGGCAGCCGGCGCAGCAGAATCCTTGCTCGCAGTGCCCTTGTCGGCAGTGTCCCGAGGCTTGTCGGTCTTCGCCTTGACGGGCTTGTCCGGGCGCTCGCTGGCCGCCGGACGCTGCTCCTTGGCATAGACGTCGGCGAAGCTGGAACCCTTGTCGTTGCTGCTGTTCGACGAATTCTGGGCAGACTTGGAGAGCGCCGCCTTGGGCCTGGTGTCAGGCGTCGACGTCAATAACATATCCGGGGCGACAGCCATCGGAGTTCTCCGTTGATGTGAATATCCAACACGGAGATAGCAAGGCGCGGGCCAACTCGGAAAAACTCAGGAGCGACCGGGCACCAGCAGGGTACGGACGATGGAGAATTCGTGCTCGACCTTGCCGATCAGGCTCTGGGCGCTGGCCAGGTCATTCTGCCGTGCGGCCTCTTCCAGGCGCTTGCACAGACTGCTCAGTACGGAAGCGCCCATGTTGCCGCAGCTGCCCTTGAAGCTGTGCGCAGCGTGGCGCAGTGCTGGCGCATCGCTGACGGCGGACGCCTCGCGGATGCTGCGCAGGCGCTCTTCGGAGTCGCTGAGGAAGGTCTCCACCAGGAGCGGGTACTCGTCTTCCATGATCGACAGCAAATTGCTCAGCACGGCGCCATCGAGATGCGGCTCGGACATGGGGCACTCCCTGGAGGACGGCTCGCCACCCTGCGGGGGGACAAGAAGGCCCCGATTATGCCTGAGCCGACCAGAAGAACTCCACGGCCACGGTCTTGCCGTCGCTCGACCACTGGCAGCGGTCGGCCAGTTGCCGGACCAGCGTGAGGCCGCGCCCGCAGAGACTGCCGGCAGCCTGCTGCGAAGCGAGCACCGCGCCGACGTCGAAACCGTCGCCGCTGTCTTCCACCCGCATCAGCAACCGCCCGCCATCGCCGTGGGGCGCGAGGTCGAGGTGGAAACGCACGAAGCCGTCGTGCAGCTCGTGGAGACGCTGGCTGCGCTCCTGGTAATAGCGGGCGAAGCCGGCGGCATCGCACTTGAGCGTGGAGTCCAGGCCCATCACGCCGTGCTCCAGGGCGTTGGAGTACAGCTCGGCGAGCACGGTGTAGAGCGCGCCGCCGCGCGGGCGCAGGTCGTGCACTTCCATCAGCAGCTGCAGCAGGAAAGGCAGGGGATTGAAATTGCGCAGGGTCGGCGCACGGAACTCGAAACTGGCGGACCAGTCCAGCGGGCTGCTCAGGCCATTGTCGGAGAATGCCAGCGGCGGGCGCTGCAGCGAGTTCTCGGGGACCAGCGCGACCTCCAGCATGCTGACGTCATCCTGGGCCTCGCCGCGGAAGCGCGCCAGGGCGGCCTGGATACCATCGAACAGGCGCGCGGAGCTTGGCTCGCTGTCGTAGACCTCGCGCAGGCGCTGTTCCCCGAACACTTCGCCGGCGGCATTGCGCGCTTCCAGCACTCCGTCGGAGAAGAGAAACACACGGTCGCCCTCCTCCATGGCGTAGACCTCGCAGTGGTCGCTGAAGGCAGACGCCTCGAGTATCCCCAGCGGCAAGTGCCGCGAGACCAGCGGCACGATTTCGCGCGGCTGCTGGCGCAGCAGGTAGCCATTGGGCAGGCCGCCATTCCACACCTCCACCAGGCCGCGCTGGAAACTCAGATTGAGCACCGCGGCGCAGCAGAACACCCCTACCGGGAGGATGCGCTTGAGCTTGGCATTCATCTCCCGAAGGATGTCCGCCATCGGGTAGCCCTTGGCAGTCATGCCGTAGAACACCTCGGCCAGCGGCATGGCACCGATGGCCGCCGGCAAGCCATGGCCGGTGAAGTCACCGAGCAGCACGTGCATGCCGCCGGAAGGCTTGAAGGCCGCCAGCAGCAGGTCACCGTTGAACAAGGCAAAGGGTGATTGCAGATAGCGGATATTCGCCGCATTCAGGCAACCCGAATGCGCCACCTTGTCGAACACCGCCTTGGCCACCCGCTGCTCGTTGAGCAGGTGTTCGTTGTGCCGGGCGATCAGGTCGCGCTGTTCCAGCACCATCCGCTGCAGGTGATGCAGGCGCCCCATGGCGCGGATCTTGGCTTCGAGGATGATGCGGTTGTAGGGCTTGGAGAGGAAGTCGTCGCCGCCCGCCTCCAGGCTCTGCACCAGCGCCTCGGGCTCGCTCAGTGAGGTGAGGAAGATGATCGGCACCAGCTCCTCGCCGGCCTGCCGGCGAATCCGCCGCGCCGCCTCGAAGCCGTCCATCACCGGCATCAGTGCATCCATCAGCACCAGCTGCGGGCGCTCCTGGGCGAACAGCGCCAGGGCTTCCAGCCCGTTGGCGGCGGTGAGCACGCGATGACCCTGGCGGCTGACGATGGTCGACAACAGCAGGCGGTCGGCGGCGTTGTCGTCGGCGATCAGTACCGTGAGGAGTTCGGACATGGCCGTTGCCACTGCGGACCGGGCCGCGTCAGCTGATCTTGAACAGCTGCTCGAAGTTGGAAATGGCCAGCACCTTGCGCACATCGGGGTTGCAGTGCACCAGGCTGATCTGCGCGCTCTCGCCACCGGCATGGTCGCGCAGCAGCAGGAGCATCCCCAGCGCCGAGCTGTCCAGATAGGTGGCACCCTTCAGGTCCACCACGTAGCGCTTGGGAGTGGTCTCGACGCGCTCGTAGGCGTTGCGGAACTCCTGGTGTGCGCCGAAATCGAAACGCCCCTGGACCACGATGGTGAGCTCCTGCCCGTCAGCGGAGGGAACGGAAGTGATGGCCATGGGATTCTCCTTATCGATCGATGGTCGCGCACGAGCTTGAAGATGTAGCAGTTAGCGATGACAGCGGCAACCTCGGCGAGCGATGGGAAACCGCCGGGCCAGGCCCGTCTGGCCTTCGCCGCGCGAGTCGATTAATGGACCACCGGTCGACACAGGCATGGCGAATGCCTTTACCCTTTTACGCGTGCGACGCGGGGTGAAGGCTCGCAAGAAGCCTTGTAAGGGTCGCAGCCGCAAGAAGGGGGGAGCATGACCAAGTCCATTCTCATCGCGGCCTGCATGTTGTGTGCAGCGCCGTATGCCGCCGCCCAGGTGATGCAGCGCGAGCTGGGTGACTTCGAACTCAAGTTCGCCAACTCGCCGACGCGCAGCATGGCCCAGGGGCTGGTCCAGCCGGGCCAGGCCAGCAGCGCCCAGGGTGGCCTCGACATCACCCACGACAGTGGGTGGTATGTGGGCAGCTGGACATCGAACCTGGAGCAGGAGAAGCCCCTGGAGATCGACAGCTACGCCGGCTTCAAGCACCCGCTGGGTGACGGCAAGCTGGGCTACGAAGTAGGCACCCTGCGCTACAGCCGCCCGGAGCAACCCGACTACGACAGCCAGGCGCTCTACGGTGGCCTCTCGGTGTTCGGCAGCCGCCTCGGCGCGGCCTACAGTGCCCAGGCCGGGCGCAGCACCGCGACGCTGTTCACCGACCTGGGCGTACAGTCCGACCTCGGCTTCGACGTGACCTTCAAGTACTCCGCCTACAGTCTCGCTTCCCCCGTGAGCCTGAGCAGCGGCGGCAGCGTCAGCGAGTACGGCGACTGGTCGTTGAACTTCAGCCGACCGTGGAAAGGCATCGACCTGAACTTCTCCTACAGCGGCAGCAGCCTCACCGGCGGCGACTGCAGTGCCTACTCCGGGCACAACGCCTATTGCGACTCGGCATTCATGTTCAAGGCGTCACGGCCGTTCTTCTGAGCCTGGACATTCTCAGTCCGCGGAGCATCCTCACCCCAGCCCTGGCTGCGCGCCCCGCTCCTGAGAGAGAGGGGGTAGCCCGTGCCTGGGCTGAATCCACCGTTTTTCCTGCACCATCGATTCCCGCAGAGAGCAGTTCCCCGCACACACCGAACGGCCCCCTTTCCCTCGGGAGAGAGTTGAGGTGAGGGGCAAACCGAGTACCGACGGTCGGCAGTGGCGAAAGAGTCAATTTCATTCAAGAGCATCGCTGCACAAGGGGCTACTCTGCCAGTCACCACACCACGCCCGCAGGCTCTGACCCATGCTGCACCGAGTGAACTGCACTTCCACTGCCCTGCCCGGCCTGCGCACCGTCGAGATCCTTACCCAGCGCAGCTTCCCGCGCCATGCCCACGACGAGTACGGCATCGGCGTGATGCTCGAGGGCGGCCATCGTTCGTGGAGCGGCCGCGGCCAGGTCGAGGCCGGGCCGAGCGACATCATCACCGTGAGCCCCAACGAACTGCACGACGGCATTCCCCTGCGCAGTGCGCCCCGCCGCTGGTGGATGCTGTACGTCGAGCCGACGCTGATTGCACGACTGGCCGGCAGCGAGATGGCCGGCAGGGAGTTTCCCCTGCCGACGCTGGCCGACCCGCGACTCGCCCGGCGCATCGCCAGCCTGTTGCAGCGCCTGCCGGACGCTTGCGCCGATGAAGCCAGCGAAGGCCTGATCGACCTGTTCGGCGATCTGCTCGACCGGCGTACCGCCACGACAGCAGCCGCCCTGCCCTCCCGGAGCGTGGCGCGCATGCTCGAGCGGATTCACGATGACCCGCGCCACGCTCCCACACTGGCCGAGCTCGCCAGCCTGGCCGGGCTGACACCCTTTGCGGCCCTGCGCCGCTTCCGCCGCGAACTGGGCACCACGCCCCATGCGTACCTGCTGCAGTACCGCGTGCGAGTGGCCCACAAGGCTATCGGCGAGGGCCGCTCGCTGGCCGAAGCGAGCCTGCTCGCCGGGTTCGCCGACCAGTCCCACATGACCCGCGCCTTCGCCCGCCAGCTCGGGCCGACGCCAGGACAATGGCGCTCCTCGCTCAGGGCACCACTACCAGCACCCTGAGTTCGCCGGCCTCACGGCCTCACTTCTTCCAGACAGGAAACCCACGGGAATGAACGCAGAATTCCTGCTGACGGCGTTCGTCGTCGTTTTGCTGCCCGGCACCGGTGTGCTCTACACCCTGGCCGTCGGCCTCGGACTCGGTGCCCGCGCGGCCACCCTTGCGGCACTGGGCTGCACACTGGGCATGGTCCCGCAATTGCTGCTCGCGACCTTCGGCCTGTCGCTGATCCTGCAGGCCAGCGCGGCCAGCTTCCAGGTCATCAGATGGCTGGGCACCGCCTACCTGCTGTTCATCGCCTGGCAGGTATTGCGCGGCAACGGCGCCCTGGCGCTGGACTCGGCCGGCAGCCCGCGCAGCACCACTCAGTTGGTGGGCACCGGGCTCTGGCTCAACCTGCTCAACCCCAAGCTCGGGCTGTTCTTCCTGGCCTTCCTGCCGCAGTTCGTGCCGGCCGGCAGCGCGGACGCCAAGGCCCTGTTCCTGGTGCTCGGCCTGGCATTCGCACTGATGACCTTCCTCGTGTTCATCGGCTATGGGCTGCTGGCAGCCCGGGTGCGCGACCACGTGATCGGTCGACCCGCCGTGATGAAAGGGATTCGCTGGGGCTTCTCGCTGGCCTTCGTCGTGCTTGCGCTGCGCCTGGCCGCCGAGACGCTGCCGCCCGCCTAGCCGACCAAGCCGGCGCCCATGTTGATCGCCAACCCCAGGATCGCGGTATTGAACAGGAAGCCGATCACCGAGTGCGCCAGCACCACCTTGCGCATCGAACGCGAGGCGACTTCCACATCGGAGGTCTGCACCGCCACGCTGAGGGTGAAGGAGAAGTAGAGGAAGTCCCACAGGTCCGGATGCTGTTCGCCTTCGGGAAAGCGCAGCACCGGCTTGCTCTCGTGGGCGGCATAGAACATCCGCGCGTAATGCATGCTGAACATGGTGCCGATGAGGAACCAGGAACCGAGCACGGTGCTGGCCGTGAAGGCATAACGCACCAGCTTCTCGCGGTCACCGGCGTGGGATGCGGTGGCCAGTTCGACGATGATCGCCCCCAGGCTCGCCAGCGCCGCCACGATGATCAACACCAGCACTGCTTCGGCGTTCTCGTCCTCGATGCTCGCCACGCGCTTCACCTGAGCGGCGTCGGCCCGCCAGGCCAGCCAGCCGATCAGCAGCACGTACAGCCAGGCCATGCCGTTCCACCCCACCAGCACCCGCGTCATGGGTGACAGCCAGTAGCAGGCCAGCCCCGCCAAAACGCCGAACAACCCGGCCCCCAGCAGGCGTGGATGCGCCCGCAGCAACGTGCGATTCACGCGCAGCATGCGGTGCGATCCAGTTCGGCGGCCGCCAGCTGCGCGACGGTGAGATCGCTCTCTGCGGCCATGCCATCGTCGAGGAACCAGGCGGCGGAAAGACCGGCGAAAGCCAGCACCCACTCCAGCAGGCGCCGCCGATCGACACGGGCGTGCTCGACGATCACATCCAGCTGGCGGAGAAAGCGCGCACGCTCGCGAGAGGTGGGCAGGTCCGGGTTGCACAGCAGGTTGGCGTAGTCGAACAGACGCTCGCCATACAGGCGCTTGGGATCGATGGCGCGCCAGCCGCGCTCGCCGAAATCCAGGATGTTGTCGTGATGGACGTCGCCGTGCAGCACGCCCCGGTCATGCTCGCTGGCCAGCAACGCTTCGGCGGTTTCCAGGCAGCGCGGGAACAGGCCGCCGTAACGCGCCGCCGCAGGCGCCAGATCGCGGAACCATTCGCGCAGCCCGAGCAGTGGCGGCAGCGGTTGCTCCTGCGGCCAGTGCAGGCGGCGCACGACATCACAAACGATGCGGCTGGCCTGGTCGTCCTCGCCATTGAGCGCCATGTGCATCAGCGATCGAGTGCCCTCGGCACGCTCCATCAGGAGGGTGTCACCGTCAAAGGCGTAGACCAGCGCGGCGCCCTCGCCATTCCACCAGTTCATCACCTGCGCGCCGACCTGCTCGTCGATGTCCAGCGCACGCTTGACCATCGCTGCCCGGCCGCGCCAGCGCACCGGCAACAGGTGGCTGCTGGGGGTGACGATGGGATCGCCTTCGGGAGTGAGTTGCCATAGGTCCAGGACGCGCTGGAAATCCACAGGAACAGGCGTGGGGAGAGGCATGAAAGGCTTCCGCTGGGAGGACTCCGTGGAGCCTAGCACGCCGCCGCGCCGCGCCGCTGGCGCAGTCAGTCGACGGAGGGTTTCAGACGCTGGGCAAACTCATCGAGCTGCTTCTGCTCGTACTTGTCGGCGGCCAGGCGCGCTTCCTCGCGATAACGCTCCACTAGTTTTCGCAGGCCTTCCAGGCGCGCGTACTTCTCCTGCCAGACGGCTCGTGCCTTGTCGACGGTTTCCTGGTGCCAGCTGACGGAGCGGTTCTGCTGCTCCACCGCACCTTCGAGCTGGGAGAGGAAGCGCTGGTAGTTGATCAGCCACTGGCCACTGACGCCCTGCTGGCCATTGCGGATCCACTGCTGCTGGTAGTCGAAGCGGTAGCGTTCCAGCTCGGCAAGCTTGCGCTGCGCCTGCTGTAGCTGACCCTGCACCAGACCAAGCTGGCGCGCGGCTTCGCGCTCGGCCTTGAGCGCCATCTCGACCACCGGAGCCAGGCGTTCGGCGCGGCGGTTCACAAGCGCTTCTCCCGCTGCGTTTTCCGTAGGATGGGTGGAGCGCAGCGATACCCATGCTGCGATTCGCCACAAGCTGAAAGACGATGGGTATCGCAAGCTCCACCCATCCTACGAGCAGCTTCGCGGAGGCCGGGCATCAGCCGGCCTTGCCACTGACGACCGCGTCGAGCAGCAGGCGGCTGTCGTCGAGGTTCTGGCTTTCGTCCAGCCCCTGGCGGAGGAACTGGCGCATGATCGGGAAGCGCTGGATCGCCAGGTCGGTTTCCGGATCGCCACCGGCCACGTATGCGCCAACGCTGATCAGGTCGCGGCTCTGCTGGTAGCGCGACCACAGTTGCTTGAAGCGCTGGGCATCGCGCAGGTGTTCCGGCGAGGTGACCTGCGGCATCACCCGGCTGATGGAGGCTTCGATGTCGATGGCCGGGTAATGGCCTTCCTCGGCCAGCCGGCGCGACAGCACGAAGTGGCCGTCGAGCACACCCCGCGCGGCATCGGCGATCGGGTCCTGCTGGTCGTCGCCTTCGCTGAGCACAGTGTAGAACGCGGTGATCGAACCGCCGCCCTTTTCGCCATTACCGGCGCGCTCAACGAGACGCGGCAGCTTGGCGAATACCGACGGCGGATAGCCCTTGGTCGCCGGCGGTTCGCCGATGGCCAGGGCGATCTCGCGCTGGGCCTGGGCGTAACGGGTCAGGGAATCCATCAGCAACAGCACGTTCTTGCCCTTGTCGCGGAAGTACTCGGCGATACGGGTGCAATACTGCGCGGCGCGCAGGCGCATCAGCGGCGCATCGTCCGCCGGCGAGGCGACGACCACGGAACGCTTGAGGCCTTCCTCGCCGAGGATGTGCTCGATGAATTCCTTCACCTCGCGGCCCCGTTCACCGATCAGCCCGACCACGATGATGTCGGCCTTGGTGAACTTGGTCATCATGCCCAGCAGCACGGATTTACCGACGCCGGTACCGGCGAACAGGCCCAGGCGCTGGCCGCGGCCGACGGTGAGCAGCGAGTTGATCGAACGGATGCCGACGTCCATCGGTTCATGGATCGGGTCGCGTGCCAGCGGGTTGATGATCGGGCCATCCATCGGCACCCAGTCCTCGGCGCGCATGCCGCCCTTGCCGTCCAGTGCGCGGCCGACGCCGTCGAGCACGCGGCCGAGCATCGACATGCCCATGGGCAGGCGGCCGGAGTCCGGCAGCGGCACCACGCGGGCGCCGGGCGCGATGCCGACGAGGCTGCCCACCGGCATCAGGTAGATCTTGCTGCCGGCAAAGCCCATGACTTCGGCTTCCACCTGCACGGGGTGATAGCCGCCGTCGTTGATCACCTGGCAACGGCTGCCGACGGCGGCCTGCAGGCCTTCGGCCTCCAGCGTCAGGCCGACCATGCGCAGCAGGCGGCCTTCCACCACCGGCTGCGTCGGCAGGCTCACGGCGTCGCTGTAGCCCTGCAGGCGGCGGGCAAAGCTGACGCGATCAAGACGCATCGGGGTCGCCTTGGCCAGCGTCGAGGTCCACATGCAGGTCAGGCTCCAGCGCATGGGTCGCCTGGTCGCGCTGCTGCTCGAAGAGTTGCTTCACGGCCTGGGCCAGGCGCGTCTCGACAGAGGCGTCGATGCGCGAATGCTCGGTCTCGATACGGCAACCGCCGGGCAGCAGGCCATCGTCCTCGATGATCTTCCAGCTTTCCTCGTGGCGGTCGCGTAGCGCTTTCACCAGTTCGAAGTCCTGCGGGTTGACCTGGATACGGATGTTGCTGGCGCCCATGGGCAGCAGCTTGAGTGCCTCGCGCAGCACCAGGCGGATCTGGCTGGAATCGGTGGCCAGTTCGCGCTGCACCACCTGGCGCACCACGTGGGTCACCAGGTTGAGCATGCCTTGTTCGAGCATCTGGTCCTGCTCGGCGATGGGCTCGAGCAGGTGCGACATCAGGGTTTCGAGATTCTGCAGGCGCGGTTGCAGCGCCGCGTCGGCTTCCTGGCGCGCCTTCAGCTGGCCGGCGTGGAAGCCGTCCTTCTCGCCGGTGGAAAAGCCCTCGTTGTACGCCTCCTGGCGAATCGCCTCGAGCTCGTCCAGCGTCAGTGGCTTGACCTCTTCCTCCGGCACCTCTTCGATCTGCGGCGGTTCGTCGAGCACCGGCTCGGGTTCGGGCTCGGGTTCCGGGGCCGGCCGGGCCGGGTCGAAACTGGGCAGCGACCAACGATCGAACCCCACGGTATCGCGGGCCCGGATCAGCTCGCTGAGCTTGTCCTCGTCCTTGACCAACTTAGATCATCTCCTCGCCGCCCTTGCCGCCGAGCACGATCTCGCCGGACTCGGCCATACGCCGGGCAATGGTGAGGATTTCCTTCTGCGCGCCTTCCACTTCGCTGACGCGCACCGGGCCCTTGGCCTCCAGGTCGTCGCGCAGCAGCTCGGCGGCGCGCTTGGACATGTTGCGGAAGATCTTCTCGCGGATCGCCTCGTCCGAGCCCTTGAGGGCCAGCACCAGCACGTCCGAGGAGACCTCGCGCAGCAGCGCCTGGATGCCGCGGTCGTCGACGTCGGCGAGGTTGTCGAAGACGAACATCAGGTCTTCGATCTGGCCCGACAGGTCCTCGTCGACTTCGCGGATGGCGTCCATCAGCGCGCCTTCGACCGAGCTGTCGAGGTAGTTCATGATGTCTGCCGCGCGCTTCACGCCGCCCATGGTGGTGCGGGTGGAGTTGGCGTTGCCGGCGAACTGTTTCTCCAGGATCAGGTTCAGTTCCTTGAGCGCGGACGGCTGCACGGTGTTGAGCGAGGACACGCGCAGGATGATGTCCAGGCGCACCTTGTGGTCGAAGTGGCTGAGCACTTCGCCGGCCTGGTCCGGGTCGAGGTAGGCGACCACGATGGCCTGGATCTGCGGGTGCTCGTAGCGGATCACGTCGGCCACGGCACGCGGCTCCATCCACTTCAGGCTGTCCAGGCCGCTGGTATTGCCGCCCAGCAGGATGCGGTCGATGAGGTTGTTCGCCTTGTCCTCGCCCAGGGCCTGGGTGAGCATCTTGCGGATGTAGCTGTCGGCGCCCACGCCCAGGCTGGTCTGGTCGCCGACGATCTCGACGAACTCGCCCATCACCTGCTCGACCTGCTCGCGGTGCACATTGCGCATCTGCGCCATGGCCACGCCGACCTTCTGCACTTCCTTCGGGCCCATGTGGCGCAGCACCTGCGCGGCATCGGTCTCACCCAGGGAGAGCAGGAGAATGGCAGCCTTGTCGACCTTGTTCAGTTTGGCGCTCATGCGGGCTTCACTCATCGGAATTGATCCAGTCCTTCACTACCTGGGCTACGCGCCCCGGGTCCTGGGCGACCAGACTCTTGATCGCATTCAATTGTGCATCGTACCCCTCGGAGGGGCTCGGCAGCAGGATGCTGGCCGGGCCGCCGAGGCTCACGCGGTCTTCGGACAGCTCGCCCTCCAGACCACCCAGCTCGCCCAGGCCGCCTTCGCCTGCGCCGCCGGCCACCAGAGCCTTGCTCTTGTTGCCCGACAGGTTGTTCAACACCGGGCGCAGCACGCCCAGCACCAGCACCAGGATGAAGACGATGCCCAGCACCTGCTTGACCACATCCCAGAACCAGGGCTGCGAGTAGAACGGCGGCGAGGCAATTTCATCACCCAGTTCCGGGGCGAACGGCGCGTTGATCACGCTGACGCTGTCGCCACGGCTGGCGTCGTAGCCTACCGCGTCCTGCACCAGACGGGTGAAGCGCCCCAGTTCGTCGGCGGTCCAGGGCTGGTGGCTGACTTCGCCGGTCTTCGGATCGGCGATCACGCGGTCATCCAGCACCACCGCGACGGAAAGCCGGCGCAGGCGACCCTGCTGCTGCTTGGTGTAGCTCACCGAGCGGTCCAGCTCGTAGTTGCGGGTGTTCTGCTGGCGCTTGTCGGTCGGGTACGGAGCCAGCTCCGGCTTGCCGGTCTTCGGATCGATGATCGTCTGGCCGTTGGCGTCCTTGAGCGGTTGACCCGGAGCGACGAAATCCGCGCCGGCGTTCTGACCGGTGGTCTGCGGCGCGCTGGCCGGGTTCGGCGGCTGGTTCGACAGCGCACCCGGCACGCCCTGCGGGCCGTTGCTGTTCTGCCGTTCCTCGTTGTTCACCTGTTCGCTGCGCAGGGCCGGCTGGTCCGGGTTGAACGACTCGGAGGTGGATTCCACCGCGCTGAAGTCGACGTCGGCGGACACCTCGGCCTTGTAGCGGCCGTTGCCCAGGACCGGCGCGAGGATGCTGTGCACACGCTGGGTGAAGTTGCTTTCCATGCGGCGGGTGAAGTCGAACTGCTTGCCGGCCATGGTCAGCTCGGAGAGCTCCTGCTGGTCGGAAAGCAGATTGCCCTTCTGGTCGACCACGGTGACCTGGGACTTGTCCAGTTCCGGCACGCTGGTGGCGACCAGGTTGACGATGGCCAGCACCTGGCTTGGCTCCAGGCTGCGGCCCGGGTACAGCTCGACCAGCACCGAGGCGCTGGGCTTGCGGTCGTCACGGACGAACACCGAGCTCTTCGGGATCGCCAGGTGCACGCGGGCACCCTTGACGTTGTTCAGGCTGGCGACGGTGCGCGCCAGCTCGCCTTCCAGGCCGCGACGGTAGTTGGTCGCTTCCATGAACTGGCTGGTGCCCAGCGCCTGCTCCTTGTCGAGGATCTCGAAGCCGACGTTGCTGTCGGTCGGCGCCAGGCCCGCACCGGCCACCTTCATGCGCGCACGGCCGAGGTCGTCGGCCTTCACCAGCAGCGCGCCGGAGTTGGGCTCGATCTTGTAGCCGATATCGGCGGCGGACAGCGCCTCGACCACCTTGTTCGCGTCGACGCCATTGAGGCTGCCGTAGAGCGGCTTGTAGTCCGGCTGCTGCGACCACAGGACCATGCCGAAGCCGATGGCGATGCTCGCGGCAAGGCCGACCAGCAGGCCGACCTGGCGCAGCACCGGCATGTCCGCGAGGTTCTCGAGGAAGGCCAGGCCCAGCAGCGGCTTTTTCGGCGCGTCGGCGCCGACCTTGGCCGGAATCTGGCTATCAACAACGGAGGCTTGGGACATTACCTACGATCCTCGCCGATCAAACCGGCATCTGCATGATGTCCTGGTACGCCTGCACGAGCTTGTTGCGTACCTGGGTCATCGCCTGGAAAGAAACACTGGCCTTCTGCGAGGCGATCATCACGTCGGTGAGATCGACCCCTTTCTGCCCCATCTCGAAGGCGGAGGCCATGTCGGAGGCGGCCTGCTGGGTACCGTTCACCTTGTCCACGGCCTGGCCGAGCATCTGCGAGAAGCTCGGCGCCCCCGCTTCGACCGGCGCCGCCTGCGTCGTCTTCGCCTTGGCCATGGCCTCCATTTGCATGGAGCGCATTTCCAGCAACAGACGATTGAACTCGATACCCTGACTCATCACTTACCCCTCCGACCGGCCGCGGTTTTTTGACACTGCGCGGCGCTTTGCAGAGGTGATTGCAACTTGGGTGCCAGGTTTTCAAGACGCAGAAAAATCGAAGAAGAAGGCTCTGGGCAGGGCCTTTCAGGGGAAAGGCAAATACGCGGATGGCAGCTGTTTCGACGCCGGGACAGGACTTGCCTGTAGGAGCGAGCCTGCTCGCGAACAACCCCGCTGCAACGTCGGTTCGCGAGCAAGCTCGCTCCTACGAAAAGCGCGCCCTACCTGGCCGGCAGAGCGCCAAGAAAAGGCCCGCACGAATGCGGGCCAAGAGGGGTTATGTGTCGGCGGCTCAGCTGGCGTAGAGATAAGCCTCCACATCCATGCCGGCGTCACGCATCTGCGCGAGCTTGTAGCGCAGGGTGCGCGGGCTGATGCCCAGGCGCTCGGCGGCTTCCTTGCGGCGGCCGCGCTCGCTGCGCAGGGTGTCGATGATCATCTGGAACTCGCGGCGCTTGAGGTCTTCGCCCAGTTGCCCGGCCTCGGTGGAGGCGACTGACGGAATGTCGACGCTGGCCGAAGCCGGCGGTGCCGATGCCGGCACTGCCGACAACATCGGGCGCGGTGCCAGGCCGATGGGCGAGGTCAGGCACAGATCAGCGGCCAGCACCTGGCCGCCCTGCTGCAGGATCAGCGAGCGCTGGATGGCGTTGTCCAGTTCGCGCACGTTGCCCGGCCAGGGGTGCGTCAGCAAAGCGGCGCGGGCGCAATCGGCCAGGGTGACGGGCGCGTGGTTCATCTTGCGCGCGTACTTGGCCAGCAAGCGTTCGGCCAGCGGCAGGATGTCGGCAGGACGCTCGCGCAGCGGTCGCCACGCCAACGGGAATACCGACAGGCGATAGTAGAGGTCCTCGCGGAATCGGCCGGCAGCCACCTCGCCGAGCAGGTCGCGGTTGGTGGTGGCGAGCACGCGGATATCCAGGCTGATCGGCTTGCGCGCGCCGACACGTTCCACCTCGCGTTCCTGCAGCACGCGCAGCAGCTTGGCTTGCAGGGCCAACGGCATCTCGGAAATTTCGTCGAGCAGGATCGTGCCCCCGTCAGCCAGTTCGAACTTGCCCGGCTGGGCGGCGATGGCGCCGGTGAAGGCGCCCTTCTCGTGGCCGAACAGGGTGGCCTCGAGCATGTTGTCCGGAATCGCAGCGCAGTTGATCGCAACGAACGGCTTGCCGACGCGGGGCGACTGCTGGTGGATGTACTGCGCCAGCACCTCCTTGCCGGTACCCGACTCGCCGGAGATCAGCACGGTGGAATCGCTACGCGCGACACGGGCAGCCAGCTCCAGCAATTGCTGGCTGGCGGGCTCCAGGGCTACCGGGCCTTCGCCGGCACTGGCCGATACGGCCCCCAGCGCGTGACGGGCCACCAGCTCCAGCAGCGCACGCGGCTCGAACGGTTTGACCAGATAGTCGGCAGCCCCTTGGCGCATGGCATCCACGGCGCGGTCGACGGCGCCATAGGCGGTCATCAGCAGCACCGGCAATTGCGGGTAGCGCTTGCGGATCAGGCCGAGCAACTGGTGCCCGTCCATGCCCGGCATGTTGACGTCGCTGATCACCAGGCTGAAGGCGTCCTTCTCCAGCGCCGGCAACGCGGCCTCGGCGCAATCGACGGCAATGAAGTCGTGCCCGCCGAGCGACAGGGTGTCGCAGAGGGCTTCACGAAGGGCGCGGTCGTCTTCGACCAGCAGGACTTTGGCGGCCATGGAAATCACTCCTCGTGGACGGCGGATTGAGCCAGGATCAGCGGCAGGACCAGGGTGGCGCAGGTACCGACACCCGGCCGCGAGCGCAGAAGCAATTCACCCTGGTGAGCCTTGGCGACAGCTTTCACCACCGCGAGGCCGAGGCCGGTGCCGGTGGTCTTGGTGGTGAAGAAGGGTTCGCCGAGACGCGCCAGGGTTTCGGCGCTCATGCCCGGACCGTTGTCGCTGACGCTCAGGCGCAGGCTGTTGCCGCGCTGGTAGAGGTGCACCTTCAGGCGCACTTCGCGGCCAGCGGCCTGGATGGCGTTCTCCACCAGGTTGAGTGCGGTGCCGACCAGCGTGTCGCGGTTGCACAACAACTCGCCCACGCGTGCATCGCACTGCCAACGCAGATTGAGTCCGACGACGTGGGATTCGGCCGCCGCGCGAAGGCTGCTGAACAGTTGGTTGGGGGCGAGGCGGTCCGGCAATGGCAGCTCGCCGCGGGCGAATACCAGCATGTCGCGCACCTGGCTTTCCAGCTCGTGCAGGCGCTCCTTGATACGGCCGGCAAAGCGTTGCTGCTGCTCGACCGGCAGCTCGCCTTCGCTCAGGTGGCCGGCGTAAAGCATGGCGGCGGACAGCGGGGTACGGATCTGGTGAGCCAGGGAAGCGACCATGCGGCCCAGGGCGGACAGGCGCTCGTGACGGGCAAGCTGGTCCTGCAGACGACGGGTTTCCGTCAGGTCGTTGAGCAGGATGAGCTGGCCGGGCTCGCCGTTCAGCGGGCGGATAGCGATGGACACACGGCGACCATCGCGCAGGGAAACTTCGTGGCCGTCGTCGGCGCGCGGGGCGAAGCTGCGGGCGATGACCTCGCGCCAGAGCATGCCCACCAGCGGCTTGCCGAGCAAGGCGACCGCCACCGGATTGGCGTCGCGTACCACGCCTTGGCCGTCGATCATGATGACGCCGCCGGGCAATACGTCGAGCAGGCTCTGCAGGCGGTTGGCCTGGCGCTCCTTCTCCGCCAGCTCCTGCATGCGCTGCGCGCTGACCAGGGCCAGTTCGCCCTTGAGCTCGGTGACGCGGGCTTCCAGCAGGCTGTAGGACTGGTTGAGCTGGCTGGACATCTGGCTGAACAGCTCGAAGGTCTGCTCCAGATGGGCGCGGCTCTGCTGCTCCACCGGCACCTGTTCGGAGGGCCGGGAAGCGAGTTCAGTCTGGCGATTGGTGGCGGGCATCATGCGGTTTTTCCTCATCCGTCCGACGGCGTGAATCTGTCGGTCGGATGAGTCTTAGCAAACCGCGTGCCTAAAAATTACTCGTTATATTTCAATGACTTGAAAAAACGAGTGTGACGGAGGCGTCAATCCTCCGCCATTTCCTCTTCGCGGCGGCTCATGCCGTACTTGCGCATTTTCTCCACCAGGGTGGTCCGGCGGATGCGCAGGCGTTCGGCGGCACGGGCGACTACACCACTGGCGTCGTCCAGCGCCTGCTGGATCAATCCCTGTTCCAGGTTGGCCAGGTAGTCCTTCAGGTCGATGCCCTCGGCCGGCAGCATGGCCGGCGAGTCCAGGCCCGGCAGGCCGGCGGTGATCGCCGCGCGCTCTTCCAGTTCCTCGCGCAGGCTGGTCGCCAGTTGCTCGTCCTCGTCGTCGACGTGACGGAATTTCTTCGGCAGCTCGCCCACTCCGATCACGCCGTAGGGATGCATGATCGCCAGACGCTCGACGAGGTTGGCCAGCTCGCGCACGTTGCCCGGCCAGTCGTGACGGCAGAGCGACATGATGGCGGCCGAGTTGAAGCGGATCGAACCGCGCTTCTCGTGCTCCATGCGCGAGATGAGTTCGTTCATCAGCAGCGGGATGTCCTCGACGCGCTCGCGCAGCGGGGCCATCTCGATGGGGAAGACGTTGAGGCGGTAGTACAGGTCCTCGCGGAAGCTGCCGTCCTCGATCATCTTCTCGAGGTTCTTGTGGGTCGCGGCGATGATGCGCACGTCCACATTCTGCGTCTTGTTGCTGCCCACGCGCTCGAAGGTGCGCTCCTGCAACACGCGCAGCAGCTTGACCTGCATCGGCAGCGGCATGTCGCCGATCTCGTCGAGGAACAGCGTGCCGCCGTTGGCCAGCTCGAAGCGGCCCGCACGCGTGGTGATGGCGCCGGTGAACGCGCCCTTCTCGTGGCCGAACAGTTCGCTTTCCAGCAACTCCGCCGGAATCGCGCCGCAGTTGACCGGCACGAATGGCGCATCACGACGCTTGGAGTGGTAGTGCAGGTTGCGCGCCACCACCTCCTTGCCGGTGCCGGATTCGCCGAGAATCAGCACGCTGGCATCGGTATCGGCGACCTGCTGCATCATCTGCCGCACTTGCTGGATGGCACGGCTGGTGCCCACCAGGCTGCGGAACAGATTGGGTTCGCGCTGGCGACCACGCTCACGGGCCTGGTCGTACATCTCGCGATAGACCTGGGCGCGGTGCAGGGAGTCGAGCAGCTTGTTGTAGCTGGGCGGCATCTCGAGGCTGGCCAGCACGCGGCGGCGCAGTTCCTCGGGCCATTCGTTGGGCACCGGCTCGCCCATCAGCAGCACGGGGAGGTATTCGTCCCAGGCGGCGAGCTGCTTGAGCAGCTCCAGCGCCCCGCCCTTGCTCTCCACGGCGCCAACCAGCACGCAGAGCACGTCGCGGCTGCCGTTGGGCAGCGGGTCGACGGTCTGCCGCCAGTCACGGCTGCTGCAGGAGAGCTGGTCTTCACCCAGGAAGCTGATGATCACCGAGAGGTCCCGGCAGCGGTCCTGGTTGTCATCGATCACGAGGATTTTCGTTTCGCGCCACATCTTAGCTTGTCATCCCGGGCTTGAAGGCCGTCGTACGGCGGCTGACACGATCTGGCCACAGCACAAATTCCTCGTGCTTGCCAGCATTTGGCCACTAGTTAAGTCAAAATTGTGGCTAGAGTCAAATTTATGGCGTGTTTTTTTTGATGTAGCCCGACGAAGGGTGTTGATCCTTGTCATGGCAATCGAACTGGAGGGTAGTTCGAAGCGCAGAAGGCGGCCACCGGTACCTGACCGATCACCGCCTGAAGAAAGCCGATCCGAATAGATCAGCCGAACATCTGGTAGACCTTGGCGCCCTGGTGGGAGCGATTGACGCGGACGATCTCGCTGGCCACGTCTTCGCGCTGCCGGGTGACAGCCTGGACCAGTTCGCGGTAGAGCGCCAGCAATCCTTCCAGGCTGCGCTTGAGCTCGCTGTCATCGTCCATCGGCTCGACCATCGCGGCATCGACGTGCTCGCGACACTGAAGGTCGAGCTGGGCGACCGCTTCCCAGTCTTCCTGGGCCAGTGCGGCCCCGAGAGCAAGGCGGGTCTGTTCGATCTGCTGGACGGCGAGAGTCATGTTCGGTATCTCCTGGCAGGCCGCAATCACGGAGCGATGGCGTCCCAGCCTTCCTTGATGGTGCGCAGCAGACCCGAGACTTCGTCGAGCACTTGCACTTCGTTGCTGCGGTTGGCGTCGCCCAGGCGACGGCTCATGTAGTCGTAAAGGTTGGCATAGTTTTCCGCCACCTCGCCACCCGCCTCGAAGTTCAGCGCTTCGCGCAGGCCGGCGATGATCGCAGTGGCCTTGGCGATCAGCATGCCCTTCTGGGCGAACTGCTCGCGCTCCATCGAGCCGCGCGCCTGGGCGATGCGGCTCAGGCCACCTTCCATCAGCATCTGGATCAGACGATGGGGAGAGGCGTCGTGCACCTGCGACTGGTTGTTCACATTCTGGTACTGGCGCAGCGCTGCCGAAGCGTTCATCTGATTTCCCCTTGATTCGCTGAACGATCAAATCGTCGATATTCAAAGTATCGGCGCTGGCGGGAAAACCTTTAGGCAAAAATCTGCACGGGCGTACGGCCCCGCAACCCGCCGCAGAGCGGCGGGTTGCTCAGGAATCAGCTGTCGGAGCTGCTGGTCTTGTTCAGCGCGTTGAGCGTGGTCAGCACACTGGACTTGGTGGCATTGAGCTGGGCGACCAGGGTGTCCATGGCGGTGTACTTGGCCATGAGCGTTTCGGTCAGCTTGGTCATGCGGGTATCCAGCTTGGTGGACTGGTCAGCCAGGTCGCTCAGGGTGTCGTTGAGCGCAGACTGGCGCTGATCGATCAGGCCGTTGGTCTTGGTGTACAGGTCCATGCTGTTGCTCATGCGCGAGAGCAGGCCGCCATCACCGGTGAAGAAGCCCTGCACCGAGGAGAAGTTTTTCTCCAGGGCCTTGTCGAGCTTCTCGCTATCGACCTCCAGCGTACCGTCGTTCTTGGTGGTGACGCCCAACTGGGAGAGCAGCTTGATGCTGCCACCATCAGTGGAGGAACCAACCAGTTGGGTGCGCAGGGTGTTGAGCAGGTTGCGGGTCATCGAGTCACTGGCCAGCGAGGCAGCCGACGTGGTCGGGTTGCCGCTGGAATCCGTGGTGGTGGTGACCTTGGTCAGCGAGTTGATGCTGGTCATCAACGCGTTGTAGGCATCGACGAACGACTGCACGGAACTCTTCAGGCCGTCGGTGTTGGTATTGACGCTGAGGGTGGATTTGCCCTCGGCCACCAGGCTGAATTCCACGCCGCTGATGGCGCTGGAAATCTTGTTCACCGAGCTGCTCATTTCCAGCCCGTCGATGGTGTAGTTGGCATTCATCGCCGGTTTGTCGACGTAGCCGCCGGCCGTGGCAGAAGCCTTGGTGTTGGCACCATCGATAGCCAGGACCGACAGGCTGCTATCGCCGGTGGTCGTGACGCTGATGTCACTGCCAGCACCGGTGACGCTGGAGCCCAGCACCAGGCGCGGGCCGTTCGAGTCGGTGATGATGTTGGCGGTAAAACCGCTGTCCTTGAGCTGGCTGTTGATGCTGTCGCGAATGTCCGTAAGGCTGGCGCCGGCCTTGACGTTGACCTTGTAGGTACTGCTGCCCTGGCTGATGGTCAGGCTGCCGGCCCCGAAGGAAGCGGACTTGTCGACGTACTGGGTAGCCACCTTGGAGCTGGTCGCCAGGTTCTGTACTTCGATGTTGTAGGTGCCGGCGGAAGCGCCGGTGCCCAGGGTCGCGGTCAGCGCGTCGGTGTTGGAGCTTTTGACGGCGAGGCCGGCGAAAGCATTGGAGTCGGGGTCGTTGAGCTTGCCCAGGGCGGTCTGGAAAGTCGACAGGGCGCTCTTGAGCGAACCGACACCGGAGAGCGTGGTGTTGGTGGCGGTCTTCTGGTTGGCGATCTGATTCGACTTTGGCGCCTTCTGCGCATTGACCAAAGCGGTCACGATGGAGTCGATGTCGTATCCCGACCCTACACCGTTGATCGAAGTCCCGGCCATTTGCCTACCCTCCTGTCCAATTTTCTGGCGGTTCTCAGAGTGCCGCCTGCGTCTGGTAACGCTTCATTCAAGAATCGCGCCAAGGATCTCTAATCTAAAGAGATCAGGCGCGTTCGCTGAACAACAGATTACCCGCTTCCTTCAGGCTTTCTGCCAACTTGAGTGCAACTTCCGAAGGAATCTGGCGTATGACCTCGCCAGTATCGGAGGCCACGACCTTCACGACGGTTTCGCCGCTGGCGTCGTCCACCGAAAACTCCAGGTTGCGTTGCACCGACTGGGCCTGTTCACGCAGCCGGCTGACGGCTTCGTTCAGGCTGCGAGCCTTGTTGCTGGCCGGCGATTCCTTGGCGCCCTGCGGCAAGCTGTTGCCGCTAACCGGCTTGCTGCCTGCGACGGCGCTGTCGACCGGACGCGGGTTGTTGATTCCGAGGCTGGTATCCATCAGGTGTTACCCTCCGAATGCAAAGCAAGGAAGGGCGCCGGGCGCCCTTCCTTTCCGTTTTTTGCCTTTCGGCAACCCCTTACTGGAGCAGCTTCAGGACAGCGGAAGGCAGCTGGTTGGCCTGGGCCAGAACCGCGGTGGCGGCCTGTTGCAGGGTCTGCTGCTTGGTCATCTCCGCGGTCTCTGCGGCGAAGTCCACGTCCTGGATGGTGCTGCGTGCAGCGGTGGCGTTCTCGGACACGTTCTGCAGGTTCGAGATGGTGCTGTCCAGACGGTTCTGGATGGCACCCAGCGAGGAACGCTGGCTGTCGATCTGCTTCAGGGCGGCGTCGATCACCTGGGTAGCCGATTGGGCACCTTTGGCGGTCGCGATGTCCAGCGCCTGGATGGTGGAGTTCGAGGTAACCACAGCGTGCGCGCTGCCGGCGCCAGTGCCCACACCTGCGGTGAAGTCCTTGCCGGAAGTCAGCGAGATGGAGGTGGTAGTGCCGCCGCTGCCAGCCGCGCCGGCTACTGCCGCTACGCCGCTGATGTTGGTGTTGATTGCCGAGACGATGTCGTTGGCGCTGGCGCCCTTGGCGTAGCTGACCTGGGTACCGTTGACGGTGATCGAGCCGGCGGTGGCTGCAACGCCACCGGTGCCGGAAAGCACGGTGGACAGGTCCAGGCTGGCGGAAGCCAGTTGCGAGGAGCCTTTCAGCGCGGTGGCGCTCATGTCGCTCAGGGTGAAGCTGACGGTTTCGTTGGCGTTGGCGCCGACCTGGAAGGTCAGGGTGCCGTTGGTGCCGGCGGTGCCGTCGAGCAGCTTGATGCCGGAGGTGCCGCCACCGAAGGTGGTGGTCTTGGAGATACGGGTCAGTTCAGCGGTCAGCGACTTGAACTCCTGGTTCAGCGAGGTCTGGTCTTCGCTGCTGTTGGAGCCGTTGGCGGACTGCAGGGACAGTTCACGCATACGCTGCAGGATGTTGGTGGACTCCTGCAGGGCGCCTTCGGCGGCCTGGGCGATGGAGTTGGCATCCTGGGCGTTCTTCACGGCTACGTTCAGGCCGTTGACCTGGCTGGTCAGACGGTTGGAGATCTGCGAGCCGGCGGCGTCGTCCTTGGCGCTGTTGATACGCAGGCCGGTGGACAGACGGGTCATCGAAGTGTTCAGGTTGTTGGCGGCCTTGGTCAGGTTCTTTTGAACCGACAGCGAGGCGATGTTGGTGTTGACGGTAAGAGCCATGACGAATTCCTCGTGTTAGGGCTAAGTGGCCTCCCTGCCCGATTGATTCGAAATGGCGTGGAGAACCTTCGTTAGGGTTATCGTCCCAAGTCGGATGGGCTTTAACTTTTTTTTCGAGTTTTCTTCAGAACGCTCTGCAGCCCCCGGCTGGCCTCGTTCTTGCAAAGCCCCCTCGCACGCGCCAAAGCTCCGTCACCAGCAGGTTCCGCATGTCCAACCACAAGCTCCAATCCGAGATCCAGCGCCTCAGCCAGGCGCTGCAGGTTGCCGAAGACCGTGAAGATCGCGGCGAGCAGATCCGTCTGTATGAAGCCCTGGCGAAACTGGCGCCGAACACGGCGATGGTCCACGCGAAGATCGCCCGCCTGCATCTGGAACTGCAGGACCCGCAATCGGCGGAGCCCTGGGCCGAACGAGCGCTGGACATGAGCACAGACCCCAAGGTCGATGAAGAGCTGCTCGACACGATGCGAACCCATCGGCTGTTCATCAAGAATCTCGAGCGCGCCGAGCGCTGGTACAAGGCCTCGCCAAGTTTGCCGCGCATGGCGCTGTACGGCGCTGCGCTGAGCCTGCGCAAACGCTTCGACGAAGCGGAAACCCTCTATACCCAGGCACTGGAGAAGCCGCTGGAGCCATGGCAGCAGAGCAGCCTGCTTGGCCTGCTGGGCACGCTGTACTTCGAATGCGGCCGCTACCACGACAGCGTCGCCTGCCATCAACTGACGGTAGAACTGACGCCCAACTACTATTACGGCCCGTTCAACCTCGCCCTGTCCCTGGAGCAGGTAGGCCGTTATCAGGAGGCCTACCGCCTCTATGAACAGATGCTGCAGAAAGCACCGGAGCATTCGGGCACGCATAACAACCTGTCGCTGCTGCAGCTGCGCTTCAAGCAATTCGATGTGGCCTGGCCAAACTACGATGCGCGCTGGAAGACCTCACTGAAGGAGCATCACCAGGAGTTCAACACGCCGCGCTGGCGTGGCGAGCCACTGGAGGGCAAGACGCTTCTGGTCTGGGCCGAACAGGGCATCGGCGATCACGTCATGTTCGCCAGCATGCTGCCGGACCTGCTCAAGCTGGGCGGCCAGGTGCATGTCGAGACCTATGACCGTCTCTACCCCCTGCTGCACCGCAGCCTGCCGGGCCTCTCCATCATCCAGCGCGAAAGCACCGGCCAGGTCCACAACGGCCAGCGCATGATGCACCGGCAGACCTGGCCGCGCAGCGACTACCAGATTCCCATGGGCAGCCTGGGCGAATTCCTGCGCCCTACCCTCGCTTCCTTCGCTGGCACCCGCGCCTACCTCAAGGCCGACGAGCAACTGACCCGGGCCAAGCGTGCCGAGTACCAGCAACTGTTCCCCGGCAAGCGCCTGGTAGGGATTTCCTGGCGTGGCGGCACCGACACGGCCAACGACATGCAGAGCCGTCGCATCGAGATGCAGGAGCTGGCACAACTGAGGAAGCTGGACAACGTCCAGCTCATCAACCTGCAGTACGGCAATACCGATCCGGAACGTGCCGAGGCCGAAAGCCTCGGCCTGCACATCCACCATGACGCCGCCGTCAATCCACTCAAGGACATGGATGCCCAGGCCAGCCAGCTTGCCGCGCTGGACGCCGTGCTGAGCATCGACAACACCACTGTCCACCTGGCCGGCGCGCTGGGCGTGCCGACCTTCGTGCTGCTCCAGCTCAACCCGAACTGGCGCTGGGGTGTCGACGATGCAACCAGCTATTGGTATCCGTCCGTACAACTGATCCGCAACCGCGAGCTGGGCCGCTGGGGCGAAGCCCTGGAGCAGGCCGTGCAACGCATGCGCGGAAGCGGGGTGATATGAACACCGCTGCCGCCAACTTCTTTCAACCGGCCCGCCCGTGTGGCGCCCGCCATCCCTGATCGCCAGCGACTCCGCTTGGAGGAGAACCACAGTGTCCCAACCTTTTGAAGCCCGCATTGCCCAGGCTCAGCAACTGCAACAAAGCGGTCAGCGTGAACAGGCCGTCGCCGCCTTCCGCGAGTTGCACGGCGAACGCCCGGACGACCTGCCGGTGCGCCTGAGCCTGGCCATCGCCCTGGGCGAGCTCGGCCAGCACAACGATGAAGCGCTCGAACACCTGCTGCATATCCAGCGCGCCGTGCCGGACAACGCCGCAGTGAACAGCCTGCTCGGCCGCCTGCTGGTGCGCCTGCGCCGTTACGACGAAGCCCATCCGTACCTGCACCTGGCCGTGCAAATCGACGCGGAAGACTTCGAAGTGCGCAACACCCTGGCCACCCTGGCGCTGTTCCAGGGACACCTGGAAGAGGCCTATCACTGGCTGGCCAGCCTCTCCACCTACGAGAAGCGCGCCGACACCGCCGACCTGCTGGCCCAGCTGGAAATGCTCCAGGGCATGCGCCAGGCCGAGGCCAGCAGCTTCTTCGGCAAGGCCCGTGTCTTCGCCCGCTCGAGCAACGCCGCCACCGCCGGCGGCCCGCCCGGCGCCAAGGCGATCATGGAGCAGAACCCGAGCCAGCGTGACGACCTGCTGGCGGTCACCGGCTGGCAGCGTATCGAGTCCGGCACCCTGAACCTGCAGGCGCTGTTCGATCCGAAGGACCTGGTGCAGAAGATCGCCCCCCTGTTCTTCGAGTCCGGCAACGGCATCGTTTACCCCGCGCCATACGAGCAGGTGCCTTATATCCGCATGGGCTACTTCTACTACCAGGGCTTCCTGCAGTTCGAGGGCCGCCATGCGCCGGTGCTGATCCGCCGCGCCGCCGTGCCTTCCTCGCCGGATGTGCTGGAAGTCTGGGCCGAGCACAACCTGCGCGAACAGCTCAACCTGGTGGATGGCAACGACGTGCTCTGCTACCTGCGCAGCCCCGACGCCGCGCCGGAAGACAGCGAATGGCGCGACTGCAAGCTGGACGTGCACGAGAACTTCTTCTCGCAGTCCCAGGTATTCGGCGCCAACAAGGAGCTGTACCAGGGCCACGAAGGCTGGGACCTGCCCGGCGCCCGCCCGACGCTGTTCCGGATGGAGCGCTATGCGCTGGAAAAATGGCTCTCGCCCACCGACCGTGTGCTGGACATCGGCTGCAACATCGGCTGCTTCGGTATCGAGGTGGCACAGAAAGTCGGCAGCTACCTGGGCTTCGACAACAACGACTCGCTGATCCGTATCGCCGAACGCCTGGCGCAATACCATGAGGTGAAGAACTGCGAGTTCCGCACCTGCACCTATGAAGACCTGCGCGCCAGCGAACCGGACCTGTTCGACGTGATCTTCTCCTTCGCCGTGCACGTGTGGATCGGCAAGCCGATGCCCGACTATGTTGCCGACCTGAAAAGCCTGCTCAAGCCCGGCGGCATCGTGGTCATCGAGAGCAACGACCTGAAGATGAACGACACCAAGTTCTTCGCCAACGTGCGGCACTTCTACGAGCAGGGCTTCTTCCTGCTGTACCAGGGCCAGCTGCTGGACGACAAGGTCCATCACCGTGGCTTCTGCGTGTTCAAGCGACTGGACTGACTCATCGCTGCGATAAAAAAAGCCCGGCGTTTGCCGGGCTTTTTCTTTGGCCTTTGGGGGTGTTTGTAGGAGCGAGCTTGCTCGCGAACCGCCCAGTTCCTTTGCCGCCGAAATCTGTTCGCGAGCAAGCTCGCTCCCACAGGGGGATGCGGCGAGCTCGGGTATCTGCCGAAGGATCAGCAATCCTCCGCGAAGGATTTCGCGGACAAAGGCCAGGCGTCCCCTCTCTCCCAGGAGCCGCTCGCACTGACATGAAAAAGCCTCCGCAAGGGAGGCCTTTTCTTGTCGATCAGGAGCCGATCAGTTGGCGATGACGAACGTCTCGCTGGCTTGCCAGCCGTTGCCGCTCCATTGCGGGAAACCGGTGGCCTGGCGCCAGGCGGTGGAGCAGATCAGGCAGGTGGTCACGTTGGGGAATTCAGGCGTGATGCAATCGACCATGCCCTTCCACCACAGCGGCTGACGCACGGTGATGTGGGCGTTCTCGCCGTTGGGCAGCAGCGCCTGCGCCGGATAGCAGGCGACATTGAGGATTACTAGCCGGTCTGCACAGGAGTAGATATCACGCAGCACCTTGGGCACATCGGCGACGAAGATGTGTTCGAGCACGTCGAAGGACACCACGCAGTCGACTTTCCGACGCTCGTCGATGCCGCGCGCCGGCTCGTAGCGGAAGACCGATTCAAGATTGAAGTACTGCACCGCCGACTGGCCATTGTCGTCGAAGCCGGGCATGGTCCAGTCCGAACCGCCGCAGCCGTAGTCCAGGACATTGCGGATGCCGTGCCCCTGCAGAATCTCGCGGATCTGCGGGCGGAACGGGCGCAACTCGAAGTCGCTGAAGGCCACCTCGACGTGCTGCTCATCGCTGCGATCGTAGCCTTCGCGGGCCATCTGCCCGTACATCTCGATCAACTGGCGGCCCTTGGAACTGAAGTCGATATCGCCCATGTGCGTGTCTTCCGTAGTGAGTGCCCGCCTTTACCGGCGGGCCGGATGAATCAGAGTTTGTTGAACAGGCTGAGCTGGCTGATCCGCGCAAACGCGGCCTGGGCCGCTTCGAGCATGGTCTGCTGCAACACCAGCTGCGACGTCGCCGCGGCCATGTCGGTGTCGCGGATCGAGGATTGGGTGGTGGTGTTGGTCAGCGCCAGGCTCTGGTTTTCCTGGGTCAGCACATCGATGGTGTTGAGCCGTGCGCCGATCGACGACTGGGTCGCGAGCACCTGGTCGCTCGCCTTGTCCAGGTTGGTCAGTGCAGTGGCCACCATGTTGCGGATATTCAGCTGCGCCTGCGGGTCGCCGGCCGTCGAGGTATCCAGCGCCTTGCGCAGGTCGCCGATGGTGTTGAGGATGTTCTGCCGCTCCGGCGAGCTGGCGGTGACGCTGAACTGGTCTCCGGCTGCGGGGGCCGCGCTGATGCTCATGTCCACGCCGGCGACGGTCACGGTCTGCGGGAAGGTCGCGCCCAGCGTGCCGGTGGACAGCGGCGTGGCCCCCTGGCTGGTAGGCAGCGCATAGACCTCGTAGGCGGTGGCGCTGGTGAACTTGAGTTGCACGCCGCTGCTGGGGAACTGCGTGGTATAGGCGGTGTTGTTGCTCACCGCGGCCGAGGTGATCTGCGCGGTCGAAGTGTTGGTGGCATTGCGCTTGATCGACAGGCTGTCCGGCGCTGTGCCGAAGCTGAAGCTGTAGCCGCCGACCAGGCTGTCCATGTTGCTGGCGTCGTCGCTGGAAGGCAGCGAAACGTCGAGCTGGAACTGCGAGCCACGGAAGTTGATGGCGTTGCTGTCGGTGGACGTGGCGTCGTAGGTACCGTTGGTGGTGGCCTCGCTGGTGACGTCGTTGCCGTCCTTGTCGAGGATCTGGTACTGCGTGCCGCTGAGCACTTTCAGGGTGTACGGCGCGCCGTCGCGGAAGCTGGCGTTGTACTGGCTGTCGCTGGTGACGGTCCCCTGGGACAGGAACACGCGCTGGATGCCGTCGGTGCTCGGGTTGCTGGTCACCGAGCTGATGGTACGACTGGCGTTGGCGGCCATCTCGAAGATGCTCCAGCCATTATCGTTGGTCGACATCTGCAGGCTGTCGGAGATCTGCAGTTTGAGCGTGCTCTGGTCGCCCTGGTAGCTGAAGCTGCCGTCGGCGTTCTGCACGAACGGCTGCACGGTGCTCTTGCTGCCGGAGAACAGGTAGTTGCCGCTGGCGTCCTTGCTGTTCATCAGGGTCAGCAGCTGGTTCTGGATCGCGCCCAGTTCATCGCTGATGGCGCCGCGGTCTTCGTCGGTCATCGAGCCGTCGCCGGCGCGCAGCGTCAGTTCGCGGGCGCGCTGCAAGGCAGTGGTGATGGAGTCGAGGACGCTCTGTTCCTGGTTCAGGCTGTTGGTCGCGCTGGTCATGTTGCCGCTGTACTGGGTCAGCAGCGCCTGCTGCTGTTCCAGTTGCAGCAGGCGCGCGGCGCCGACGGGGTCGTCGGCGGGCGTCTGGATGCGCGTGCCGCTGGAGATCTGCTCCTGCAGCTTGGACAGGGTTGCATAGCCGCGGTTGTAGTTGTCGATGTTGGAGTTGAAGATCTGCGGGGTGGAAATTCGCACTACCATTTCGGCCTCCTCAGATGTTGTTGATCAAAGTGTCGAAGAGCGTCTGCGCGGTCTTGATGACCTGCGCGGAGGCCGTGTAGTACTGCTGGAACTTGACCAGGTTGGCCGCTTCCTCATCGAGGTTCACCGCCGACAGCGAATCGCGCGTGCCTTGTGCCTGGGTCAGCACCGCCTCGGTAGCGGTGGCGTCGAGCTTGGCCTGGTTGGCGGTGGCGCCGACCGTCTCCGTCAGGCTGCTGTATGCGCCGGTCAGGCTCATGCCGCTACCACTGCCGGTGCCGCTGCCAACGGTCTTGGCACTCTGCAGGTCGATCAGCTTCTGCGCGTTGGTGTTGTCGGCGTCGCCGTCACTGTTGAAGGCCACGGAGAAGCTGTCGCCCTGCCCCGGATAGCCGGCGATGGTGGTCTCGAAGGTGAACGACGGCGTGCCCGGCACGGTGATGCTGAGGTCGTTGCTCTGCCCCGGCACGATGTTGCCGGTGCCCAGCGGATTGCCGGCCGAGTCGTAGATGGTATAGCCCTGGGTGCCGCCGCTGGCGGCGTCGAACACCAGCTTGACCGGCAGGCCAGCCTTGATTGCCGCCGACATGGCCGCGCTGTTGGTCGAGTCCAGCTGCGAGGTCAGGCTGGTGCCGCTGATGGTGCCGCTGCCTTTGTTGCCGGTGGTGGTGCTGGCGGTCACCGCCGAGGCGAAGGCCAGGCGGTTGGAGTCGGTCATGGTGACCGAAATGTCCGCCGCGGCGGTGCGGGTCGGGATCACGGTAAAGCGGTCGCCAGCCTGCACCGTGCCGACGCTCTGTTGGCTGATGCTGAAGCCGTCGAATTCCTTCGGCGGGTTGTCGGTCAGGTCACCGCTGCCCAGCACCGTGCCATCGGAGGAACGCTTGATGGTATAGCCGGTGGCGGAGGTGAAGGTCACCTCGTAGTCACTGGTGGTCAGCGCGCCGCTGTCGGTGATGTTGACGTTGAGGTTGCCGGTGCCGGTGTTGTGGGTGTTGGCCAGGCTGCGGTTGCCGATCACGCTGGCGTCGTTGATGTCCTTGAACAGCTGCGCGCCGAAGTTGCCATTGAGGTCCAGGCCCTGGGCCAGTTGGCTGTTGAAGGTATCGGCGAGAACGATCGCCATGCGCCCCAGCTCGTTCTGGGTGCTGTCCAGCACATCGCTGCGGTAGCGCAGCAGGCCGCCCATCTGGCCGCCGGTGACCACCGAGGTGACGTCCATGGTCGAGCTGCCGGAACTCAGGCTCAGGCTGAACTGCGACGGGTTGTTGGCGCTCGGGCCGGCAGTCAGGGTGGAGGCGTTGGCGCCCACCACCAGCGGCTGGCCGGAACCCAGGTAGAGGTTGAGGCTGCTGCCCTGCTTGACCACGCTGACGCCAATCATGCCCGAGAGCTGCAGCACCGCCTGGTCGCGCTTGTCCTGCAGGTCGTTGGCGCTGGCGCCGCCGGCCTCGGCCGCGATGATCGCCTGGTTGTACTGGGCAATGGTCTTGGCCAGGTCGCTGACCTGCCCGGCCAGGCTGTCCATCTGCGTGTTGACGTAGCTGTTCTGGGTGCCCAGCTGGGTGGAGATCGAGTTGAAACGCTGCGCCAGGTTACTGGCCTGGGTCAGCACCAGCTGGCGCGACGCGGCGTCGGTCGGCGTGGCCGAGGCGGTCTGCAGCGAGGCGAAGAAATTCTGCATGACCTTGGACAGGCCGGTGGTGCTGTCCGACAGCAGCGAGTCGATCTGGTTGACCTGGGACAGGTAGGTCTGCGCATCGCTGTCCACCGAGGTGGCACCGCGCAACTGGTTGGCCAGGAACTCGCTGTACATCCGGCGCACGTCCTGCACCGTGGTGCCGGTGCCGACGTAGTACTGCCCGGCGAACTGCTCGGCAGAGGTCACCTGCGACGTCGACTGGCGGGTGTAGCCGGCCGTGTTGACGTTGGTGATGTTGTTGCCGGTGGTGCTCAGTGCCGCTTGCGAGGCATTGAGTCCGGACAGTCCGATGGATAGTAGGCTCATGGGCTTTCCTTAGAGCGTTCCCTTGAGGTGGGCATCAAAGGGCGCGGGTCGGGGCGTCGGCCATCGCCACGGTCTGGTAGACCTGCATCTGCTTGGCGATCTGGTTCACCTTCCGTGCGTACTGCGGGTCGGTGGCGTAGCCGGCGCGTTGCAACTCCTTCATGAATTGGTCCGGGCGCGCGGCGGAATCCAGCGCGCCCTGGTAGCGGTCGTTGTTCTGCAGGAAGCTCACGTAATCCTGGAAGCTCTGCTCGAAGGAGTTGTAGGCGCGGAACGACGCCACCTCCCGGACCTGCTTGCCGTTCTCGAATTCGGTCGTGGTGGCGCGGGCGGAATCGCCCTTCCAGCTGGAGCCGCTCTTGATGCCGAACAGGTTGTGGCTGCTGCTGCCGTCGCGCTGGGCGATCATCTTCTTGCCCCAGCCGGTTTCCAGCGCGGCCTGGGCCACCAGGTAGCGCGGGTCCACGCCGATGCGCTTGGCGGCGCGCTCGGCCATGGGCAGCATGGTGCTGATGAAGTCGTCGGCGGAGGCGAACATCGACTTGCCCGGCTTGGTGGAGATGGCCGAGGTGTCGACGTCTGCGACCGGCACGCGGGTGTCGATCTGCTGCGTGTAGGCGCGGTTGGCACGCCAGTCGTTGCTGGCCAGCTGCGCCGGCTGGCCGGCGCTGGAAGCTACGGCGTTGCCGCTGTCGGCGCCCGGCACGATACCGGCGGCGATGCGCTGGGCGAGCTTGCCCGGCAGTGCCAGGCGACGCGAGTTCAGGGCCTGGCGATCATCGCGGCCGGCTTCGGGCTGGGGCAGGTCCTTGCCGTTGGGCGACCACAGGCTGCGGGCTTTCTGGCGGTCGGAGGCGGCTGCGGTGGCCGTCGCGCTCGGCGTCGCGTCGGCAGAGGCCTGGGCGCCTGCCTGGGCGAACGGGTTGTTGCCGGTGTGGCGCACGCCCTGCATCTTTTCCATCTGCTTGACCAGCACGTCGGCCAGGCCGATGCCATGGCCCTGGGTGGCCAGCGACACCGACAGCTGGTGGTCGTACATGTCCTGGTACTGCTTGGAGGCCTCGCTGTTCATCGGGTTGTCCTTGGCGAACACCTCGTTGGCCGAGCGCATGGACTTGAGCATCTCGTTCATGAACAGCGATTCGAATTCCTGGGCGACCTTGCGGATGTTGCCGGCACTGTCGCGGGCCGAACCGGTCTTCATCGCCGACAGGCGATTGAGGTCGGTGTAGGACCCGCTGTCGGTGCTGGAAGTGCTGGAAGTGCTGGAGGAAAGCAGTCTGGCGTCCACGTCGGCGTCCTCAGATCACGATCAGGTCGGCTTGCAGTGCGCCGGCCTGTTTCAGGGCTTCGAGGATCGCCATCAGGTCGCTGGGCGCGGCGCCCACCTGGTTAACGGCGCGGACGATTTCATCCAGCGTGGTGCCCGGGCCGAACTTGAACATCGGCTTGGCTTCCTGGTCGGCATTCACCCGCGAACGCGGGACCACGGCGGTCTGGCCGTTGGAGAACGGGCCGGGCTGGCTGACGATGGGGTCTTCGGTGATGGTCACGGTCAGGCTGCCGTGGGTCACGGCGGCCGGCGACACGCGCACGTTCTGGCCGATCACGATGGTGCCGGTACGCGAGTTGATGATGACCTTGGCTACGGCTTCGCCGGCCTGCACGTCGAGGTTTTCCAGCACCGACATGTAGTCCACGCGCTGGTTCGGATCCAACGGCGCACTCACGCGCACCGAGCCGCCGTCCACTGCCTGGGCGACGCCCGGGCCGAGCAGTTCGTTGATGCGGTCGACGATGTGCTTGGCGGTGGTGAAGTCCGGGCGGTTGAGGTTCAGGGTCAGGCTGTTGCCCTGGTCGAAGCCGCTCGGCACGGCACGTTCAACCGTGGCGCCCGCCGGGATGCGGCCGGCCGACGGAACGTTGACGGTGATCTTGGAGCCATCGCGGCCCTCGGCATCGAAGCCGCCGACCACGAGGTTGCCCTGGGCAATGGCGTAGGTCTGGCCGTCGATACCCTTGAGCTGGGTCATCAGCAGGCTGCCGCCACGCAGGCTCTTGGCGTTGCCGATGGAGGAGACGGTGACGTCGATGGCCTGGCCCGGCTTGGCGAACGGCGGCAGGTCGGCATGGATGGACACCGCCGCGACGTTCTTCAGCTGCACGTTGCCCGAACCGGCCGGGACCTTGATGCCGAACTGCGCCAGCATATTGTTGAAGGTCTGCAGGGTGAAGGGCGTCTGGGTGGTCTGGTCGCCCGTGCCATTGAGGCCGACGACCAGGCCGTAGCCGATCAGCTGGTTGTTGCGCACGCCCTGGATGGTGGCAATGTCTTTCAGCCGCTCGGCCTGCGCCATCGGCACCGCCAGCAACGCACACAACGCCACCAGAACGTAGGAGCGGACTCGGCCCGCAATCGCCACCAGCGTTTTTCCAGAGAAGGCCATGCTTATCATCCTCAGAACGGGAACAGCGGGCTGAGGAAGAAGCGATCGAACCAGCCCGGCTGGCTCGCATCGGCGAACGCACCGGTGCCCGAGTAGGTGATGCGCGCGTCGGCCACACGGGTGGACGGCACGGTGTTGTCGGTGGCGATGTCGTCGGCGCGGACCAGGCCGGCGATGCGCACCAGCTCGTTGCCGGTGTTCAGGGTCATCCACTTTTCGCCGCGCACGGCGATGATGCCGTTGGGCATGACGTCGGCGACGGTGACGGTGATCGAACCGGTCAGGCTGTTGCTCTGCCCGGCCTGGCTGTCGCCCTTGCTCTCGCGGTTGCCCGAATACTCGGCGGAGAGGCTCAGGTCACCGCTGCCCACCGGGTTGTTGGTGGTCAGGCTGCTGCCGAACATCGAGGTCAGGCCGAGCTTGTTCTTGCTGTCCTTGGAGATGTCCGAACTGGCCTTCTTGCTCGCCTGGGTCTTCTCGTTGAGGGTGATGGTGATGATGTCACCCACGCGGAAGGCCTTGCGGTCGCCGTAGAGGTTGTTCTCGAACCCGGCCTGGTAGATCGACCCGTTGTTCTGCGCAGCCGGCGCGGGCGTGCGCGGCAGCACCGGCGCGTAATAGGGGTCGTCCGGCTTGGGCGGCGGGCTCACGCACCCTGCCAACGCGGCGATGGCCAGCAGCGGAAGGAGGTGGGAACGGTTCATCTACAGCTACCTCTCGGGGAGAGCGACTACGTGTTGGCCCAAGGGCCGGTTTGTCTCACGACCGCGCGAGCTAGGTCAGGCAAGGCGAAATCGAATTTGGAAGCGGAGTTGGCTCCAGCCAATGAGCATTCCTAATTCGATTTCAACGCCGCATGGCCGACGCGCAGCCGGTCGTTAAAGGTTCTGGGTGACGAACGAGAGCATCTGGTCGGCAGTGGAGATCACCTTGGAGTTCATCTCGTAGGCGCGCTGGGTGGTGATCATGTTCACCATCTCCTCCACCACGCTGACGTTGGAGTTCTCCAGGGTGTTCTGCAGCACGGTGCCCAGGCCGTTCAGGCCGGGGGTGCCAACCTGCGGCGCGCCGCTGGCGGCGGTCTCCAGGAACAGGTTGTTGCCGGTGGCCTGCAGGCCCGCCGGGTTGATGAAGTCGGCGGTCTGGATGTTGCCGATGATCTGCGGCGTGGCGTTGCCGGCGACGGTGACCGAGACGGTGCCGTCGTTGCCGACGGTGAAGGTCTGGGTTTCCGCCGGGACGACGATGGCCGGCTCCAGGGCGTTGCCGTTGGAGGTGACGATCTGCCCGTCGGAGTTCAGGTGGAAGCTGCCGTCACGGGTGTACGCGACGGTGCCGTCCGGGGTCAGCACCTGCAGGAAGCCACGGCCGTTGATGGCCATGTCCAGCGGGTTGTCGGTGGTCTGCAGGCTGCCGGCGGTGAAGTTCTTCTGGGTGCCGACGATGCGCACACCGGTACCCAGTTGCAGGCCCGAGGGCAGCTGGTTGTCCTGGGTGGTGTTGGCGCCGGGCTGCCGCTTGATCTGGTAGAGCAGGTCCTGGAACTCCGCGCGGTCACGCTTGAAGCCCGTGGTGGACACGTTCGCCAGGTTGTTCGAGATGGTCGTCAGGTTCATGTCCTGGGCGGACAGACCGGTCTTGCTGACCCAAAGTGCCGGAAGCATGTTTTCTCTCCTCGGGCGCCGGATTCATGGCGCCTCGAACGGGTAATCAGGTGTTATCAGCTGAATTGCAAAACACGCGCCATGGCCTGGGAGTCATCCTCGGCGGTGCGCATCATCTTTACGTGCAGTTCGAACTGGCGGGACAGCGCCAGGATCGAGGTCATCTCTTCGACGGCGTTGACGTTGCTGGCTTCCAGCACGCCGGACTGCAGGCTGGCGTTGGCATCGGCCTGCGGCGCGGGCTGCCCGGCCTTCAGGCGGATGAGGCCATCGGCGCCCTTCTCCAGTTGCTTGGGATCGGGAGAGACCAGCTTGATGCGGTCGACGGTGGCCAGTGCATTGGGCTGGTTGCCCAGGCCCCGGACGGTGATGGTGCCGTCGTCGCCGATCTCGATCTTCTCTTCCGGCGGCACGGCAATCGGCCCGCCATTGCCGATCACCGGCATGCCGTTGCCGGTGCGCAGCTGGCCGAGGGCGTCGATTTCCAGGCTGCCGGTGCGCACGTAGGCTTCGCCGCCATCGGGCGCCTGCACGGCGATCCAGGCATCGCCCTTGGCGGCGACATCGAGGTCACGGCCGGTTTCCTGCAAGGCGCCGGCGGTGAAGTCGGTGGCCGGGCGCTCGCTCATGGCGTAGACGCGCGCCGGAAAGCTGTCACCGAAGACCGGCATCGCGCGCGCCTGTTCGAAGTCGCGACGAAAACCGCTCGTGGAAATGTTCGCCAGGTTGTTGGCGTGAGCCTGCATGGCCAGGGTGTTCTGGCTCGCTCCGCTCATGGCGACATACAGCATTCTGTCCAAGGCATTCCTCCAGTGCCGGGTCGGATTCCCGGCGGTGCTGGAGGGACTTCAGCAAGGGTTGTGCCAGAACGCTGAAAACAAGCGCAAGACGCTGATAGGGAAGGATTTATCAAAAAACAAAGGCTCCCGAAGGAGCCTCGATGGCCGTCAGGCGGCGAATGACTGCCGCCTGCGGCAAAGGACGATTTGCCAACGGAGAGCACCGTTGCCGGCCGACCTCATCAACGCAGGTTGATGATGGTGTCGGAGATGGTGCTCTCGGTCTGTACGGTCTTGGCGTTGGCCTGGTAGTTGCGCTGCGCAACGATCAGGTTCACCAGCTGCGCCGTGAGGTCGACGTTGGATTCCTCCAGCGTGCCCGAGCCCACCGCGCCGAGGGTGCCGGAGGTCGGCGTGCCAATCACCGCCTCGCCCGAGGCCAGCGACTGCTTCCAGCCGGTGTTGCCTACCGGGGTAAGGCCCTGGGTGTTGGCGAAGTTGGCCAGGACCACCTGGCCGATCACCTTGGACTGGCCGTTGGTGTAGGTGGCGTACATCTGGCCGTCCTGGGCGAAAGACAGGCCGGACATCTGGCCGGTGGCGTAGCCGTCCTGGGTCACCGCGGTCACGGCGAAGGAGCCGTTGGTCTGGGTGGTCTTGGTCAGGTCGATGCTGATGCCGCCGGTCGCCCCCGCCGCGCCGTTGGCGCCCCAGGTCACCGGGCTGGTGGTGGAGTCGGTGACAGCTGCCGGCGTCCAGCCCGTCAGGGTCATGGTCTTGTCGGCGTTGACGGTCATGCCGGTGGAGGTGATGCCCGTCAGTTGGCCGGCGCTATTGAAGGTGATGTCGCTGCTCAGCGGCGTAGTGCTGGTCGGCGTCTGCGGGTTACGGCCGTCGACCAGGGTGTACATGCTCCAGTTGTTGGCGGCGTCCTTGACGAAGTAGTTCGTCATGGTGTGCGAGTTGCCCTGGGAGTCGTAGATGTCCACGGAGGTCGACCAGTTGTAGCTGTCCGAGTCGGTGGCATCGAACGGCGTGGTCTTGGGCGTGGTGGCGTTGGAGTTCAGGCTCAGGGTCGAGGTGATCTTCGAAGTCGGGCTCGGCGGCTGGTTGGCGGTATCGACCTTCAGGTCGGTGATCACGCCATTGACGATACTGCCGTTGCCGTTGACGCCATAACCCTGCAGGCGGTTGCCCGAGCCATCGACGATGTAACCGCTGGCGTCGGTGTTGAAGGTGCCGTTGCGGGTATAGACGCGGCTGCCGTTGTCGCTGGTCATGAAGAAGCCGTTGCCGCTCACCGCCAGGTCCAGGCTGCGCCCGGTGGTGCTCAGGTTGCCCTGGGTGAACTGCTGCGAGACGGACTGGGTGACCACGCCATTACCCACGGCGATGCGGCCGGTGCCGAGCATCGAGGAGGCATAGAGGTCGGCGAACTCGGTGCGCGACGACTTGAAGCCGGTGGTGCCGACGTTGGCGATGTTGTTGCCGGTGACGTTCAGGTCCATCGACGCGGCGTTGAGTCCACTCAGGGCGGTGTTGAAAGACATGTGTTGCTCCTGTGCCGAAACGCGGCGTTATTTTCCGATGGTCTGAATGCTGGAGGCGGAAACGGCGCCGATGCCCGCCAGGTTCAGGGTCATTTCCCCGCCGTTCTGGCCCAGCGTGACGCTGTTGACCGTGGCCGGCAGGTAAGTGGTCAGGGCGGTGCTGGTGCCGTCCAGGGTCGCGGTGGCCTTGACGGTGTAGGAACCAGCCCCCACCAGCTCGCCGCTGTCGTCCTTGCCATCCCAGGTGAAATCGATGTTGCCGGCCTTCTGGCTGCCCATGTCGACGGTGCGGACCAGGTCGCCGGAGTCGTCGTAGATCTTCAGCGTCACGCCATCGCCTTTGGACGGCATCACCAGCGAACCCTTGACGCCAGCGGACGGGTCGTCGACCTGCACCTTGCTGGAGTTGACGATCACCGAGCGGCCGACCAGCGACGAGGCCTGCAGGGCCTGCGAGGACTGGAACGAGGAGTAGAAGGTGCCCAGGGTGGTGTCGAGGTTCTGCATGCTCTCCAGGCTGCTGAACTGCGCCAGCTGGGAGACGAACTCGGTGTTGTCCTGCGGGTCCAGCGGGTTCTGGTTGTTCAGCTGGGTGACCAGCAGTTGCAGGAACGAATCCTTGCCCAGCGCACTGGTGCCGGTCTCGGTGGTGGACGACGAGTTCTTGGACCCTGCGTTCAGCGAAGACAGGATCGAGCTCGTGCTGTTGTCGGTATTGATGCTCATGGGGCGTCCTCTGCGCTTACTGACCCAGGGTCAGGACCTTCTGCATCATCTGCTTGGCGGTGTTCATCATTTCCGCGTTGCTCTGGAAGGAACGGCTGGCGGAGATCATGTCGGCCATCTCCTGCACCACGTTCACGTTCGGGTAATAGACGTAGCCGTCCTTGTCGGCCGCCGGATGGTTCGGCTCGTAGCGCGGCACCAGCGGGCTCTGGTCCTCGACCACGCCCAGCACCTGCACGCCGGAACCCGCCTGGTCGGTCTCGCCGAACAGCGAACCCTGTTCGCTGCCGCCCTGCGCCTGGTTGAGCATCGCCGAGAACACCGGATGGCGGGCACGGTAGGTCTGGTCGATGCTCGAGGACACGCTCTCGGCGTTGGCAAGGTTCGAAGCGGTGGTGTTCAGACGGGTGGTCTGGGCACTCATGCCGGTACCGGCGATGTTGAAGACACTGGCGAGGGACATGATTACTCTCCGCGCAGGGCGTTCATCAGCCCTTTGAACTTGCTGTTGAGGAAGGTGAAGGAGGCCTGGAACTGCACGGAGTTCTCCGCATAGTTGGCCTGCTCGATCTGCGCATCCACGGTGTTCTGGTCGATCGAGGGCTGGTTCGGAATGCGGTACTTCAGCGATTCGTCACCCATGGCCAGGCCATCCGCCTCGATGTGGCGAGCGTTGGTCAGGGCGGTGCTGAAGGTGCCGTTCTTCAGCTTGTCGGACTGCGCCGCGAGCACCGAGGCGAAGTCCAGGTCACGCGCCTTGTAGTTGGGCGTGTCGGCGTTGGCCAGGTTGTTGGCCAGCACTTCAGCGCGCTGGGAGCGGAAGCTCAGTGCTTGCTGGTGGATGCCGAGGGCTTTGTCGAAGCTGATGCTCATGGTCGCGAACCTGTTTGCCGGTGTGGGCTTGCCAACACTTCAGCAAGGTGCGTGCCAAACATCTATTTCCTTGATATTCAATGGCTTGAGCAGCCATCAAGGGCGGCAAGGAGCGGCAAAAGGCGGCAAAGCGGCAACCGATTTCCTTGCCGCCCCTCCCGCCGTTGCCGCTCGACACATCACACGGCAACAAGCCGGCTCGCTCCAGCGAAAGGTTCCTACGCTTGCGCCAACGCCAGGAACGCGCTCGGCAACCGCGCCTGCCGCCGGTCCTTCAGGCAATACAGGTACTCGTCGATCAGGCTCGCGCCCTTGATCTCCAGTACGCACAGCTGGGGGTTATCGGGCACTTCCTGGCGGGCAATGATGCTTACGCCCAGGTTGCGGATCACTGCCTCGCGAATCGATTCACGGCTGCCGATTTCCAGCACCGAGGCGGGTACCACTCCGGCCTGCTGCAACATCGCCTCGGTCAGTTGACGGGTGGTCGAACCCGCCTCGCGCATCAGCAGGCAATGCTGGCGCAGGTCTCCCAGGTTCACCGACTGCATGGCCGCCAGCGGATGGCTGCGGTGCACTGCCAGCACCAGCGGATCGCTGCCCAGCACCACGCGGGTCAGGCGCGCGTCATCCACCTGTTGCGAAGAGGCGGCCAGGTCGACCCGGCATTCGATGAGCGATTCGAGCACCTGCTGGGAATTGCCGATCTCCACCGACACCTCGATCTGCGGGAAGCGCTCGCGGAAGTCCTTGATCAGCCCGAGCACATAATAAGGAGAGGTGGCGCCGATACGCAGGGCGCCCTGCATCTGCCCGCAGTTGCGCAGGTAGAACTCGATGTCGGCTTCCTGCTGCAGCAGCGCCTCGACCATCGGCAGCAGGCGCGCGCCCTCGTCGCTCAGGGTCAGGCGCCGGCCGCCGCGATAGAACAGCTCCACCGCGTACTGGCTTTCCAGGTTGCGGATCTGGGTGGTCACGGTCGGCTGGCTGAGGCCGAGCTTCTTCGCCGCCTGGGTGATGCTGCCCAGCCTGGCAACCCGGTAGAACGCCTTCAGTTCAGCGCTGAGCATCGGCCGACCCGCCTCTTCGAAAAATTCATCAACAGTTTTTCTCAACGCTGCCGGCAAACCGGCGCCAGCCCACTGGCGACGCGGCCTTCAGCTTAGCGACAAAAGCCCTGAAAAGGTCAATGTACCTGACCTGTATCACTGGCAACACCAGTTGGCGCTGGACAGCCCGGAGTTGAGCGACTTTCATTGCCCTTGGAAAAATCCCACCTGGAAACCGAAGGCGGCCTCACAAGGGTGCGCCCAAGGAGCAATTGATGAAGTACAAAGTCACCATGGTTTTCGGCACCCGTCCGGAAGCCATCAAGATGGCCCCCCTCGCCCGCGTCCTCCGCCGTACCCCGGAAATCGAGCTGCGCATCTGCTCCACCGGCCAGCATCGCGAGATGCTACAGCAAGTGCTGAACTCCTTCGAACTGGAGGTCGACGAAGACCTCGACGTCATGACCCAGGGCCAGACCCTGAACAGCCTGTCCCTGCAGATGATGGGCAAGCTGGATGACAGCTACGACCGCCACCGCCCGGACATCGTGCTGGTGCACGGCGATACCACCACCAGCTTCATCGCCGCCCTCACCGCCTTCAACCGGCAGATTCCGGTAGGCCACGTCGAGGCCGGCCTGCGCACCGGCAACATCCACCAGCCGTGGCCGGAAGAGGCCAACCGCCGCCTCACCGCGGTGATCGCCGACCTGCACTTTCCGCCGACCAAGGCCTCGCGCGACAACCTGCTGCGTGAAGGAGTGAACATCGACCAGATCGAGGTCACCGGCAACACCGTGATCGACGCCCTGCTATGGATGCGCGAACACCTGCACGAGACCGACTGGAAACCCGCGCCCGACTCACCGCTGGCCAGGTTCACCGGCGACCGCCGCGTGGTGCTGATCACCGGCCACCGCCGGGAGAACTTCGGCAAGGGTTTCGAGCGAATCTGCCAGGCCCTGGCGGAGCTGGCCCAGCGCTTCCCCGATGTCGACTTCGTCTACCCGGTACACCTCAACCCGCAGGTGCAGAACGCCGTCTACGGCCTGCTCTCGGACAAGCCGAACATCCACCTGATCGCCCCGCAGGACTACCAGAGCTTCGTCTGGCTGATGGACCGCGCCTACATCATCCTCACCGACTCGGGCGGCATCCAGGAAGAAGCCCCGGCGCTGGGCAAACCGCTGCTGGTGCTGCGCCGCGTCACCGAGCGCCCCGCCGTACTCGAAGGCGGCACCGTAGTGCTGGTGGGTACCAACACCGGCCGCATCGTCAGCGAAGCCAGCCACCTGCTGCGCGACGAAGAAGTCTACGAACAGATGAGCCGGGTCTTCAGCCCCTATGGGGATGGCCACGCCAGCGAGAAGATCGTCGCCCGGCTGCTGTCCTGGTTCGGTGAATCACGCACGCCAAGCGAGTTCGAATGAGCCTCGAACTGGTCGATATCCTCACCTACGTTCTGTATGCCCTGAAGTACCTGGCGATCATCCTGGCCGCGCTGATGTTCCTGCTCGGCCTGGATGACCTGTTCATCGACCTGGTGTACTGGGGCCGTGTGCTGGTGCGGCGCTTCCGCATCTACAACCGCTTCGACCGGGCCGACGAGGAACGCCTCTTCGCCGCCGCAGAGAAGCCCCTGGCGATCATGGTGCCGGCCTGGAACGAGGTCGGCGTGGTCGGCGAGATGGCACGCCTGGCGGCGTCGACGCTGGACTACGAGAACTACCAGATCTTCGTCGGCACCTACCCCAACGATCCGCAGACCCAGGCGGACGTGGATGCCGTCTGCCTGCACTACCCCAACGTGCACAAGGTGGTCTGCGCGCGCCCCGGCCCCACCAGCAAGGCCGACTGCCTGAACAACATCATCGACGCCATCCTGCGCTTCGAGGCCGATGCGAAGATCGAGTTCGCCGGCTTCATCCTGCACGACGCCGAGGACGTGATCTCGCCGCTGGAACTGCGCCTGTTCAACTACCTGCTGCCGGCCAAGGACCTGATCCAGATCCCGGTCTACCCCTACGCCCCGGAATGGACCGGCTTCACCGCCGGCCACTATGTCGACGAGTTCGCCGAGAACCACGGCAAGGATGTGCCGGTGCGCGAGGCGCTGACCGGCCAGGTGCCCAGCGCCGGCGTCGGTACCTGCTTCAGCCGCCGCGCCATTGCCGCGCTGCTGGAAGACGGCGACGGCATCGCCTTCGATGTGCAGAGTCTCACCGAGGACTACGACATCGGCTTCCGCCTCAAGCAGAAGGGCATGAAGTGCATCTTCGCCCGCTACTCCATCACCGACCCGCAGCTGGCGCTGAAAAGCACCTGGGTGCCGGGCATGGACCGGCGCTTCTCCCAGGTCATCTGCGTGCGCGAACACTTCCCGCGCACCTGGCAGCACGCCATCCGCCAGAAGTCCCGGTGGATCACCGGGATTGTCTTCCAGGGCACGCGCAACCTGGGCTGGAGCAGCAAGGGGATGCTCAACTACTTCCTCTGGCGCGATCGCCGGGGGCTGATCGCCTACCTGCTGAGTTTCCTGGTCAACCTGCTGTTCCTGGTGCTGATCACCATGTGGCTGATCACCACCCTGTCGCCCAACGCTTGGCGCTTCCCCTCGATCCTCGAAGGCAGCCAGTTGCTGGTAGTGCTGCTGTTCCTCAACGGCCTGATGCTGCTCAACCGGCTGTTCCAGCGCTTCTGGTTCGTCACCCGCTTCTACGGCATCTTCGAGGGGCTGCTGTCGGCGCCGCGGATGATGTGGAGCAACTTCGTCAACTTCTTCGCCAACCTGCGCGCGCTCAAGCAGGTGATGGAAATGGGCGACTCGCGCCGCGTGGCGTGGGACAAGACCACCCACGAGTTCCCCGCCCTCGCCGGCCCGCAACGCACACCGCTGGGCCAGCGCCTGAAGGAAAAAGGCCTGATCACCGAGGAGCAGCTGCAATCGGCGCTCACCAGCCCGGTGCGCCGGCGCCTGGGCCGCGAGCTGCTGCTGCGCGAGCTGATCACCAGCACCCAACTGGTGGAAACCCTGGCCGAGGAACTGGGCGAGGAATGGGCTCCGCTCAACCCCTTCACCCTCGATGCGAAGCTGATTGAAGCGTTGCCGCGCAAGCTGGCGCTGCGCTATGCCGTGCTGCCGGTAGCCCTGGAGGGCGACACCCTGGTGCTGGCCAGCGAACAGCAGATCAGCCAGGTATCCCTCGGTGCTATCAGCCGCCAGCTCAAGCGTCCGGTGCGTGGGCGTCTGGCTCCCCAGGGGCGCGTCACTCTCGGCCTGCGCCACTGGTATGGCGGGCGCCACCAGAGCGACGAAACCCGCGCCATCGTCGACGCGCTCCGTCAGCGCAACGGCGATGAAACCCTGATGGAGCGCCTCTGTGGACATGTGGTGATGTTCGGCACCCTGCTGCAGGTCCGCGGGATGGTCCCGCCGAGCCTGTTCAACCAGGCCCTGATCGATTTCGACCCCGAGCAGGACTCCCTCGGCGAACATCTGATCAAGCGCGGCATCATCACCCAGCAGGTGCTCGAAGAAGCACTCGAGGAACAGGCCAGCGAACAGCACGAGGCCTATCGCATTGCCCGGGAGGCCGTGTGAAACCGCAACAAACCCTGCTTTACGGCCTGATCCTGGCGAGCATCGCCGCTCCGCTGGCGCAGGCCGCCGACGACCAGCTCAGCGAATTCCAGCGCTTCCGCAGCTTCCCCTACCTGGACAAGGGCTACAAGGAAGCGAAGAAGAACAACTGGGCGGAAGTCGAACGCCTGATGCGCCACCTGCTCGACCGCGTACCCAACAACACCGAAGCGCGTTCCCTGCTGATCCAGTCCCTGGCCAAGCAACAGCGCTATGCCGATGCGGAAAAGGAAGCCCAGGCCCTGGCCGGCACCGATGCCGGCGCCGAGGCGCTGACCAACCTGCGCCTGGACCTGATCGAGAACGGCCCGCCGCCCGAAGTGCAGGTCAACCAGTGGCTGGCCCATGCCGATGCCAATGAGCGTGTGCGGCTGTGGCAGGCCTACAGCCTCAAGCTCGGCCAGACCCAGGGCGCGGCCAAGGCGCTGGAATGGCTCGGCACCTTGCCGCCGGGCAGTGACGGCCGAGTACTGCGCGAAGCGCGGGCGAACTGGGCCGAACAGCTGCGTGACTGGGATACCACCATCGCCCAACTGGCGCCGCTGGCCGCCGCCCACCAGCTCTCCGCCGTGGACTGGAACCGGCTGGCCAACGCCTATGCCCAGCGCCTGGACGAAAAGCCGCTGGAGCAACTGATCCAGCAGGCCCCGGACGCGGAGTCGGCACGCAAGGCCCGGCTGGCGATCATCGACCGCGCCATCGCCGTCGAGCAGACCGAAGTGGCCAAGCGCTGGCTGCTCACCCTGCCCGAGCAGGACCGCCGCGACCCGACGCGCCAGGCACAGTTGCTCGAAGTCGCGCGCGACAGCAGTGACGCGGCCCTGGTAACGCAGCTCAGCGATGCGCAGAACCGCCCCTGCCTGGAAACCACCGAATGGTTGTCACGCCACGACCAGGCAGCGGCACTGGCGAAGCTGCAGCAATGCAAGCCCACTGACGATCCGAAGACCTGGCTGGTCCTGGCCCAACGCCTGGAGGCCACCGACCTGCTGGAAAACACCCGGCTGCCCGAACCCTGGGACACCGCCCGCCGCGACCAACTGGTGGACTCCTGGCGACGCCAGGGGCGCACCGACCTGGCCCTGGCCTGGCTATCCCGCCAGCCGCAGACACCCGATACCGTGCGCCAGCGCGCCGAGCTGCTGCAGGCCCGCGGCCGCACCGGCGAAGCGGCCGCACTGTGGGAGCAGCGCTACCGCCAGACCGGCGACCTCAAGGCGCTGGACCAGGCCAGCTATCTGGCGCTCAACGCCGGGCGCACTGAACGCGCCAAGCAACTGCTGGAAAGCGCCTACGACCGACGCGGCGGCAACTTGCCGCCCACGCTGCTGCAGCGCCTGGCCGGCATCCATGCACGCAGTGATACGCCGCTGGACGTCGCCCGCATCGAAGCCCTGCTGCCCAAGGCCGACCCGGTCTCGCGCGGCTACCTGCTCGGTCGCCTGGCCGAAGCCGGGCGCTGTGATGCCCTGCAACGCTACCTGAGCCCGGATTCCAACACCCCCGGCGAACTGCGCGCCCTGGGCCGCTGCGCCATGCCCGCGCGCCCCGGCGAAGCGGTGGTCTACTACCAGGCCGCCATCGCCCACGGCGACAAGGACAGCCAACTGCCGCTGGCCTATGCACTGGAAGCCGCCGGTGACCCGGCCGGCGCCCTGCGCATCTTCAATGCCCTGCCCGCCAGCGAACTCAACGACAACTCCCGCCTCACCGCCAGCCGCGCCGCCCTGCTCACCAACGACAATGCCGGCGCCGAACGCTACTGGCAGCAGGCGAAGAAAGGCAGCGCGGACGATTGGGCACTGGGCGCCAACATCGCCGATGCCCGTGGCGACTATCCCCTGGCCCTCACCCGGCACCGCGCGGCCCTGCAACACGAGCCCAACGGCCAGCACTACTACAATGCCGCCGGCAGCGCTCAGAAGGCCGGCGACAAGCAGCAGAGCAAACTCTGGCTGGCCGAGGCGGTACGCCGCGAGCCGAACAACCCGCGCTTCCGCGCCGACTACGGCATGCGCCTGGCCGGCACCGATACGCCGCAAGAGCGGCGCACTGCGATTCCCTACCTGGAACGCGCCACCCGCGACTACCCGGAAGACTTCCGTCTGGGCGAAACCCTGGCCTGGCGCTACGACGAGGCCGAGGACAGCTTCGCCGCCCGCCGCGAGTTGCGCCGGGTCATCGACCTGGAGCAGGACCCGGTGGCCGCCGACGACGAATACGGCAGCCTCGAAGCCCGTCGCTTCCGTCAGCGCCGTGCGCATCAGACGTTGTCCCAGCGCGACAACCTGACCATCGCCAGTACCTGGTCGCCGGCAGGAATCACCACCGTGGCCGTCCCCATCGGCGAAAACAAGGTTGGCAACAAACGCCGCGCCCAATCGCAGAACCTGCAAACATTCATCTGGGACCACGCGCTGGGCGATGAACCGACCCGCAACGGCAGCACCCTCTCGGTGTATGGCCGGGCGATCGCCGGCAACGAGGGGCGCAAGGAATACACGCAGACCCTCGCCGCCGGTTTCGGCCTGCGCTACAAACCCTTCGGCGACTACAACCTCAACCTCTACAGCGAGCTGTACAAGCAGAACACCATCAAGAACGACGGCGATGCCGAAGACGCTTTCGAAGGCATCCGCTGGCACGAGATCGGCACTCCCGAGAAGTTCGAGCGCTACGCCCGCCAGCGTGACAAGTACGGCCAGACCTCCACCGACTTCCTGCTGCGTGCCACGGCCTCCTTCCTCGACCAGGGCGAGTACCGCAACGACTGGCGCGTGGACGAGAGCGACTGGGACGAACGCTTCCTCTACACCGACTTCGCCTGGTGGACCCACGCCGGCGACCACCAGTGGGTCTCGCGCTACCAGCAGGGCCACACCTGGAAACTGCCGGTGGATTCGCCGCAAACGATCATGCCCTACGGCTTTGCCGAGTTCTCCACGCAGGACCCGAGCAACGACTGGCGCCAGGACCTGCGCAGCGGCGTTGGCCTGCGCTGGCAATACTGGTACGGCGAGGATCGCTACAACGCCTACCGCGCCCACGTCACCGTGCGCACCGAATACCAGTTGGGCATGGCCGGCAATCTCTACGAAAAGGCCAACGGCTGGCTGGTGGGACTCGAGGTGAACTTCTGATGCGCCGCCTGATTCTCTCCCTCGCCCTGCTCCTCTCCGCCTTCGCTGCCCAGGCCGACGATCGCCTGTTCTATCAGCCGCTGAACGTCGATGCGTCACTCAGCGAGACGCAGTGGCAACAGATCTGGCGCGCCAGCGCAGCCCAGGGCGCGAAGACGCTGATCGTGCAGTGGACCGCCTATGGCGACTCCGACTTCGGCGGCGCCACCGGCTGGCTCGCACATGCCCTGAAAAGCGCCCACGACAACGGCCTGCAACTGGTCCTCGGCCTGTACATGGACACGGCCTACTACCAGCGCCAGAGCGAACTGGACACACCCGGCCTGGAGGCCTACTGGCAGCACCAGCTCGGCCGCTCCCTGGCGCAACAACGGCAAGTGAGCGAGCAATGGAAACTCCCCGTTACCGCCTGGTACCTGCCGATGGAACTGGACGACTGGCACTTCCAGGCCGCCGAACGCCGACAAGCCCTGCAACGCCAGCTCAAGGACTTCGCCGCTCAGCTGAAGGCCCCCCTGCAACTGAGCGCATTCTCCGGCGGCAAGCTCGCGCCGCAGGTATACGGCGACTGGCTGGGCGAAATCGCCAGCCTCGGTGTACAGGTCTGGTGGCAGGACGGCGCCGGCACCGGCGCGCTGCCCGAGCGAGTACGCCAGGCGTACGCTGCCGCTCTACCCTGCTCGGTTGGCATCGTCCGCGAAGCCTTCCGCCAGACCAGTGCCGCCGGCCAGGCCTTCCGCGCCGAGCCTGCCGCACCGTCCAGCGTCTCCACAGGCTGTCACGCCAGTGCCGTCTTCGAAGTGCGTTATCGGCCCTGGGGCAAACTCCTGCTGGACAACCAGCGGGCGCGAGCCGGCACCGCCCTGCACCCTTGAGACCAGCCCCCGCGCGCGACCTGCCGGACACCGCGCGGGGGCAACCGAGTTCGTCTATTCTCGCGCGAGCGATCCCGCACCCGTACAGGACCGTTCATGTTCAAGACCATCGAATCGGAAGTCGTGAAGCAACACGTTTCACCTGAACTGCGCGCCGAGTTTCTCCAGCATGACTTCGAGCGGCTCAAAGGCTTCAGCCTGCTGGTATTCGGCGTCAGCATCGGCATCTGGCTTCTCTTCGACCTGATCGTCAGCTTCCAGACCGGCCAGGGCTTCAGCTACATCTCGCTGCTGTTCCTCGCAGCCTTCGTCATCCTTTTTGCCCTGACCGCAGTGGCCCGCCGCGCAGTGCATTTCTACCTGATCAACTTCGCCTTCGTCGTGACCTTCGCCTGGGGCGCGCGCCTGCTGATCGAAGGCATTCCCAGTGACGTCCGCCAGGCCTGGCTGGTGATCTGCGCCTCCACCGTGCTCTACAGCGCGACGGTGCTACCACTGAACCGCCCGGCCTTCTTCGCGGTACTGGCCATCACCTGGTTGCTGCTCAACCCTTTCCTGGGCAACGTGCCGGAGTTCAACGTGCGACACAGCATGCTGATCTGCTATCCGGTCTTCATCAGCGCCCTCACGGTATACATCTTCCACCACCTCAGCCAGGCCAAGCTGCACAACTACGCCATGGCCCGCCTGCTGCTCGATCAGGCCTACATCGACACCCTGACCGGGATCCCCAATCGTCGTTCCTTCATGGCGCGAGTGGGCAAGCGCCTGGTGGAAGACGGCGAGCAACGCTACCTGGCGATGATCGACATCGACCATTTCAAACGAGTCAACGACACCTACGGGCACGACATCGGCGACGAAGTGCTGACCCGCGTCGCACTGGCGATCAAGCAACAGATGGGCGACTTCGAGTTCGCCCGGCTGGGCGGCGAGGAGTTCGGCCTCTACCTCTGGGGCCTGGATGCCGACCAGGCACAGGCACGGCTCGAGCAACTGCGCGAGGCCACCGCCGACCTTCCCGGCCACCCCAGCGTCACCATCAGCCTCGGCCTCGCGCACCTGAGCCTGGAGGGAAACCTCAGCGAAGCACTGATCAAGGCAGACAAGGCGCTCTACAGCTCCAAGCACAATGGCCGCAATCGAACGACCTATTCGCCCTGAAGCTCAGTGCCATCATTATTACCCCGCTACCCTGAACAGCGGATGTTTGAGGGCAAATGACCAACTGTTGAGATGTTTCAAGCGGGTATTTGTTACGATTCACGCCTTTGGTTCGGCATCTGCGTGCCGGCCTATCGGGCACTGAGTGAACTATGTACTGGAACTCCCTAGGCAATCTCGAAAGCACGCGCTCACGTGAGGACAGCAACAACTTCCTGCTCATCAGGGTTGTCGCTGCCCTCATGGTGGTTGCTGGCCATTCTCTGGGACTGTCAATCGAAGGGACCCCGGAAAACCTGGAAAAAATCACCTACGCCGGCATTCGGCCACACGGCCTTGGCGTGCTTATTTTTTTCTGCATCAGTGGTTTTCTGGTTACCGGTAGCATCTGCAAGCGCAATAGTCTGAAGGAATACTCCATTTCGAGACTGTGCAGGATACTCCCGGCACTATGGGCGTGCATTGCCAGCACCACACTTTTCGCAGGCACCTTTCTCTCCAGCCACCCTCTTCTAGAGTTTCTCCAACACCCGGAATTCTTGAACTACGTGTGGAAGAATTCCTTCCTGATTGCAGCGCAGTTCTCACTCCCCTATGTTGACCTCGGAAAATACGGGATAAATGGAAGCCTATGGACCATCCCTATCGAGGCCAGACTCTATCTCTACATAGCAGTCTTCTATCTGGTCGGTGCGCTTCGTAATCTGAAATTATTCACCGTCGTACTCACCATTTTCTGGGGACTTCTCGTCTTCGATCATCTTCCGCTACTGGAAAAAAACACCGAAACACTAAAGCTGACAATCTGCTTCTTCAGTGGATGCGCGCTCTTTCTGCTTCGCCATCGAATCCCAGCCAGCAAGCGGCTAGCTCTCGTGATAACCACACTAGCCTTGCTGATCTACTTCTCTCTGCAGAACAGCGTCCTTATCTACTTCGCCGTGGGATATTTGGCCATACTTCTCGCCTACTCGAAGAAGATCCCGAGCCCTTTCGGAACTGCTGACTACTCATACGGAATCTACCTGTACTCCTTCCCCATCCAACAATGCATCATCCATTCACGACCGGAAATCTCTGCTATTGAACTAGCAATCATCGCTATTCCACTCTCAATGCTCGCCGCCGCCGCTTCCTGGCATTTCGTAGAAAAGCCATTCCTCGACTTGAAAAAATCCTGGCTCGTCAAAGTAGCGAAGATAGAAAAGCACGCGTTGTCGACTGCATCGACATCCGCACAGTCCCCGGACCGTTAACTGGAAAAAAGATGGCAGCAGCTTCGACAAGAAACCAATGGCTGGATATCTGCCGCAGCCTGGCAATTTCCCTGGTGCTGTTGTCGCATGGCCGGCATTTTCTCACGCCTGCGTTTCCTGCCGCTCAGAACTTCAAGTTCGGGGGCTTTCTCGGTGTTGAACTGTTCTTCGTGCTATCTGGATTCCTGATAGGCGGTATCATTCTGCGCTCGGCCGAAGAGTCTCGCTCTGCCGTATCCTGGGTACCTCTATTCTGGACGCGACGGTGGCTGAGAACACTTCCAAACTATCTGCTTTTTCTCACCATCAACATTGCATTGGCGCATTCGATTCGCCCTGCCGACCTACCCAACATTTTCTATTACATAACTTTCACCCAAAGTCTGGCTTGGCAGCATCCGCCTTTTTTTGGTGAGGCATGGAGCCTGGCTGTCGAGGAAATATTCTATTTGTTGAGCCCACTGCTGATCGCAGCCTTCATGTATTTCGGGGCCACGGCAGAAAAGGCGATGCTGAGAACTGCCATGCTGGTCATACTCACCAGCACAACCCTACGAATTCTCGCGCTAATCCTGAACAATCCAACAATGGACGAAGGGCTGAGAAAAATTACCGTCTTCCGGCTCGACTCGATTATGTTCGGCGTACTCGCGGCACTTCTCGTGAAACGCTATAAGGAGCAGACAACGATTTTCCGACTGGCGGTGGGACTTTCCGTTATATTTTTTGTATGCGGCTACGTAGCCTCATGGCCAGACAGCAGCCTGAATGAAAGCTATGCGATACGTTCGAGTATTTTCACAATGGCATCGCTCGGAGGAGTGGGACTCGTCCTACTGGGAATAACCAGTAAAATCCGATGCAATATTTCCTTCGTCACCGAAAGGATATCCAGATGGTCTTATTCCGCCTATCTGGCTAATTTGCCAGTCCTGATGTTGCTAATGAAATTCAAAGTTCCGGTGACAGATAGCCTGTCCTGCATCGCCCTATTTTTGGCATTCATATTCCTCACCTTCCTAGTCTCAGCCTTGGTCTACAAGTTCTTCGAAGCCAAAATACTCAGACTACGCGACAAGAAATTCAGCGAGAACATCCGTACACACGTAGCGCAGTAGAGTGCGATTGGGCACACCACCAGTTTGCTGGAAATCCCAAGCTGCGTGGGTGCCGCTGGCCGAGCTTGCAGATGCCAGGCGGCATTCGCTCAGCGATTAGAGATCACTCTCTTATCTGGCAATACATACCGCGGCGAGATGAGCAGGACGCTCGGGCATGCTCGCTGCGTAGATACTTAGCGGATGACAGAATCGCTGCCGATCTGAATGGTGTCCCGGAGAGGGGTCGAACCTCCAACCTTCCCCTTAGGAGGGGGACGCTCTATCCAATTGAGCTACCGGGACAATCGGGTCGGCATGTTAACCACCGACAAGCGATTTGTCATGCCACCGCCACCGGCGCGGTCCATAATTTTGCCGTCAGCCGGAGAATCACCATGACCTCAGTAGACGGCGCCCTGCCCGACTCCCCCTTCGCCACCTTCGATGTACGCGTCGCCACGGTCGAGGACGCTGCGGCCCTCGCTCCGCTACTGCAGCAACTGGGAACCCGCGACCCGCTGCCCGACACCGCGCTGCTCGCGCTGGCCCTGGGCAACCAGCTACCGTCACGAGTGACACTCATCGCCGAGCGTGATGGAGCCTTGCTGGGCACCTGCACCCTGCACCTGATCGAACACATCGCCCATGGCTTCGCCCGCTCGGCAATCCTCGAAGACATGGTGGTGGACAGCCGTGCGCGCGGCCAGGGTATCGGCCAGGCGCTGATCGGCCGAGCCGTGGAGTGGGCGCGGGACTGGAAGTGCTACAAGCTGGCGCTCTCCAGCCACCAGGACCGGGAAATGGCACACCGTTTCTACGCAGCGATGGGCTTTGCGCCCCACGGTGTCAGCCTGTCGCTGAGCCTGGACTGACCTCAGCTGGCCTGGGCATCCGGAGGGGCGAGCAGGTCCAGCAGATGGCCGACCGTCACCTCCAGGGACACCGAGTTGTCCAACTCCACCAGCGGGCCCGGCAGGCCATCGGCGAAGTGCGCATTGCGCGCCAGGCGCTCCTCGATTTCCGTCGGCGTCTCCCGCCCACGCTTGAGCAGACGCTGGCGCAGCACATCAGCCTCGACCTTCAGCAGCACCGCGATCAACTGTGGATAGCGACGGCGGGCTTCAGGCAGGTATTTGCGTGAACCATTGACCAGCACGTCGTGACCGGCGGCAAGCCAGTCATCGATCTCGCGGGGAATTCCGTAGTGCAGGCCATTGGCACGCCAGCTCATGGCGAAAGCACCGGAACGCTCCAGGCGGCTGAACTCCTCGACGCTCACCGAAAGCGCTTCCTCGCCACGCGCTTCAGCGGAGCGAGTGATGACGCGTCGGACAATCCGGCAATCCATCGCGGCCAGGGGAGCGCTGGCTGCCTGCAATACGCTGTCCTTGCCGGATCCCGAAGGGCCCATCAGGAAAATCAGTCTGCCAGGGGTCATAAGACTCTCGGTACACCGGCGGCTCGGTGCTACTTCAATTCTGATCCGCAGGCCGGATAATACGCTGAGCCTTGTGCGATATCAGTGAAAACTCATCATGAAAGACCGCTGAAGCGGCATCCGCTGACTCGTCGCTGGGCGCTGTGCCATCATGCAGCCTGCTCCGAAGCGAACCCATCGGGCTGCCCAACGGCAGGCTGCCACGGATGACATATCGACTACGCTGACGGATATGGGCACATCGCCAGCTTTCCCCCTTAACTCCCATCTAAAGAAAGGTCTGCCTAGGCGGTCTCATTTCGGACGATTGGTGCTGGCATTTAGCCTTCACCCAAGACACAATATGCCGAAGGTTTGACGTCAAGTTATTGGATATTTTCACAAAAGCTTTGACGACGCGCTGAACGGCCATTGGAAATCGCTGTCAAAGGGCCTGAACGAACGCTGACCCATGGCATCGGCCTCCCTGACTTACAGGTTTAAAGTATGCGCCCATTGAAACAGGCAACCCCCACCTACTCCAGCCGTACTGCTGACAAATTCGTCGTACGTCTGCCCGAAGGCATGCGTGAGCGTATCGCCGACGTCGCCCGCAGCCACCACCGCAGCATGAACTCCGAGATCATCGCGCGTCTCGAACAGAGCCTGCTGCAGGAAGGTGCCCTGCAGGACAACCTGGGCATCCGCCTGGACAGCCCGGAACTCAGCCTGCACGAACGCGAACTGCTGCAGCGCTTCCGCCAGCTGACCCACCGTCAGCAGAACGCTTTGATCGCCCTGATCGCGCACGATGCCGAGATGGCGCAGAACGAAGCCTGATTCGCTCGCGACACCCGAAACAGCCGGCCTCGAGCCGGCTTTTTCATGCGCGCGTTTTCATGCCCTCCAGGTCCGCATGGCGGGCACAAAAAAGCCGCCTCACGGGCGGCCTTTTCGGCGGGATGGGCGCTACATCAGGAACAGCGTGGCCAGCCCGAGGAAGATGAAGAAGCCACCACTGTCGGTCATGGCGGTAATCATCACGCTGGAGCCCATCGCAGGGTCGCGCCCCAGGCGCAACAGCGTCATCGGAATCAGCACCCCCATCAACGCAGCAAGCAGCAGGTTCAGCGTCATGGCGCCGGTCATCACGGCGCCCAGCTCCCAGTTGCCGTACAGATAGAAGGCGACCAGGCCGATCACTCCGCCCCACACCAGGCCGTTCACCAACGCTACGCCCAGTTCCTTGCGCAGCAGGCGGTTGGCGCTGCTGGTCTGGATCTGATCCAGGGCCATGGCGCGGACGATCATGGTGATGGTCTGGTTACCGGAGTTGCCGCCGATGCCGGCCACGATGGGCATCAGCGCCGCCAGTGCCACCAGCTTCTCGATGGAGCCTTCGAACAGGCCAATCACTCGCGAGGCGATGAAGGCGGTGACCAGGTTGGTGGCCAGCCAGGCCCAGCGGTTGCCGACCGACTTCCAGACCGAGGCGAAGATGTCTTCCTCTTCACGCAGACCGGCCATGTTCAGGACTTCGCTTTCGCTTTCCTCACGGATCAGGTCGACCATCTCGTCGATGGTCAGACGGCCGATCAGTTTTCCGTTCTTGTCCACCACGGGGGCGGAAATCAGGTCATAACGCTCGAACGCCTGGGCGGCATCGTAGCCATCCTCGTCAGGGCTGAAGGTCACAGGATCGGTGGCCATGACTTCCGCCACGTCCTTGTCCGGATCGTTCACCAGCAGGCGCTTGATCGGCAGCACGCCCTTGAGCACGCCGTCATAGTCGACCACGAAGAGTTTGTCGGTGTGCCCCGGCAGCTCCTTAAGGCGGCGCAGGTAGCGCAATACCACTTCCAGGCTGACATCGTCGCGAATGGTGACCATCTCGAAGTCCATCAGCGCGCCGACCTGGTCTTCCTCGTAGGACAGCGCCGAGCGCACACGCTCGCGCTGCTGCTGGTCGAGGGTTTCCATCAGCTCGTGGACGACATCGCGCGGCAGTTCCGGCGCCAGGTCCGCGAGCTCGTCCGCGTCCATGTCGCGGGCGGCGGCGAGAATCTCGTGATCGTCCATGTCGGCGATCAGGGTTTCCCGCACCGAGTCGGAGACTTCGAGGAGGATGTCGCCGTCGCGCTCGGCCTTGACCAGCTGCCAGACCGTCAGGCGGTCGTCCAGCGGCAGCGATTCGAGGATGTGGGCGATGTCGGCCGGGTGCAACTCGTCCATCTTGCGCTGCAATTCGGCAAGGTTCTGGCGGTGCACGAGGTTTTCGACGAGGTCTTGATGCTGGCCTTCCTGACGGTGCGTCAGGTCTTCCACCAGCTTGTGCTTGTGCAGCAGGTCGACCACCTGGTTGAGGCGGTCCTGCAGGCTTTCCTGCGGCTTCTTGGCTTCTACTTCGGTCATAGCACGCTCCACCCCCAGTGGCAGAACGGGCCAGAGGGGATCAATACATCAGGTCGTGTTTACGCAATCGGGGTTCTGAGTAACTACTGGGTAAGTCCATGGTGGTGTCCCATGCGCCCATCGAGGGCAGATGCGGGAAATGATAACACTCCAAGGTGCATTAGGCGTTACAAAATGGCGGCTAGAACAATCGCTTGCGGGCGAAAGTTCACTGCCGAATCACTGCCCGGTTCGACGCCCGAAAGCTCCCACAGGACACCCGGCTCCGACTGACAAATTCCACTCCTAGGCTGCAGGCAGGCCCGCCAACACGGAGGAAACCATGCGCCTGCCTGCCCTGCTCTGCGCACTCCTGACCTCATGGGTACCGACCACCCAAGCGGCCTCGGTGTTCCGTTGCACTGCCGCCGATGGCAGCGTGCTATTCAGTCAGTATGGCTGCCCCGAAGAACGGCAGCAGAAAATCCAGGAAGCGAGCAATCCCACACCGGGTAGCGGAAAGCCGGTGCCCATGGCGAGAGCACAGGAATCCGCGCCACAGAAGGCCTCGCAGGCGCGAAGCAAAGGCAAGGACAAGGAGGCCGACGATCGCTCCGTGGTGGTGGTCGGCGAGCAGCAGAACGGCTGCGGCAACCGTGTCACAGGCAGCGCGCGGCGCAAGGCAATCATCGAAGGCAGGATCAGGACAGGTATGACCCGCAACGACGTGGAGAGCACCCTGGGAAGGCCCGACAAGGTCAGCCAACACAATGAAACGCTGCGCTACCATTACAACGCGGACAAGAAGCGCGGCGCGCAAACCGTGACCTTCGACGAAGACGGTTGCGTAATGGGCAAGGCGAAGCGCTGAAAGCACTGTCGCTATTTTTCGAAGGCAAAGAAAAAGGGCCTGCATTTCTGCAGGCCCTTTCATATATGGCGCACTCAGGAGGATTCGAACCTCCGACCGCTCGGTTCGTAGCCGAGTACTCTATCCAGCTGAGCTATGAGTGCGTCGTCGGTAAAGTTTAACCAGATTCACCAACTGGTTGCAGCTAACGGCTTTTCAGCCCTTTCGCCACTGAAGCCCCGCTTTCGCGTTGCCTCGTATATGGCGCACTCAGGAGGATTCGAACCTCCGACCGCTCGGTTCGTAGCCGAGTACTCTATCCAGCTGAGCTATGAGTGCGCTGATGAGGGCGCAAATTCTAGAGCGATTTTTCTGATTCGTCAACAAGATTTTTCAATCTTTTCAGTAACTTACGTTACCTGACAAACCATCGCACCAGAGGATGCAATGGCGGAGAGGGGGGGATTCGAACCCCCGACACCCTTTTGAGGTGTACTCCCTTAGCAGGGGAGCGCCTTCGGCCACTCGGCCACCTCTCCGCAACACGGGGCGCATGATATCCATGTTTTCCCCGTTTGCAAAGAAAAATTTTAGAAAAATTAATGGTTTGGTTCTTGGTCTTTCTCTTTCTGGATGCGCTGGTAGATTTCCTCACGGTGCACAGCAACTTCCTTCGGCGCATTCACACCGATACGCACCTGATTTCCTTTGACGCCCAGTACAGTCACGGTGACGTCATCACCGACCATCAGGGTCTCTCCGACCCGGCGAGTCAGAATCAGCATTCCTTTCTCCTTACGTGTTACGGGATAAGCAGTCTGCAAAAAAAGAAATGGTGGCAGATTCGTATAGATCAAGTGCACGAATCCTTCACCCAAGTATTGACCAGTCCTGCCGGAAAGAAAGTTCCTGTCAGACAGTCAAAAACGACAAAAGGCGCGGGGTAGCCGCGCCTTTCGGTAGTTCTCGCCTTACTCGCCCTGTCGGGCCGGGGCGTCGAGTTCGAAAGCGGTGTGCAGGGCACGGACCGCCAACTCGAGGTACTTCTCTTCGATGACCACGGAAACCTTGATTTCCGAGGTGGAGATCATCTGGATGTTGATGGTCTCCTTGGCCAGGGCTTCGAACATGCGGCTGGCCACACCAGCGTGGGAACGCATGCCGACGCCGACGATGGAAACCTTGGCGATGTTGGTGTCGCCGGTGGCTTCGCGCGCACCGATACTGGTGGCGGTCTGCTTGAGGATTTCCAGGGCGGCCTGGTAGTCGTTGCGGTGCACGGTGAAGGTGAAGTCGGTGGTGTTATCGTGCGCGACGTTCTGCACGATCATGTCGACTTCTACATTGGCGGCACTGATCGGGCCGAGAATCTTGAAAGCAACGCCGGGGGTATCCGGTACGCCACGGATGGTCAGCTTGGCTTCGTCGCGGTTGAAGGCGATGCCGGAGATGATCGGCTGTTCCATGGATTCCTCTTCATCAAGGGTAATGAGGGTGCCCGGACCCTCCTGGAAGCTGTGCAGCACGCGCAGCGGGACGTTGTACTTGCCGGCGAATTCCACCGAACGGATCTGCAGCACCTTGGAACCGAGGCTGGCCATTTCCAGCATCTCTTCGAAGGTGATCTTGTCCAGGCGGCGCGCCTGCGGCACGACGCGCGGGTCGGTGGTGTAGACGCCATCGACGTCGGTGTAGATTTGGCACTCATCTGCCTTCAGCGCCGCCGCCAGGGCCACGCCCGTGGTGTCGGAGCCGCCACGGCCGAGGGTGGTGATATTGCCGTGCTCGTCCACACCCTGGAAGCCGGCGACCACGACCACGCGGCCAGCCTTCAGATCTGCGCGAATGTTCGCATCGTCGATGCTCAGGATACGCGCCTTGGTGTGGGAACTGTCGGTCAGGATACGAACCTGGTTACCGGTGTAGGACACCGCCGGCACGCCGCGCTTCATAAGCGCCATGCTCAGCAGGGCGATGGTCACCTGCTCGCCGGTGGAGACCATGACGTCCAGCTCGCGCGGGATCGGCTGATCCATGATCTGTTTGGCCAGACCAATCAGGCGGTTGGTCTCGCCGCTCATGGCGGACACCACCACGACGATGTCGTCGCCCGCTTCACGGAATTTCTTCACCTTCTCGGCTACCTGTTCGATTCTCTCGACGGTGCCGACGGAGGTCCCTCCAAACTTCTGTACGATCAAAGCCATTTCAAAAGCCGCCTGATTCCTGAAGGGCGCCCATTAAACATGCATCACCGCATGCTGCCAAGGCCCGCCGGACGCGCTGCGGGCCCCGTATTTCAGGGCCTTTAGAGGCCCTGTTCGACAAATGTCACTGCCAGCGCCAGAGCTTCGTCCAGCTTGCCGGCATCCACGCCACCGCCCTGGGCCATGTCCGGGCGACCACCGCCCTTTCCGCCCACGGCCGCAGCGGCCTGCTTCATCAGATCGCCGGCCTTGAGCTTGGCGGTCAGGTCCTGGGTCACGCCGGCGACCAGTACGACCTTCTCTTCGAACACGCCGCCCAGCAGGATCACGCCGCTGCCCAGCTTGTTCTTCAGTTGGTCGACCAGCGCCAGCAGCGCCTTGCCGTCGAGGCCGTCGAGACGCGAGGACAGCACCTTCACGCTACCGACGTCCACGGCGGAACCCGCCAGGTCGTCACCGGCTGCGCTGGCGGCCTTGGCCTTGAGCTGCTCCAGCTCCTTCTCCAGCTGACGGTTGCGCTCGATCAGGCCGGACAGCTTGTCCAGCAGGTTGTCGCGGCTGCCCTTGACCAGGCCGGCCGCTTCCTTGAGCTGCTCTTCGGCGCCATTCAGGTACGCCAGCGCAGCAGCGCCGGTGACCGCTTCGATACGGCGCACGCCGGAGGCTACACCGCCTTCGCTGGTGATCTTGAACAGGCCGATGTCGCCGGTACGGGAAACGTGCGTACCGCCGCACAGCTCGACGGAGAAGCTACCGCCCATGCTCAGCACGCGCACCTGATCACCGTACTTCTCGCCGAACAGCGCCATGGCGCCCTTGTTCTTGGCGGATTCGATGTCGGTCTCTTCGGTCTCGACCTCGGAGTTCTTGCGGATTTCGGTGTTGACGATGTCTTCCAGCTGCTTCAGCTGCTCGGGCTTGATCGCCTCGAAGTGGCTGAAGTCGAAGCGCAGGCGCTGGCTGTCGACCAGCGAGCCTTTCTGCTGGACGTGATCGCCCAGCACCTGGCGCAGCGCGGCGTGCAGCAGGTGGGTAGCGGAGTGGTTCAGCGCGGTGGCCTGGCGCACGGAGGCGTCGACTTCGGCTTTGACAGCCGCGCCAACGCTCAGGCTGCCCTGGGCAACCACACCGTGGTGCAGGTGCGCACCACCGGCCTTGGTGGTGTCGCGCACGTCGAAGCGCACGCCAGCACCCTGTAGGTAGCCGCTGTCACCGACCTGGCCGCCGGACTCGGCGTAGAACGGGGTCTGGTCAAGGACGACGACGCCCTCTTCGCCTTCGTTCAGCTGCTCGACGGCCTTGCCATCCTTGAACAGGGCGACGATCTGGCCAGCGCCGGAAACGCCCTGGTAGCCGAGGAAGCGGGTGTCGCCATCCACTTTCACCAGGCTGTTGTAGTCCATGCCGAAGGCGCTGGCGGAGCGAGCACGCTCGCGCTGAGCCTCCATCTCGCGCTCGAAGCCTTCCTCGTCGAGGGTCAGGCTGCGCTCGCGGGCGATGTCGTTGGTCAGGTCCACCGGGAAGCCGTAGGTGTCGTACAGCTTGAACACCACGTTGCCGGGGATGACGCTGCCCTTGAGCTCGGACAGGTCCTGCTCGAGGATCTTCAGGCCCTGCTCCAGGGTCTTGGCGAACTGCTCTTCCTCGGTCTTCAGCACGCGCTCGATGTGCGCCTGCTGCTGCTTGAGCTCAGGGAAGGCTTCGCCCATCTCGCCGACCAGCGCGGCCACGATCTTGTGGAAGAAGGTGCCCTTGGCGCCCAGCTTGTTACCGTGGCGGCAGGCGCGACGGATGATGCGGCGCAGCACGTAGCCGCGGCCTTCGTTGGACGGCAGCACGCCGTCGGCGATCAGGAAGCCGCAGGAACGGATGTGGTCGGCGACCACTTTCAGCGACGGTGCGTCGTCGTTGGCGCAGCCGATGGCGTCGGCCGAAGCTTTCAGCAGGCTCTGGAACAGGTCGATCTCGTAGTTCGAGTGGACGTGCTGCAGCACGGCGCTGATGCGCTCCAGGCCCATGCCGGTGTCCACGCTCGGCGCCGGCAGCGCGTGCATGACGCCGTCCGCGGTGCGGTTGAACTGCATGAAGACGTTGTTCCAGATCTCGATGTAGCGGTCACCGTCTTCTTCCGGCGAGCCAGGCGGGCCGCCCCAGATGTCGGCGCCATGGTCGAAGAAGATCTCGGTGCACGGGCCGCACGGACCGGTGTCGCCCATCGCCCAGAAGTTGTCCGACGCGTAGGGAGCGCCCTTGTTGTCGCCGATACGGACCATGCGTTCGGCGGGAATGCCGACTTCCTTGGTCCAGATATCGTAGGCCTCGTCATCGGTGGCGTAGACGGTGACCCAGAGCTTGTCCTTGGGCAGGTTCAGCCACTTGTCCGAGGTGAGGAATTCCCAGGCATAGGTAATGGCATCGCGCTTGAAATAGTCGCCGAAGCTGAAGTTGCCCAGCATTTCGAAGAAGGTGTGGTGGCGCGCGGTGTAGCCGACGTTTTCCAGGTCGTTGTGCTTGCCGCCGGCACGCACGCACTTCTGGCTGGTGGTGGCGCGGGTGTAGGCGCGCTTTTCCAGGCCCAGGAAGCAGTCCTTGAACTGGTTCATACCTGCGTTGGTGAACAGCAGGGTCGGGTCGTTCGCGGGGATCAGCGAACTGGACGCTACGCGGGTGTGCCCCTTCTCTTCGAAGAAGCGGAGGAAGGCTTCACGGATTTCAGCGCTTTTCATAGGTTCTTCCACGGAAAAATGCGGCCACGAATCGCCGGCAAAGGGCCGCATTATATCGGCCCCGCATCAAGGTTGTAGTGTCTTTGCGCGATAGTTAACCCCTATCGCGCAATAATTTCTGTCAGGAACGACGAAAGGCGGCAAAAGCTTCGACGATACGCGGGATATCGGCGCTTTTCACATCGAGGTGGGTGACCAGGCGCAAGCGCGCTGCCGGGCTGACGCGGATGCCGCGCTCAGCCAGGTGCTCGCCCAGCACGCCGGCCTGCTCGCCAATGCCAACGTAGACCATGTTGGTCTGTACCGGCTCGATGCTGTAGCCCAGCTCAGCGAGGCCACGGCCCAGCGCTTCGGCATTGGCATGGTCATCGGCCAGTCGCTCGACCTGATGGTCCAGCGCGTAAATCGCAGCCGCTGCCAGGCCGCCGGCCTGGCGCATGCCACCACCGACCATCTTGCGCAGGCGGCGCGCGCGGCCGATCAGCTCGGCATCGCCGCAGAGCACCGAGCCCACCGGCGCACCAAGGCCCTTGGACAGGCAGACCGAAACGGAGTCGAAGTGGCGGGTGATCTCACGGGCGTCCACGCCCAGCTTCACCGCCGCGTTGTACAGGCGCGCGCCGTCCAGGTGCAGCGCCAGGCCGCGACGGTGGGTCATTTCGCGCGCAGCCGCCAGGTAGGTCAGCGGCAGGACCTTGCCCTGCATGGTGTTTTCCAGCGCCAGCAGGCGGGTGCGGGCGAAGTGGAAATCGTCCTGCTTGATCGCTGCCTCGACCTTGGTCAGATCCAGCGAACCATCGGCTTCGCCATCGATGGGCTGCGGCTGGATCGAGCCCAGCACGGCGGCGCCGCCACCTTCATATTTATAGGTGTGCGCTTGCTGGCCGACGATGTATTCGTCGCCGCGGCCGCAATGGGCCATCAGGCCGAGCAGGTTGCTCATGGTGCCGGTGGGGACGAACAGCGCGGCAGCGAATCCCAGGCGCTCGGCCAGGGTCGCTTCCAGGCGATTGACCGTCGGGTCTTCGCCGTAGACGTCATCGCCCAGCTCGGCCCGCGCCATCGCCTCGCGCATGCCGGCAGTGGGCAGGGTCACGGTGTCGCTGCGAAGGTCGATGATGGACATGGCAAGGCTCCTCGGGCATCAGGCGGAAAGGGCCGATGCTAAGGGCTTGGAGGCAGAGGAACAAGGCGCGGATTATTAATAGAGCCTCGTCGGCGAGCAGCATCACCTGCAGCCACGCCGGATGCTCCCCTCTCCCTTCAGGGGGAGGGTCAGGGAGGGAGAATGGTGCCAAGTCTACGCCGAAGTATCCCCGTAGCCCGCTCCCCTCTCCCCAGCCCTGGCTACGCGCCCCGCTCCGAAGGGAGAGGGAGCCGTTCGGCGTGAAGGGAAACCGCGAAGCCAGCCGGGAAGAATGGCAAATCAGAGCTCGGTGGGGACCACCAGAATGCCGGCGCGCAGGCCGTTCTTTACCCGCGGGTTGGGGAAGATGATCCGCGCGCCCTGCTCTTCCACGATCCAGCGCGTCCCGCCGATGTCCTCGGCCAGCAGGAAGCCGTGGTCCAGCTCGGTGAAGTTGTCCACCGCGTCGTCCAGGTGCAGGCGGAAGTGGTCGCTGTGCTTGATCACTTCGCGGGAAACGGCGAACAGCTGCAGGCCGTCGAGCTGCGCACCGTCTGCCTCCTGGCCACTGATCACGCCTTCGAGCATGGCTTCCAGGCGATCCAGGTTCACCGCCTGGTTCTGCCCGAACGGCCGCGCCTTGCCCAGCTCCAGGGTAAAGGCCTCGGCGCCCAGGTGGCTGTAGGTGTAGGCACTGAAGGTGATGCCCGGCTTGCTCTGCAGCAGCACGGCGTCGATGCCGGCGCTGCGCAGGCGCGCCAGCTCTTCGCGGGAATGTTCGCGGCCGCTGGCCCAGGGATAGAGCGCGAACTGCTCGATCTTCGAGCCGCGGATCGCGGTGTGCAGGTCGTAGTGCAGGCGCGGGCGGCCTTCGCGGGCGAAGAACGCGGCGGCCAGGCGCTCGAGCTCGGCTGCGCGCAGGGCCTCGTTGCCGCTGCCCTCTTCATGGCGACCGCAGAACAGGCGGTTGATGTCCTGTTCCAGGTAGCGCTCACCACGGCGCATGGCCTCGGGGTTGCCAAGCAGGAACAGCACCCGCGACGCCGGCTTCAGCTCGCCGCGGGCGACGCGGTGCACCAGGCGGTCGAGCAGCTCGATGGGCGCGGTCTCGTTACCATGGATACCGGCCGAGAGCAGCAGGTCGCGGCCATTGTCCCGCGCCACCGGCGGAGTGATTTCAAGGGCGCCTTCGGCCAGCCAGTGCAAACGGGTGCCGTCTGCGGTGAGCTGAATCTTTTCCGTCGGCTCACGGCCGGCGAGGGTCAGTTCGAGCAGTTTGCCCAGGGCTAGCATGCGGACGCCTCCATCATGTCCTGCGGCCTGGCCGGCCGTGGACTCCGCGGTCAGTGGTGGTGGTCACATCCACAGTCTGGACCATGTTCGTGGACTTCGGCGGCTTCCAGCTCCAGGCTCAGGCCCAACTGGTTCACCGCTTGCGGGCGCACCACCAGCAGCGGGATCTCGGCATCGTCCTCATGGGAGTCGGCGTAGATCACCAGGCCGCCCTTGCCGTCGGCCTCCAGCCACAGCTCGCGGCCTTCCAGGCGGATGGCCAGGCGCGCGGTGTGGGTCTCGCGGCGTTCGCCCTTGTTGTCTTCGAGAATCAGCGGGAGGCTTTCGGTCATGTCGTTCACTCAGTTCTGCTGGAAGGGATAAACCGAGCCCAGTTTAAGGATCTGGCTCAATTCATCCAACGCCGTCCGGCACTCGACGAGCAGTTGCGGGTCGGCCAGATCGGACTCGGCCAGGCGATCGCGGTAATGCTTGTCGACCCAGGCGACCAGGGTGTCGTGCAGGGTCGGGGTCATGATCACGCCGGGATTGACCGCCGCCAGTTCGGTGTCGTTCAGCGCCACGCGCAGGCGCAGGCAGGCGGGGCCGCCGCCGTTCTGCATGCTCTGCTTGAGGTCGAACACCTTCACCTCGCGGATCGGGCCGTCCTCGGCCGTCAGGCGCGACAGGTAGTTCCACACGCGCTCGTTCTTGCGGCACTCCTCCGGGACGATCAGCAGCATATTGCCGTCGGCACGGGTGAGCAGCTGGCTGTTGAACAGGTAGGACTTCACCGCGTCCTCGACCGTGACCTGATCGCGCGGCACGCACACGGCGCGGAAGCGGCCGCCACGGCGGCCCAGCTTGTCGTGCAGTTCGGCGAGGACACGCTCGGTGTCGAGGAAGGCGTCTTCGTGGTGGAACAGCACTTCGCCGTTGCCCACGGCAATCACATCGTTGTGGAACACGCCCTGGTCGATCACCGCCGGGTTCTGCTGGGCGTACACCACGCCGTCATCGCCCAGGCCGTGCAGGCGGGCGACCGCCTGGCAGGCTTCCAGGGTCTGCCGTGCCGGGTAGCGCTGCGGCGCCGGGAAGCGGCTGTCGAAAGCGCTGCGGCCGAACACGAAGAACTCCACGCCGGCTTCGCCGTAGGACTTGCAGAAGCGCGTGTGGTTGGCCGCACCCTCGTCGCCAAACTGGGCGACCGCCGGCAACGCGGCGTGGTGGGCGAAGCGCTGCTCGTCGTTGAACATCGCCGCGAGGATGCGGCTGGTCTGCGGATGCTCGATGGAACGGTGGAACTTGCAGTTCAGGTTGGCCGCAGTGAAGTGCACGCGACCATCGGCGGTGTCGGCACTGGGACTGACGGTGGCGGCGTTGGCCGTCCACATGCAGGACGCAGAGCTGACCGCGGCCAGCAGCGGCATGGCCTCCTTGGCAGCCTTGGCGATGACTTCCGCATCAGTACCGGAGAAGCCCAGGGCGCGCAGCGAGGCGACGGCCGGGCGCTCCTGCGGGGCGAACACGCCCTGCTTGAAGCCCAGTTCCATCAGCGCCTTCATCTTCGACAGGCCCTGTTTCGCCGCTTCGCGCGGGTTGGACGCCGCCTGGCTGTTGCTCTGCGAAGCGACGTTGCCGTAGGACAGGCCGCCGTAGTTGTGCGTCGGTCCGACCAAACCGTCAAAGTTCATTTCATAGGCGGTCATCACAGGCTCACTCCCGGAGTCAGGGTTGCAGGCAGGCTCAGGCTGTCGCTCTCCAGCGAGGCGACCGGGTACGCGCAGTAGTCGGCTGCGTAGTAGGCGCTCGGGCGGTGATTACCGGAGGCGCCGATGCCGCCGAATGGCGCGCTGCTGGCGGCGCCGGTCAGCTGTTTGTTCCAGTTGACGATGCCGGCGCGGCTCTCGATGAGGAAGTCCTCATAGCGCTCGCGCGAGTCCGACAGCAAGCCGGCAGCCAGACCGTATTGGGTAGCGTTGGCTTCGCGCACGGCGGCGTCGAAGTCGGCGTAACGGATCACCTGCAGCAGCGGGCCGAAGAACTCTTCGTCCGGGCGCTCGGCCACGGCAGTCACATCGAGAATGCCGGGGGTCAGCAACGCAGCAGTAGCCAACGGCTGGGTCATCGCCAGCAGCGGCTTGGCGCCCTTGGCCAGCAGATTGTCCTGAGCCTTGATCAGGTGTTCGGCGGCCGCGAGGGAGATTACCGAGCCCATGAAGGGCGCCGGCTGCTCGTCGAAGCGACCGACCTTGATGGTCGAGGCCACGGCCACCAGGCGCTCCAGCAGCGCGTCGCCCCAGGCACCCTGCGGCACCAGCAGGCGGCGGGCGCAGGTGCAGCGCTGGCCGGCGGAAATGAAGGCGGACTGGATGATGGTGTAGACGGCGGCGTCGACGTCTTTCACTTCGTCGACCACCAGCGGGTTGTTGCCGCCCATTTCCAGCGCGAGGATCTTCTGCGGGCGACCGCCGAACTGGCTGTGCAGCAGGTTGCCGGTACGGCTGGAGCCGGTGAAGAACAGGCCGTCGATGTCGTCGTTGCTTGCCAGCGCCACGCCGGTATCGCGGGCGCCCTGGACCAGGTTGATCACGCCAGCGGGAATGCCCGCCTCGACCCAGGCCTGCAGGGTCAGCTCGGCCACTTTCGGGGTCAGCTCACTGGGCTTGAACACCACGGCGTTGCCCGCCAGCAGCGCCGGCACGATATGGCCGTTGGGCAGGTGGCCGGGGAAGTTGTACGGGCCGAACACGGCAACCACGCCGTGCGGCTTGTGGCGCAGCACGGCGGTGGCGTCGGCCAGCGGGCCGCTCTTCTCGCCAGTGCGCTCACGGAAGGCCTGGACCGAGATGGCGACCTTGTTGACCATGCTGGTCACTTCGGTGGCAGCTTCCCACAGCGGCTTGCCGGTTTCCTCGCCGATGGCGCGGGCCAGTTCCTCGGAACGGCCTTTCAGCGCAGCAGCGAAGCGCTCCAGCACGGCGATACGCTCTTCCACCGGGCGGCGCGCCCAGGCCGGGAAGGCGTTGCGTGCGGCAGCGACAGCAGCGGCGACCTGCTGCTCGGAGGCGGCACGGCCGGACCAGACCACGGCCTGGCTGACCGGGCAGAGCGATTCCAGCGGCTCGCCTTCGCCTGCCAGCCACTGGCCGGCAATGTAGTGGGTATTCATCATCAGGCTCCCCTGACGCCGGGCGGCGTCAGTTGCGTTTTCCGGAGAGAGGCACCGCGCGGACCGAGGCCCCGGCGGACAGGCGCAGGCGCTTGGCGGTCTGCGCATCGACCACCAGCGAACCAGCGGCCAGGCGCGCGGGCGCGGCGGTGATGCGGCACTCCTCGCGCTTGCGGTTGTGGATCAGGAAGGGCTCGGCGTCATCGCCCGGCGTGCCGATGGCCAGCACCAGGTTCTGGCTGTCGGCGATGGCGCGGATTTTCTCGGTCGGCGCCTCGATGGCGGGGCCGGCGTCGAAGATGTCGACGTAACCCTGGTAGCTGAAGCCCTCGGCCTTGAGCATGGCCAGCGCCGGCTCGGTGTCCGGGTGGACGCGGCCGATCACTTCACGCGCATCCTCGGAGAGGAAGCAGCTGTAGAGCGGGAACTTGGGCATCAGCTCGGCGATGAAGGCCTTGTTGCCCACGCCGGTCAGGTAGTCGGCCTGGCTGAATTCCATCTTGAAGAAGTGCCGGCCCAGGCTTTCCCAGAACGGCGAACGGCCAGCCGCGTCGGACATGCCGCGCATCTCGGCGATCACCTTGTCGCCGAACAGCTCGCGGAACTCGGCAATGAACAGGAAGCGCGCCTTGGACAGCAGACGACCGTTCAGGCCGGCGCGATGGTCGGCATGCAGGAACAGCGAGCACAGCTCGGACTGGCCGGTGAGGTCGTTGGCCAGGAACAGCGTGGGAATTTCGCGGTGGATACCCAGCTCTTGCGAGGCGCTGACGGTCAGGCCAACGCGGTAGTTGTACCAGGGCTCGCGCAGGCCAACAGCACCGGCGACGGCGGAAATCCCCACCACCTTGCCGTCATCGTTTTCGAGGACGAACAGGTAGTCGGCATCGGCGCGCTCGGCCTCGCCGCGGAAGGCTTTTTCGGCCCAGTTCACACGGTGCTGCAGGCGCTGTTCATTGGCCGGCAGTGTGGTCAAGCCGGTGCCGGTGCTGCGCGCCAGATCGAAAAGAGCCGGCAGGTCAGCGCTGGTTACGGGACGGACGATCATGCTCTCTCCCCTCAGATCGCAACCAGGCGCACGCTGGCGCCCTCGCCGATGCCCAGGGCTTCGGCGGCTTGCTGGTTCAGAGTCACGGGCTTGCCCGGTACCCAATCGAGTTCGACGACAATGGCGCGGAAATCCTGCAACTGGCCGTTGGTCACCAGGTAACCGCGATTGCCCTTGCCGCCCTCGCCGATGCGCACTGGCACCTGGCGACTCTGGGCGATGGAACGGATGCCCGAGGTGCGCGCGTGCAGCGCCGGGCCACCGTCGAAGATGTCGACGTAGTTGTCGGATTCGAAGCCGTCGCGCATCAGGATGTCGAAGGTGATCTGCGCGCGCGGATGCACCTGGCCCATGGCCTCCTGCGCGTCATCCGGCAGCAGCGGCACGTAGATCGGGTAATGCGGCATCAGTTCGGCGAGGAAGGTGCGGCTCTTCAGCCCCGAGAGCTTCTCGGCCTCGGTGTAGTCGAGGTCGAAGAAGTTGCGCCCGATGGCGTTCCAGAACGGCGACTGGCCCTGCTCGTCGCTGTAGCCGACGATCTCCACCACCACCGCGTCGGCGAAGCGCTCCGGGTGGCTGGCCATGAACAGCAGGCGGCCACGGGAGTTGAGCTCGGCGATCGGCGTGTTCACCAGCTCGCGCTCGACGTAGAAGCTGGTCAGCAGGCTGTTGCCAGTAAGGTCGTGGCACAGCGAGAGGACGTGGATCTTGTTGTGGATCTTCAGCTCGCGGGAAGCGTGCACGAAGGTCTCGTTGCGGAAGCTGTAGAACGGCTCGGAGAAACCCGCCGAGGCGACGATGGCCGAGCAGCCGACCAGCCGGCCGGTGTCGGTGTCTTCCAGCACGAAGAAATAGCTTTCTTCACCGTTGAAGCTCACTTCGGCGGCAAACGAGGCCTCCGAGGCGAGGATCTTCTCGCGCAGGCGTTCCGCGTCGTCCGGCAGCGACGTGACGCCGACCGGGCTGTCCGCGGCGAGACGCTGCACTTGCTGCAGGTCGGCCACTTGGGCGGGGCGCATCACCAGCATGGCGTCACTCCTCTAACCAGACAAAATTCGTGATTGGCAGGCGCGACACAACCCGTGCCGCACTCATCAGGGCATTCGAAAGCACCAGCCGGGACGATCCGGCCGGCTAAACGGCGAGGCGCAGGCCCCGCCGATTCAGCGTAGCCGGGGGATCAGCCGCGGGTCAGCTTGGCGATGGCACGCTCGAGGCGATCCAGGCCTTCGTCGATGTCGGCGTCCGGGATCACCAGGCTGGGCGCGAAGCGCACCACGTCCGGGCCGGCCTGCAGGACCATCACGCCTTCCTTCTCGGCGGCGTTGAGCACGTCCTTGGCCTTGCCCTTGAAGGCGTCGTTGAGCACCGCGCCGATCAGCATGCCCATGCCGCGCACCTGGGTGAAGATGCCGTACTCGGCGGTGATCTTCTCCAGGCGGACCTTGAAGCGTTCGTGCTTGGCTTTCACGCCTTCGAGCACTTCCGGGGTGTTGATCACGTCGAAGGCGGCGCCAGCGACCGCACACGCCAGCGGGTTGCCGCCGTAGGTGGTGCCGTGGGTGCCGACGACCAGGTGCTCGGCGATCTTCGCGGTGGTCAGCATGGCGCCGATCGGGAAGCCGCCGCCCAGGCCCTTGGCGCTGGAGAGGATGTCCGGGTTCACGCCGTAGTACTGGTGGGCGTAGAGGTAGCCGATACGACCGAAGCCGCTCTGCACTTCATCGAAGATCAGCAGCGCGCTGTTCTCGTCGCACAGCTTGCGCACGCCTTCCAGGTAGGCCTTGTCGGCCGGCAGCACGCCGCTCTCGCCCTGCACCGGTTCGATGATCACGGCGCAGGTCTTGTCGGAGATGGCTGCCTTGAGGGCTTCCAGGTCGTTGAACGGAATGTGCGTGATGCCTTCGACCTTCGGGCCGAAACCATCGGAATACTTGGCCTGGCCGCCGACGTTGACGGTGAACAAGGTACGGCCATGGAAGCTATTGACCATCGAGATGATCTCGTACTTCTCGGGGCCATGGACGTCATGGGCGTAGCGACGCGCCAGCTTGAGCGCGGCTTCGTTGGCCTCGGCGCCGGAGTTGGCGAAGAACACGCGCTCGGCGAAGGTGGCGTCGATCAGCTTCTTGGCCAGACGCAGGGCCGGCTCGTTGGTGAACACGTTGGAGACGTGCCAGATCTTGCCGGCCTGCTCGGTCAGCGCCTGCATCAGCGCCGGGTGGGTGTGACCCAGCGAGCTCACCGCAATACCACCCGCGAAGTCCACCAGCTCTCGGCCGCTCTGATCCCAGACTCGCGAGCCTTCGCCACGCACCGGAATGAAAGCCGCCGGCGAATAGTTGGGAACCATGACCTGGTCGAAGTCGGAGCGTTGGACCTGAGCTTGCGGAGCGGACATCGGTGTTCTCCTGCCTGGTAAGGCGGCTATCGATGAATGGATTGTAGGGACGATCAGCGGGCCGTCATTGCCGCCATGCGACAACTTGTTATAGCGCCAACCCGCGAATTGCCGAGGCTTACGGAAATGCGACAGAAAGCGTCGGGAAGGCGCAGTGTAAGGCCTGCGAACTGCTGCGGGTACCAACGCGCGTGGAATTTGTTCGCTCGGCGAATGAGCGAAACGGGAATAAGGCAGGAGAGGCTTTTCATCCGGTTCGTAGGATGGGTGGAGCGCAGCGATACCCATGCCGCCAGCGCGCCGGACAAACTGGGGCCGGACGAACGATTACGCGTTGAACTTCGAGTTCATAAAGAAGATGTCGCGTGGAGCCACCCCATTGATGGGTATCGCTTCGCTCCACGCCATCCTACAAAAGCGCTGACTCAGCCGCGCTCGGCGACCACCGGGGCGGCTTCGGCAACGCCCTGGCCGCGGCGCTGGTTGCGGTCTTCGCGCGGGGTCACGCCGAAGAAGTTGCGGTAGGCGCTGGAGAAGTGCGGGCCGCTGGAGAAGCCGCAGGACAGGCCGATCTGGATGATCGACTTGCTGGTCTGCATGAGCATCTGCCGCGCGCGGTTCAGGCGCAGTTCCAGGTAGTACTGGCTCGGCACGCGGGTCAGGTACTGCTTGAAGATGCGCTCCAGCTGGCGGCGCGAGACGCACACGTGCTGGGCGATCTCGTCGGTGGTCAGCGGCTCCTCGATGTTCGCCTCCATCAGCAGCACCGCCTGGGTGAGCTTCGGGTGGCTGGAACCGAGGCGGTTCTTCAGCGGGATACGCTGGCGTTCGGAGCCTTCGCGGATGCGCTCCACCACCAGCTCTTCCGATACCGCGCCAGCCAGTTCCGCGCCATGGTCACGGGACAGCACGGCCAGCAGCAGGTCGAGCACCGCCATGCCGCCACAGGCGCTCAGGCGGTCGCGATCCCACTCGAACAGGTGGTTGGTGGCAATAACCTTGGGATAACGCTCGGTGAAGTCGTCGTGCCAGCGCCAGTGCACGGCGGCGCGGTAACCATCGAGCAGGCCGAGCTGCGCCAGCGGGTAGATGCCGGCAGACAGCGCGCCGATGCTCACGCCACTGCGCGACAGCTGCTTGAGCACGGCGCCCAGCGGCGCGGAGACCGTCTGGGGAATCTCGTCGGCGACCAGGAAGATACGCTGGCACTGTTCCAGCACACCGTTCCAGGACTGCCCCGGCAGGCGCCAGCCGTCCGCTTCGGCCACCGGTTCGGCGCTCATGAACACCGGTTCGTAGAGCGCTTCAGGGTGCAGCCGGCGGGCGACCCGCAGGGCCTCCTCGGCCAGCGCGAGGGTCAGCGCCCGCGTGTGCGGCCAGAGCAGGAATCCGATGCGTTGTGCGGTCATGCGGCAGGTTCACCCAACGGTGCGAATGACAGACAGCTTACTTCAAGCTGCCGGAAAGGAACTGCTTGAGGCGTTCCGATTGCGGATTGGCGAGGACTTCCCTCGGGCAGCCCGTCTCTTCCACCAGGCCCTTGTGCAGGAACACCAGTTGGTTGGAGACCTCGCGGGCGAAGCCCATCTCGTGGGTCACCACCACCATGGTGCGGCCTTCCTGCGCCAGGTCCTGCATGACCTTCAGCACTTCGCCAACCAGCTCGGGGTCGAGCGCCGAGGTCGGCTCGTCGAACAGCATCACTTCCGGCTCGACCGCCAGTGCACGGGCAATCGCCACGCGCTGCTGCTCGCCGCCGGACATGTGTGCGGGATAGGCATCCTTGCGGTGCGCCACGCCGACTTTCGCCAGGTAGTGCTCGGCCTTCTCCAGCGCTTCCTTCTTCGACACGCCGAGCACATGGACCGGCGCTTCGATGACGTTCTCCAGGGCGCTCATGTGCGACCACAGGTTGAAGTGCTGGAACACCATCGACAGTCGCGAGCGCATGCGCTGCAGCTGTTTGGCGTCGGCAGCCTTGAGCGCGCCGTCCTTGTTCGGGGTGAGCTTGAGCTCTTCGCCGTTGAGCAGGATCTTGCCGGCGTGGGGCTGCTCCAGCAGGTTGATGCAGCGCAGGAAGGTGCTCTTGCCCGAGCCGGAGGAGCCGATGATGCTGATCACGTCGCCTGCCTTGGCCGCCATGGAGACGCCCTTGAGCACCTCGTGGGTGCCGTAGCGCTTGTGCAGGTCCTGGATTTCAAGTTTGTACATGGTGTCGGTTCTCGAATTCAGTCGTTGATCAGCCGGCCCTTGCGGAACGGCTCACGCCCGGCCACCTTGGCCAGCCAAAGCCCTGGCTGGGCGTAGCGCCCACGCTCGATGGCGAACAGCACGCCGGAGGTCCCGGCGCGTACGGTGCTGACCTTGTCGTTCAGCGGGTCGACCACTTCGAACAGCGCGTCGCCCTTCTCCACCCACTCCCCCGCCTTGCGCAGGTAGCTCACGACACCGACGTGGGGCGCGTAGAGGTATTCGGTACCTTCGAAGGGCATGCCTTCGCAGCACTCGGCCGGAGCCGCCGGCCAGTCGCCGGCGATCAGGCCCTGCTCGGCCAGGAAGCCGAGGATGGCTTCGCAATTGTCCTGCGCCTGGTCGACGCGGGTATCGCCTACGCCGCCCAGCTCAACGGTAGTCGCCAGGCACGCCAGCGGAATCGCTGCCTGCGGGAACGCTTGCGCCAGGCGCAGCCAGGGCAGCGAGCAGGACTCGTCGAAGGAACTGCCACCGGAGTCTTCGGCGAGCAGCGCCACTCCGGCCTTCAGGCGCGCGGCCAGGGACTTCCAGCGCGGCCAGTGCTGCGGGATCGCGTAGACATGGATAGCGGCGTCGAAGTCGCAGTGCAGGTCGAGTACGACCTCGGCATCACAGGCGTGGCGCAGCAGGATGCGCTGCATACCCTGCAGCTCGGACGAGGCCGGCGGCAGTGCATCGAGGCTGTCGCGCATGGCCTGGCGGATCAGCTCGACGTTGGCGGCTTCGTCAGCGCCCAGCTTTTCGCCGACACGCTCGGCAACCAGAGCGCTCAGCTCGACGAAATCGCGGTTGAAGTTCTTCCCGCTGGCGAACTCGAAACGGCCCAGATGGCTGGCCTGCAGGGTCTGGCCCAGGCCGATGGGGTTGGCCACCGGCACCAGTTCGACAACGCAGTTCAGTTGCCCGCGCGACTCGAGGTCGGCCAGGCGCTGCTTGAGTTCCCAGGCAGTGCGCATGCCCGGCAACTCGTCGGCGTGCAGGCTGGACTGGATATAGACCTTGCGCGGGCCCTTGCCGTAGCGGAATACGCTCAGGCGACGTTCGCTGCCCAGGCTGCTCCACGGCAGCAGATGATCGATACGTTCCATGGTCGTTTCCTCAGTGCTTGCGCGGCGCGAGATAGGCCAGCCAGCGGCGCTCGGCCAGCTTGAACAGGCGCACCAGGGTGAAGGTCATGATCAGGTAGAAGATGCCGGCGGTAATGAACGCCTCGAACGGCAGGTAGTACTGCGAGTACACGGTGCGCGCGGCGCCGGTGATATCCACCAGGGTAACGATGGACGCCAGGCTGGTGGTCTGCAGCATCATGATCACTTCGTTGCTGTACTGCGGCAGCGCGCGGCGCAGGGCCGAGGGCAGCAGGATGCGGCGATACATCTTCAGGCGCGACATGCCCATGGCCTTGGCCGCTTCGATCTCGCCATGCGGCGTGGCGCGAATACTGCCGGCGAGGATCTCGGCGGTGTAAGCGCTGGTGTTGATGGCGAACGCGGCGCAGGCGCAGAAGGTGGCGTTGGACAGCCAAGGCCAGAGGAAGCTTTCGCGCACCACGGCGAACTGCGCCAGGCCGTAATAGATGAGGAACAGCTGCACCAGCATCGGGGTGCCGCGGATCACGTAGGTGTAGAGCCAGGCGGGCAGGTTCACCGCCGGGTTCTTCGAACAGCGCATCAGCGCCAGCGGCACCGCCGCGAGCAGGCCGAAGAACAGCGAGATGGCCAGCAGCTTGAGGGTCACTAGCAGGCCGCTGAAGTAGAGCGGCAGGCTGTCCCAGATGACGGAGAAGTCGAAGATCATGATCAGGCTCCCGGTCTCAAAGCTCGGCGACTTTCACGCCGACCGAATAGCGGCGTTCGAGCATGCGCAGCAGCACCAGGGAAACGCTGGTCACCACCAAGTACAGCGCCGCCACGGCGAGGAAATAGGTAAAGGGTTCGCGGGTGGCGTCCGAGGCTTGCTTGGCCTTGAACATCATGTCCTGCAGGCCGACCACGGAGATCAGCGCGGTGGCCTTGACCAGCACCAGCCAGTTGTTGGTGAAGCCSGGAATSGCCAGGCGGATCATCTGCGGGACCTGGATGCGGAAGAACACCTGTAGCGGGCTCATGCCATAGGCGAAGCCGGCCTCACCCTGTCCTTTGGGGATCGCCATGAAGGCGCCACGGAAGGTTTCGGACAGGTAGGCACCGAAGATGAAGCCCAGGGTGCCGACGCCGGAGGCGAACGGATTGAGATCGATATAGTCGTCATAGCCGACCATCGGCGCGACCCAGTTCACCGCAGCCTGGCCGCCGTAGAAGATCAGCAGGATCAGCACCAGGTCCGGCACGCCGCGGATCACGGTGGAATAGAGGTCGCCGCACCAGGCCAGCCACTTCACCGGCGACAGGCGGATGGCCGCGCCGAGCAGGCCCAACGCGATTGCCAGGGCCATCGACAGCAAGGACAGCTGAAGCGTCAGCCAGGCACCATCGACGATGGTGGCTCCGTAGCCATTGAACATAGTTTCGCACCTCTAGACCGGAAGCCGCCCGCAACCGCACGGACGCTGCAGGGCGCCCGCCACCTGACGGATCGCCCCCAATAAAAAAGTGGCACAAACATCAGGACCGGGCCTGGGTCTGTGCCACTTCTGGACGTGGATCAGTTCTCGCCGTAGACGTCGAACTTGAAGTACTTGTCCTGTACTTCCTTGTACTTGCCGTTGGCACGGATGCCGGCGATGGCCGCGTTGAATTTCTCGGCCAGGGCGGTATCGCCCTTGCGCACGGCGATGCCGGCGCCACCACCGAAGTACTTCGGATCGTTGTATTCCGGGCCTACGAAGGCGTAGCCCTTGCCGGCGTCGGTTTTCAGGAAACCGTCGTCGAGGTTGACCGAGTCGGCCATGGTCGCGTCGATGCGGCCAGAGACCAGGTCCATGTTGGCTTCGTTCTGCGAGTTGTAGCGCACCACTTCGATGCCGGCCGGGGCCAGGACGTCGGTGGCGTAGCGGTCATGGGTCGAAGCACGCAGCACACCGACCTTCTTGCCCTTCAGGTCGACCAGCGGGTCGTTCAGGGTCACGCCTTCCTTCATCACGAAGCGCGCGGGGGTGTGGTAGTACTTGTTGGTGAAGTCGACGGACTTCTTGCGCTCGTCGGTGATGGTCATGGACGAGAGAATGGCGTCGATCTTGCGGACCTTCAGCGCCGGGATCAGGCCATCGAACTCCTGCTCGACCCAGGTGCACTTGACCTTCATCTCTTCGCACAGTGCGTTGCCGATATCCACGTCGAAACCGGCGAGCTTGCCGTCAGGAGTCTTGAAGGAGAAAGGCGGATAACCGGCTTCGATGCCGATGCGGACCGGCTTGTCGTCAGCGTGGGCAACCAGGGAAAGCGCGGACAGGGCCAGCGCACCGAGAAGTGCAAACTTCTTCATCAGTAACTCCTTCGAGGGTAGGACTTCGATTGGCAGGAGAAAGGGGTTGGCCCAGGCTGCCCGTGCAGAAGTGAAGGTTATTGTTCGTCTGCGCATTGCCGGCGCGATTCTTGTGAAAAGCGCGCCTACCGGGGTGAGCGGCATTCTAGCGACAGCCCCGGAGCGGTTATTTCTTCAATGCGACAAGTAATTATAGAAGCGCCGGAGACTGAGCCCCGGCGGCTTGACGGCGCGGATTTTACGTGATCTGAAAGCGAGTAGTAAAACCCAATTTACTTGCAGAAATTGGGCCACAAGCACCCGACTCCAGGTCCTGCGCGGGGTGCGCGATATTGACTCATTCCGCAGAGACAGAAAAGTCGCACAGAATCTGTGCGAATTGTTTCCTGGCGCCTCATTTTGTCGCAGGGAAATGTTACCGGTGGGCAGGAAGCACACTGTAGGAGCGAGCTTGCGCGCGAACCGGATTGGCTCGGCGTCATGCGTTCGCGAGCAAGCTCGCTCCTACGAAAAGCCAAAACGCAGAAATGAAAACGCCCCGGCAAGCGGGGCGTTTTTCATGGAGCCGCAGATCAGGCCGCGCGCATGGCCTGGTGCGTGTCGATGAGGTGCTGAACCACACCCGGATCGGCCAGGGTGGAGATGTCACCCAGGGTGTCGTACTCGGCCGTGGCGATCTTGCGCAGGATGCGGCGCATGATCTTGCCCGAGCGGGTCTTCGGCAGGCCGGGCGCCCACTGGATCACGTCCGGAGTGGCGATCGGGCCGATTTCCTTGCGTACCCAGGCACGCAGTTCCTGACGCAGTTGCTCGTTGGTTTCCTCACCGGCATTCAGGGTGACGTAGACATAGATGCCCTGCCCCTTGATGTCGTGCGGTACGCCAACCACCGCCGCCTCGGCGACTTTCGGGTGGGCCACCAGGGCGCTCTCGATCTCGGCGGTACCCATGCGGTGGCCGGAGACGTTCAGCACGTCATCGACGCGGCCGGTGATCCAGTAGTAGCCGTCCTCGTCACGACGGGCACCGTCGCCAGTGAAGTACATGCCCTTGAAGGTCTTGAAGTAGGTGTCCACGTAGCGGTCGTGGTCGCCGTACAGGGTGCGCGCCTGACCCGGCCAGGAGTCCAGGATCACCAGGTTGCCCTCGGTAGCCCCTTCCAGGATGTTGCCCAGGTTGTCCACCAGCGCCGGCACCACGCCAAAGAACGGCTTGGCGGCGGAGCCCGGCTTCAGGCCGTGGGCGCCCGGCAGCGGGGTCATCAGGCAGGCACCGGTCTCGGTCTGCCACCAGGTGTCGACGATCGGGCAGCGCGATTGGCCGACCGTCTCGTAGTACCACTGCCAGGCTTCCGGGTTGATCGGCTCGCCGACCGAACCCAGCAGGCGCAGGCTGGAACCGTCGGCGCCTTCGACTGCGGCCTTGCCCTCGGCCATCATGGCGCGGATGGCGGTCGGTGCGGTGTAGAGGATGTTGACCTTGTGCTTGTCGACGATCTTCGCAACGCGGGAGATGTCCGGGTAGTTCGGCACGCCCTCGAACAGCACGGTGGTCGCGCCATTGGCCAGCGGGCCGTAGACGACATAGGTGTGGCCGGTGACCCAGCCGATATCGGCGGTGCACCAGAAGACTTCGCCCGGGCGGTAGTCGAACACGCGTTCGTGGGTCAGCGAGGCATAGACCAGGTAGCCGCCGGTGGTGTGCAGCACGCCCTTGGGTTTGCCGGTGGAGCCGGAGGTGTAGAGGATGAACAGCGGGTCCTCGGCGCCCATTTCCTTCGGCGCACAGGTGGAGCCGGCGACCTTCATCAGGTCCTCGAACCACACGTCGCGGTGCTGGTTCCACTTGATGTCCGAGCCGGTGCGCTTGCAGACGATGATCTTCTGCACGCTGTTGGTTTCCGGATTGGTCAGCGCGTCGTCGACGTTGGCCTTGAGCGGGGTCTTCTTGCCGCCGCGCAGACCTTCGTCGGCGGTGATCACCACCTTGGAACGGCAGTCGATGATGCGGCCGGCCAGCGCTTCGGGAGAGAAGCCGCCGAACACCACGGAGTGGATCGCGCCGATGCGGGCGCAGGCCAGCATGGCCACCACGGCTTCCGGGATCATCGGCATGTAGATGGTCACCACGTCACCACGGTGCACGTCCTGGCCGCGCAGGGCGTTGGCGAACTTGCAGACTTGCTCGTGCAGCTCGCGGTAGGTGATTTCCTTGTGTTCGGAAGGATCGTCGCCTTCCCAGATGATGGCGAGCTGGTCGCCGCGCTCGGCCAGGTGGCGGTCGAGGCAGTTGTAGGAGAGGTTCAGGGTGCCGTCGGCAAACCACTTGATGTCCACGTGGTGGTCATCGAACGAGGTCTGCTTGACCTTGGTGAACGGCTTGATCCAGTCGATGCGCTGGGCCTGTTCGCGCCAGAAGCCGTCGGGATTGACCACCGACTGCTGGTACAGCTTCTTGTAGGTGGCCTCGTCAGTCAGAGTGGTCGCGGCCACTTCGGGACGCACGGGGTACACGGATGCCGCTGTCATGGCGTTTTACCTCGGTGAAGAGTGTTGTTTTTGTTGCCCTAAGTTGTAACGGCGACACCCTTCCCCGAACCATACGACCATGGTCTTACCAATCCTTAGTCGTAGTGATGAGCCCCATAACTCCTACTGCCATGGGGCCGCGACAACCTGTCACATGCCCAGCGCGTGCGGCAACGCCAGCGAGATGTAGGGCACGTAGGTCACCAGGATCAGGAACAGCAGCAGGATCATCAGCCACGGCAGCGCCGCGCGGATGGTCGAGCCCAGCGGCAACCCGGTGACTGCGGAGGTGACGAACAGGTTGAGCCCCACCGGCGGATGGACCAGGCCGATCTCCATGTTCACCACCATGACTATCCCCAGGTGGATCGGGTCGATCCCCAGGCGCATGGCGATGGGGAAGAAGATCGGCGCCAGGATCAGCACGATGGCCGATGGCTCCATGAAGCTGCCGGCCACCAGCAGTACCACGTTGACCATCAGCAGGAAGCCGATCGGCGTCAGCCCTTCCTGCATCACCCACTCGGTGATCTGCTGGGGAATCTGCTCGGTGGTCAGCACGTGGGCGAAGAGCATGGCGTTGGCGATGATGAACATCAGCATGATGCTCAACCGCCCCGACTCCACCAGCACCTTGGGGCAGTCGCGCAGGCGCATGTCCTTGTAGACGAACAGCGCGACGAAGGCCGAATAGACCGCCGCCACCGCCGCCGCTTCGGTCGGCGTGAACAGCCCGGAGTAGATGCCGCCGAGGATGATCACCAGCAGCAGCAACCCCCAGCCGGCACGGCGTGCAGCGGACAGCCACTCGCGCAGGCTGGCGCGCGGCTGTGCCGGAAGATTCTTCACCCGCGCGACGATGTAGATCACCACCATCAGGATCACGCCCAGCAGCAGGCCCGGCACCACGCCAGCGACGAACAGCTTGCCCACCGAAGTCTCGGTGGCGGCGGAGTACACCACCATGACGATCGACGGCGGGATCAGGATGCCCAGGGTTCCGGCGTTGCAGATGATCCCGGCGCCGAACTCGCGCGGGTAGCCCGAGCGCACCATACCGGCTACCGCAATCGAGCCCACCGCCGCCACCGTTGCCGGCGACGAACCAGACAACGCGGCGAACAGCATGCACGCCAGCACCGCTGCAATCGCCAGGCCGCCACGGATGTGGCCGACGCAGGCGTTGGCGAAATCGATCAACCGGCGCGCCACGCCACCGGTGGTCATGAACGCGCCGGAGAGCAGGAAGAACGGGATCGCCAGCAGCGTGTAGGCCTCGGAGGTCTCGAACAGCTTGATCGCCAGCGAGCGCACCGAGTCCGGGCTGAACAGCAGGATCGTCAGTGCGCCGGAAAGCCCCAGGGAAATGGCGATGGGCACGCCGATGAACATGAAGACGAACAGCAGGAGGAACAGCATCATCACGGTCATGGACGGTTCTCCGCGGCTTCTTCGCCAGCCAGTTTCGAGGCCTCCGCAGCCTCGTCGGCAAGGCCCAGGCCGAGCTGGCGGCCGCGCAACAGGCTGACGAGGATTTCCAGGTAACGCAGGAGCACCAGACCGAAGCCGATGGGCACAATCACCGCGATGTAGGCCTGGAGGATGCCGAAGTGGTCGAGGTCTTCGGCGCCGATGCCGGCGATGAACAACGTCTTCACCCAGTCGAAGCTGGCGACCATGAACAGCCCGGCGTAGCCCAGGCAGCAGAGGCAGGCGAGCACACCGATGAAACGTTGCACCGGGCGCGGCGCCAGCTTCACCAGCGCGTCCACGCCCAGGTGGCCGGCAGTACGCACGCCGTAGGCGATGCCGAAGAAGATCAGCCAGCCGAACAGGGCCTTGGTCAGCGCGTTGCTCCAGGACATGTCCTGGGCGACGCCGAGGATCGCATCGCCGATGGCGTAGAACGGTGCCTGCACGGCGGGCAGGCGATCACCCAGGTCATAGAACAGGGTGAAGACGTTGGTCATCACCACGTAGACGAAGGTCACCAGCGTCATGGTCGCCAGCAGGAAGGCGATGGCGCCTTCCTCGAAGTGGTTCCAGACGCGCACGAGTCGATTCATGGAATAAGCTCCAGAAAGCCCCGCCATCCAGCGGGGCCGGACGGATCAATGGGGACGATTGGAGGCTTCGGCGGCCTGGAGGAAATCGGCGCCGACGTTGTCGCGGAATTTCTGCCACACCGGCTGCATCGCCTCGCGCCACTCGGCGCGCTGCTGCGCGGTGAGCGCGTGGATCTCACTGCCGCCGCTGGCGAGGATGCGCTGGCGGGCGTCGCGGTTCAGGCGCTCGGCTTCCAGGTTCACCTGCACGGTGACCTCGGCCATGATCTTCTGCAGCGCGTCGCGGATGTCCGGCGGCAGGCCGTTCCAGAACTTCGCGTTGGTGATCACCATGTAGTCCACCAGCCCGTGGTTGGACTCGGTGAAGTACTTCTGCACCTCGTTGACCTTCTGGCTCTCGTAGTTCGACCAGGTGTTCTCGGTGCCATTCACCACGCCGGTCTGCAGGCCCTGGTAGACCTCGGCGAAAGACATCTTGCGGGAAATGGCGCGCAGCGTGCGGAACTGCTCGTTGAGCACGTCCGAGGCCTGTACGCGGAACTTCAGCCCCCGCGCATCGCTTGGCTCCAGCAGCAGGCGGTTGGCCGACAGCTGCTTCATCCCGTTGTGCCAGTACGCCAGGCCGAGGATGCCCTTGCCCTGCATGCTGGTCAGCAGGCTCTGGCCCTGTGGGCTGCGCTGGAAGTTGTCGACGGCCTGGATGTCGTCGAAGAGGAACGGCAGGTCGAAGATCTGCACCTTCTTGGTGTACTGCTCGAACTTGGCCAGGGACGGCGCGAGCATCTGCACGTCGCCCAGCAGCAGGGCTTCCATTTCCTTGCCGTCACCAAACAGCGAGGAGTTCGGGTAGACCTCCACGCGCACCCGGCCGGGCAGGCGCTCTTCGGCCAGGCGCTTGAACATCAGCGCCCCCTGCCCCTTGGGCGTGTTCTCGGCGACCACGTGGGCGAACTTGATCACTATGGGTTCATGAACAGTCGGTTCTTTGGCAGCCTGCGGTTCATCGGCAGCCTGTGTGGCAGTAGCGCAGGCCAACGCCAGGACGGCGAGCAACGCCCGCCCTGTCGATCCGAGCCTCGATCCAAACATCGCGTCACCCTCAATTTGTTCTTGTGCTTGCGAGGTGAGCCTGGGAACAGGCTCGCAGGGAGACTGACGCAAATGCTGGCGTTCGGAGAATTCATCTTTTCCCAAAGCCGCGTTCGAAAAAACGGAACGCCAGATGCGAAAAGAAACGCCCGGCAGGGGCCGGGCGCGGAAAGGATCAACAGCTCAAGGCTGCGGGATGGCGCGTCAGCCCGGCACCCGCGTACGGTGCTCGAGCATCATCCGCTCGTGTTCCTCGAGCATGCCGGGCACGCAATCACGGAGGAACTCCACCCAGGTACGGATCTTCGCGTCGAGGTACTGGCGCGACGGGTACAGCGCGTAGACATTCAGGTGGAACAGGCTGTAGTCGGGCAGCACGCGCACCAGGCTGCCATCCTTGAGCCCTTGCACGGCGGAATACACCGGCAGCGCGCCGATGCCCATACCGGCGCGTACCGCCTCGGTCATGGCGTCGGCGGTGTTGACCTGGAAGTGGCTGTGGTTGATGCCGACCATTTCCTGGCCATCGGGGCCGTCGAACAGCCACTTGTCCAGCGACATCACCGAGTTCACCAGACGCAGGCAACGGTGATCGGTGAGCTCTGCAAGCTTCTTGGGCATGCCCTGGCGCGCCACGTACTCGGGGGATGCGCAGAGCACGCTGTAGGTCTTGCCGATACGCTTGGAGACGAAGCCCGAGTCCGGCAACTCCTGGGCGATGACCACGGAGATGTCGTAGCCCTCGTCGAGGATGTCGGTAATGCGGTTCGCCAGGGTCAGGTCGAAGGTGACCTCCGGGTAGATCTCGCAGTACTGCGAGATCGCACGGATCAGATAGTGCTGGCCGATGCCGGTCATGGCATGCACCTTCACCTTGCCGTGGGGCCGGGCGTGGGCATCGCCTGCTTCGGCCTCGGCTTCCTCGATGTAACCGAGGATCTGCTGGCAGCGCTGCAGGTAGCGCTGGCCGGCTTCGGTGAGGGCGATGCGGCGGGTGGTGCGGTGCAGCAGGCGGGTACGCAGGTGCGCTTCGAGTTTGGCCACCGTCCGCGAGACGTACGCGGTGGTGAGGTCCATGCGCTGGGCGGCGGCGGTGAAGCTGCCGGTCTCGGCGACACAGACAAAAGCACGCATGTTGTGCAGCAGGTCCATCATTTCTCCTGAGAGCCTGTCCACGCCACGGCGGGCGGCCTCTGCAACGGCGCTCGGACGAGCAACGCCTTGTTACAGATTCATGACAGGTGGCGAATTGTCGCATACCTGTCGCGACGGGATTATTGTCCTTTCAGGCAACAATAATTCATCCAACCGTCAGCTTATCCTGCCCCCCGGCGCACTTCTAGAATCGCCGTCCCCAACGCGGTCTACCGCGACACCCCAGGATTCGCACCCGTGCTCCGCCTTTCGTGCAACGTGCCTCCCACTCCTCTGCACCTCGAACTACAGGGTCCTCAAGGCCCGATCCAGCCCGACCACCGCCTGCCGAGATAAGCCTGATGAGCAGTCTGTCCGTGCGCCTGCCCAAGGCCGCCGCGGTGCGTTTCGCCCTGTCCGACTGGGCGCACACCGATGGCGTTACCTGGATGTTCATCCTCAAGACGCTGATCACTGCCTTCACGGCGTTGTGGCTGGCCTACCGTCTGGAGCTGCCGCAGCCCAATACCGTGCTGGTCAGCGCCTTCATCGTGCTGCAGCCGCAGAGCGGCCAGGTGCTGGCAAAGAGTTTCTACCGCATCCTCGGCACGCTGGCCGGGCTCACGGTGATGGTCACCTTCATCGCCCTGTTCGCCCAGGAGCGCGTGCTGTTCCTGCTCTGCGTGGCGATCTGGGTCGGCCTGTGCACCGCCGGTGCGGCACGCTATCGCGACTTCCGCGCCTATGCCTGCCTCCTGGCCGGCTACACCGCCGTGATGATCGGCATTCCCGCCACGCTGCACCCCGAAGGCGCCTTCATGCAGGCGCTGTGGCGGGTGATCGAGATCACCCTGGGGATTCTCTGCACCGGCGTGGTCAGCGCCGTCGTGCTACCGCAGACCAGCACCGCCGCCCTGCGCAATGCGCTGAACACTCGCTTCGGTGACTTCGCCGGCCTCGCCAGCGCCGGCCTCAACGGCACGCTGGAACGCGAGCGCTTCGAACAGGCCAGTGCGCGCATCGCCGCCGAGGTCGTGGGCCTGGAAAGCCTGCGCAATGTCACCGCCTTCGAAGACCCGCACATGCGCCTGCGCAGCGGCCGCCTGGCGCGGCTGAACAGCGAGTTCATGCAACTGACGACGCGCTTCCACGCCTTGCAGCGCCTGCTCGACCGCCTGCGCGAGCGGCAGGCCAGCAATGTACTGGAAGTGCTGATGCCCTGCCTGATCGATGTCAGCGAATTGCTCGCCAGCTGGCACGGCCGGCCACTCGCCGAAGCGGATGCCGAGCGCCTGAGCGTGCAGCTCGAACTGTGCAAGCATCACCTGATGCCGCGCATCCGCGAAGCCCGTGCCAGCCTCGGCCACACCTGCCCGCGAGAGGCCGACCAGCTGGATTTCGAGACCGCCGCCGAGCTGCTCTTCCGCTTCGTCGACGACATGCACAACTATGCGCAGACCCACGCCTCGCTCGCCGCGCACAAGCACGAGCGCGAGCAGTGGAAGGAGCGCTTCACGCCCAAGGCGAATGCGCTTGCCGCCGCCGTAGCGGGCTTCCGTTGCGCGCTGTTGGTAATCGTCGGCGGTGTGTTCTGGATCGAAACATCCTGGCTCAGCGGCGCCACATTCGCGCTGACCTCGGTACTGATCGCAGCGCTCTCCTCCGCCTCACCCAATCCCAAGCGCCTGTCACTGCAACTGACCCTCGGCACGCTGCTGGGCGCCACGCTGGGGTTCATCCTTACCTTCCGCGTGCTGCCGCACATCGACGGCTTCCCGCTGCTGTGCTTCGTGCTCACCCCGGTGTTCGCCCTCGGCGCCTTCCTGATCACCCGGCCGAAGTGGAGCGGCTACGGCGTCGGCCTGCTGGTGTGGTTCTGCATCGCCTCGCTGCCGGCGAACCTGGCGCGCTACGATGCCTACACCTTCATCAACGAATACCTGGCGATGCTGCTGTCGATGGGCATGGCCGTCGTCGCGGCGATCGTCATCCTGCCACCCAACCGGCCATGGTTGTGGGAGCGCCTGGAAGCCGAGCTGCGCCTGCGCGTAGTACGGGTGATCAGCGATCCGCTGAAGGGCCTGTCGTCCAATTTCGAGAGTGGCACCCGCGACCTGCTGAACCAGGCGTATGGGTTATCCACAGGCCGCCCGGACGTGCAACGCCGGCTGCTGCGCTGGACCTTCCAGGTGCAGGAGATCGGCCTGTCGATCATCGAGTTGCGCCGCGAGCAGGAGGCCCTGCCGAAAGAGCCCTGGTACGCCGAGCGCATGCCCTGGCGCCGGGCCATCCGCGCGCTGGGCCGGGCGCTGATCCGGCTGTTCATCCAGCCCAGCGAGAGCAACCGCCAGCGTGCGCTGGCTGCCGTGGAGCACGCGATCCACGCGACCCGCACTACCGACGATCGCCGCCCGCCGCACTTCGATTCCTCGCCCTTGCGCCGCGTGTGCAGCTACCTGCACTTCATCCGCACCTCGCTGCTCGATCCACAGTCGCCCCTGCGCGATTGAGCGGGTCGGGTTCGCGAGCAAGCTCGCTCCTACACAAGATCCGACATCCACCTGTAGGAGCGAGCTTGCTCGCGAACCGCACGGCACGGCACGGCACCGAATTTCAGATCGTTTCGTGGGAGCGGACTCCGTCCGCGATTGGCCTGGGCGCGATGCGGAATCGATCGCGGACGAAGTCCGCTCCTACGCCCCCTGCAACTGCGTCCCGAAATTGCCAGAACCTGCGACCACCCGCCGCAGGAACATCCCTGAAACCCGCGTCAATCCTGGATTATTGCCTCTGAGTACGAAGTCTTGTTGGCGCCTGGATATATGACTCAGGTCAGGCAAATCCTATTATTTCCGTGCTGTTACAGCGCGCGCCGCAACACCACCCAAGACCCGTAATCAACCCCAACGATTCCCGACGCAGCCATCCGCTGAACGTCACGGACCCGTCACGTCCGGACACCGGGAACAAGGCAGGTAAATTCATGAAAGCTGTAGTCATCCTGGCCATGCTGGGCTTCTCTTCGCTCGCCCTGGCCGAGCAGGTGAACGCCGCCGACCAGGCGCCAAGCGCGGCCGTGGAGCAGTACACCTACGACATGAAACTGGACGTCGCCCACGTGATCTCGACCACCGACGTGTCCAACGAGTGCGGCATCGTGCCGGCGCGCATGACCTACGAAGATACCCAGGGTCAGCGCCACACCGTCGAATACCAGGTGTGGGGCAACGGCTGCTCCGGCGGCTAAGCGACTTGTGCAGTTGCGCCGAGGCCCACGCAGCCCCGGCGCAACTGCCAGCCCTCTTTTACGGCTGCAGGGCTGCCTTCGCAATGTTGCGACTGTGCGCACCGAAGTGCCGGATCAATTGCAGAATCTGCTCATCCAACGCCTCATCGTGCCGGAACGGCTCCGGTGAGTTCCCCGCGCTGAAATCCCCCGCTGGCGCCTTCTCGTTTTCCAGCCAATGGCCGATCGCCGCATCGAACGCCGCCGCATGGGCATGGGATTCGCTCGCTACCACCTCACGCAGGTATTGCGTCGAGTACGGTGGATAAGTGCCGTCAGTACTCACATCCGCATAGGCCGTCAGCAACGGCGACTGCCCGCCCAGGCGCAGCGTCTCGCGCAGCCAGTCCACCTGATAACGCTCCACGCCCGTATGCCGGTCCGCCACGCGCTGGATCGCCGCCTGCTTGTCGGCATCAAAGCCCGCCATGGACTTGCCCGCCGTCCACAGCATGCTGGCGGTGGTCTCGCCCGGCAGCGGCGTCGAGTGATAGGGCTGCGTCATGTCCTGGATGTAGTGCATCGCCCAGCCGAGGAAGCGGTAGCCCCAGTAGGGATGGCCGTTCTCGAAGGCAAAGCGCGCCAGGCCGAAGAACTGATACGCGCGCCATTCCGGCCAATTGCGCTCCAGGTACGGTGCGCCGGTGAAGATAATCGCGTCCTCATGGTAGAAGCCCATGTGGAACGGCGCCTGGGAGCTGAACTCGTAGCGCGGGTCGCCGAACGGCTGGGTACCGAAGCCGTAGCGCTGGCCGGCTTCGCCGGGGTTGTCGCTGAACAGGTTGATGTCGTGACCGAAGTCCGGCTCGTCGGCAGCGCTGGCCAGCACGTCGATGGCCGGAATCTTCTCGCCAGCCTGCAACTGCACGAAACGCCACTGGTTCCAGCCGGACAGGTTGCGGAACACCAGCACCTCGGCCGGCTGCAACGCCACATGATTCGGCAACTCACCACCAGGCGGAGGCTGCACGGCGGTGGCCAGTTTGATCTCCGGATTCAGGCGCAGCGCCATGAGGAAGGCCTTGCGCAGATCGTCGCGGCCACCCTCGGTGAAGCGCAGGTCATCCGGACGCGGCGGATACTCGCGGAAATGCTCGCGCGCATAGGCTTCCTGCTCGTCCAGCAGCTTCACCAGGCCGGCACGCTGCTGGCTGATGAAGCTCTCCAGCGGCTCGACCTCGACGTCCGGCGCCTGGACGACGGCCGGCAACTGCTGCAGGGCGATGTAGCTGCCCAGGGTGTGATTGGACCAGGCCCAGAGACTTTGCGGCAGGACCAGCAGGCCAGCCAGCAGGCAGGTGGAAAGACGCTTCATCGGCTTTTCGCTCTTATTTGGCAATGCAATTCGGAAAATTCCGACGCAGACTAACAACACAAAGCCCTGCCGGCACTGTCGAAGCTTGCCAGCACAAGTCACCGATAACGCCACGCCTGACCATCATCAATGGCGCATACGGCCCCAGCCACTACACTTGCCCGGCATGGACAGGCACCGGTTCCACACGCGTGCCGACCACTTGAAATAAGGGCGTCCCCATGCTGCAGTCCGTTTCACCCAAGCACGACCTCCCCCTCAAGCCCGATCCAGCCGAACCTCGCAGTGGCGTACTCGCCCCCTTCAGCATCGCCGCGTTCCGCATCATCTGGATCTGCAACCTGTTCGCCAACCTGGGCACCTGGGCGCAGTCGGTCGCCGCCGCCTGGGTGGTCACCGAGGCCCACGCCAGCCCACTGATGGTTGCGATGATCCAGGTCGCCTCGGCATTGCCGCTGGTGCTGCTGTCGATCATGTCCGGCGTGCTGGCCGACAACCACGACCGCCGCAAGATCATGCTGGTGGGCTTGAGCGTCGAACTTTCCGGTGCCGCACTGGTGACGGTGCTGGCCTTCATGGGCTATCTCGACCCGCTGATGCTGATCGTGTCGATCCTCTGGCTATCGCTGGGCAGCTCGATCACCATTCCCGCCTGGCAGGCGGCGGTGAACGAGCAGGTGCCGCCGCGCATGCTCGGCGACGCAGTGCTGCTCAACAGCGTCAACTACAACGTCGCCCGCGCCGTCGGCCCGGCCATCGGCGGCCTTCTGCTGTCGGCCACCGGCGCGTCCTGGGTGTTCCTGTTCAACTGCATCTGCTACGCCGCGCTGATCTGGGCGATCTGGCAATGGCGCCGCGACGTGCCCAAGCGCACCCTGCCGCCGGAACACATCTTCGAGGGCGTGATCGCCGCGCTGCGTTTCACCCAGTACTCCAGCGTCACCCGCCTGGTGATGCTGCGCTCGGCGGTGTTCGGTCTCTCCGCCAGCGCCATCTGGGCACTCCTGCCGCTACTGGCGCACCGTAACCCGGACGGCAGCGCCTCGGTCTACGGCTACATGCTGGGGGCACTCGGGCTTGGCGCCATTGTCGCCAGCACCATCGTCAGCAAGGCTCGCCAGTGGCTGGGCAGCAGCCGGTTGATCAGCTTCGCCGCCGCCACCCTGGCGCTGGTCATGCTGACCCTGGGCTGGGTCGACAACCTCTGGGTGATCTTCCCCGCGCTGGTGCTGGGCGGCGCCTGCTGGATCGCCGCTGTCGCCACCTACAACTCGGCCGTGCAGATCCTCGTGCCCGACTGGGTCAAGGCGCGTGCCCTGGCGCTCTACCAGACCGCCATCTACGGCGGGCTGGCGGCAGGCTCCTTCCTCTGGGGCCACTTCGCCGAAACCATGGGCGTGCAAGGCGCATTGATCGCCGCCGGCTGCCTGCTGCTGATCTCCGTGGCGCTGCTCTACAACTCGCGCCTGCCGGAGCTGAACTCCGCCAGCATCGCCCGTGCACCGGGCGGCGTACCGGGCCAGCCGACCTTCGTGTTCAACCCCGAGCGCGGCTCGGTGATGGTCTCCATCGAGTATCGGATTCCCGCCGAGCGCACCCGCGACTTCGTCCGCGCCGCCAAACCCTTGCGCCGCCTGCGCCTGCGTAACGGCGCGGAACGCTGGGCGCTGTACCGCGACGTGAGCAATCCCGAGGTCTGGCAGGAGCTGTTCCTGGTGGACAACTGGATCGGCCACCTGCGCATGCTCGATCGGCTCACCCTCGAGGACAAGACCATCATCGACAACGTGACCAGCCTCCACGATGGCGACGCGCCGCCGGTGATCCGTCACGGCGTGAGCTACGAGTCCGGCAGCTACGAAGCGCCGCCGGAAACCCTGGGTTAACCGCGCACAAATAAAAACGCCTCTCGGTCAGGAGAGGCGTTTAGGGTGACGCAGGCGTTTTACTCAGCCGCCGGCTTCTTGCGCTTGAGCGGCGCCAGGCCGTCCTGGCTCACCACCTTCGAGGGGCCGGATTTCGGCTTGGCGGCGGGCTTCTTCTTCGCCGGCGACTTGCTGCCGGTCTTCTTCGCATCGTCCTTTTTCTTCTTGGTGCCAGCAGCCTTGCCGGACGCCTTGACCTTTTTCGGCCCCTTGTAGGTGCCCTTGAGTTCCTTGATGGTGCGCAGCTCGAAGCGCAGCTTGAGGTAGCGCTCGATGCTCGACATCAGGTTCCAGTCGCCATGGCCGACCAGCGAGATCGCGGTGCCGCCGGCGCCGGCACGGCCGGTGCGGCCGATGCGGTGCACGTATTCGTCGCCACGGCGCGGGATATCGAAGTTGATCACCAGGTCCAGGCCGTCGACGTCCAGGCCACGGGCGGCCACGTCGGTGGCGACGAGGATCTTCACCGCCCCCTGCTTCAGGCGCTCGATGGCCAGCTTGCGGTCCTTCTGGTCCTTCTCGCCGTGCAGCACGAAGACCTTGTGGCCGGCAGCGATCAGACGGCCGGTCAGGCGGTCGGCAGCGACGCGGGTGTTGGTGAAGACGATGGCCTTCTCATAGGTCTCGTTGGCCAGCAGCCACTGCAACAGTTCTTCCTTGTGCCCGGTGTGGTCGGTCAGGATCACCTGCTGGCTGACATCCTCGTTCAGCTCGCTGACGCGGTTGAGCTGGAGAGTTTCCGGCTCGCGCAGGACCTTCTCGACCATCTCGTGCAGGCCGCTGCCGCTGGTGGCGGAGAACAGCAGGGTCTGGCGCTCGGCCGGGCACTGCGCCGCGAGCTTGAGCACGTCCTCGGAGAAGCCCATGTCGAGCATGCGGTCGGCTTCGTCGAGGATCAGCACTTCCACATCGCCCAGCGGCAGGTTGCCGGCGTTGAATTGCTCGTTCAGGCGGCCAGGCGTGCCGATGATGATTTCCGGGTTCTTGCGCAGGCGCGCCCCCTGCACCTTGAAGTCTTCGCCGCCGGTGATCAGGCAGCCCTTGATGTAGGTGAACTGGGCGAAGCGCTCGACTTCCTTGAGGGTCTGCTGGGCCAGCTCACGGGTCGGCAGCAGGATCAGCGCGCGGGCGCCGCTCTTGGGCTTCTCTTCGCTGAGCAGGCGATGCAGCAGCGGCAGCACGAAGGCAGCGGTCTTGCCGCTGCCGGTCTGCGCCGTCACCCGCAGGTCGCGTCCCTCCAGGGCCTTCGGAATAGCCGCGGCCTGGACCGGGGTCGGTTCGGTGAAGGACAACGAATCGAGCGCCTTGAGCAGGCGTTCGTGGAGGGCGAATTGGGAGAACAAGGCAGACCTCGATATCACGTAAAGACCAAATAGCTGCATAGCTTAATGTTTGCCGAGCCTGCGCGCTGGAAATATTGCCGGCGGCCGCTTGCGGCGCACCGTCGCGTCAATAATCCGACAAACGTACCGTCGCTTGGCGAAGGGCGATGCCATGCTCTGATGGGCCTGACAAAAAGGAGAACGCAGGTGCCATCGACGCTCATTTATTACGTGTCCGCCAGCCTCGACGGCTACATCGCCCGCCCTGATGGCAGCGTGGACTGGCTCGAAGGCCACGGCAGCCAGGTTGATGACCACGGCTACAGCGCCTTCTATGCCAGCATCGACGGCCTGCTCATGGGGCGCGCCACCTATCTGTTCTACCTGAGCCAGGGCGAATGGCCGTACCCCGACAAACCTGCGCTGGTCATGACCCGCTCCAATCACCTGTCCAGGGCCGCGCCGCAGGTGGAACTTGAGCATTACGCACCGGTAGACGCCCTCGCCTCACTGGAGGCACGCGGCTGCCAGCGCATCTGGCTAGTGGGCGGCGGTAGCCTGGCGGGCAATTTCCTCGCCGCAGGCTTGCTCGACGAAGTGATCGTCAGCATCATTCCGCACCTGCTCGGTGCCGGCATTCCGCTGTTCAGCATCGGGCTCGAGCAACGCCTGCAGCTGCTGGAGCAGCGCAGCTTTCCCAGCGGCATCGTGCAGATGCGCTACCAGGTTCTGAAGGAAACGCCCTCGCCATGACCTCCACCATTCGTATCGCCGCCGCCTGCCTGCTCGATGACGCCGGACGCCTGCTGCTGGTACGAAAGCGTGGCACCCAGGCCTTCATGCTGCCCGGCGGCAAGCACGAACCCGGCGAGACGTCGGTCCAGGCCCTGCTGCGCGAGCTGGGCGAAGAACTCGACCTGCACCTTGTGACTTCCGCACTGACCCCGCTCGGCCACTTCCAGGCCAAGGCCGCCAACGAGGCGAACATGCGCGTGGACGCCCAGGTCTTCGTCGCCGCCCTGCCCCATGCCGTCCAGCCCGCCGCCGAGCTGGAAGAGCTCGCCTGGCTGGATCCGACCGGCGAATACCCACAGAACCTTGCCCCGCTGCTGAGCGAACAGGTTCTTCCCGCCCTGCTCGCCCATCTGGGCTGATTCGTTCAGAACAATTACCTGCATTTCGTCGGGTTTTTCCTTAAGAAACCTTAAGCGCCTGGCTTTTGGCCATCAACCCGCCGGCTTTCCGTCGCGCGGCCGAAAGCCCCGTTTTATAGGGCTTCCGGCTATAAGGTCAGGCCGTGACTGATGCGTCCGAACACATGTCACGCAGCGTCCTACAAGTCACAGGGGAAATATCAGAGTCGACAGACGGTACGAACTGTCATGAAAAGTCGTTCAGAATGCGTGGAATTTTTGAGCGGACCAAAGGAAACCACGCCGACAACAATGGCGATCCAGCGGAGTCTGGGCGATATCAACCAGCAAGAAGACATGCCGAATGCGAAGTACCCTTTTGACATGCCTTTCCATAGGCTTGGCGACCCTCTTGGCCGCCACCGAGGCAACCGCCTCCTCCAAGATCACGCGCACCTATCAACCTGCACCGGTTGATCTGCGAGTCCCGGTCCAGGGCAGTGCCCTACTGACCTTCAATGCCAAGCCGGTCAAGCCGACCAAGAGCGAGGCGCACCAGGTCACCCAGCGTGCCTACAGCATGATCGGCACGCCATACCGCTGGGGCGGCACTTCGCCCAAGCGCGGCTTCGATTGCAGCGGCCTGGTGAACTACGTGTTCCAGAACGTCGACGAAGTCGACCTGCCGCGTACCGCGCAGCAGATGTACAGCATGCGCGGCAACTCGAAAGTGGCGCGTGGCGATCTGCAGCCCGGCGACCTGGTGTTCTTCCGCATCCACAACCGTCGCAATGTCGACCATGTCGGCATCTACGTCGGAGACAACCAGTTCGTCCATGCGCCGCGCCGCGGCCAGAAGGTTCGTGTCTCTGACCTCAGTGGCGACTACTGGAAGAAGCACTACACCGCTGCCCGCCGCATCCTGCCGGAAACCCTGGCGAAAGCCGACGTCGGCGGTCGTTACGACTGATTAGGGCGCTCTCCCCTTGCGGGAGAGCGCTCAACTCTTATAGGCCGCGACGCGCCTGCCGGCGCAGCAGTCGCGCGCTATCCCAACCGGTCAGCAGCACGGCAATCCAGATCGGCCCGTAGGTCCAGATCTGCGCCGGGTTGAATGCCTCGCCCAGGAACAGCACGGCGATGGCAAACAGCAGCACCGGCTCGACATAACTCAGAATCCCGAACAGCCCCATGGGCAACAGCCGGCTGGCCGCCATCATCGCGCCGAACGCCAGCGCGCTGATCAGGCCCAGCAGCGGCAGCAGCGCCCACAGGCGAGGCACCTCTTCCAGCACCTTGGCACTATCAGTTATCCACAAGGCGGCCAGGGCGAACGGCAGCAGCACGATCATCTCGAAGACGAAGCCGGACAGCGAATCCACCGCCATCTTGCGGCGCAGCATGAAATACGGCGGATAGCCCAGCGCAGTGATCAGGGTGAACCAGGAGAACGCGCGGGTCAGCCACAACTCGTGCAGCACGCCCGCCAGCGCGAAGGCGACGGCAATGCCCTGCAACGTGGTCAGACGCTCGCCATAGAACACCCGGCCGCAGAGCACCATGGTCAGCGGCAGCAGGAAGTAGCCCAGCGACAGCTCCAGCGTGCGCCCAACCATGGGCGCCCAGATGAACACACCCCACTGGATCAGCATCATCGCCGCCGTCAACGGGAAGCATGCCAGCAGCCATGGCTCGCGCAACAGACGGCGGCCCGCCTCACGCAGCACTCCGCCCTGGCGGGTGAACAGCACCAGCAGCAGGACCATGGGAATCGACCAGACCACCCGGTGGGCGATCACCTGGATGCTGGTCAGCGGCGCCAGCGAATGGATGTAACCCGGCAAGGTCACGAACAGCACGGAAGACGCCAGGGACAGCGCTACGCCACGTCCGGAGATATTCATGCGAAGCGCTCCTTGCGACGGCGCAGGCCAAGGCGATTGACGCCCAGCGAAGCAACGATCACCGCACCACCCAGCGCCAGGCGCGGCAAGTCAGCGGCCTCGTTCCAGATCAGCAGGTTTATGAGCAGCCCCACCGGTACATGCAGGTTGTTCATCACCGCCAGGGTGCCGGCATCCACCATGGTGCCCCCCTTGTTCCACCAGAACTGCCCGAGCGCGGTGGCCAGCAGCCCCATCCAGATCAGCACGCCCCATTGCAGGTCGGTGGTCGGCAGCTTCTGCGGATTACCGAACAGCAACCAGCCCGGCAGCGCGACCAGCAGCGCACCGACGAAGAAATAGCCGAAGCGGCGGTACTGCGGGATGTCCGAGGGATAGCGTCGCACCAGATGCTTGTAGAACACCTGCCCCGCTGCGAAGGTCGCGTTGGCCACCTGCAGCAGGAGGAAGCCCTGTATGTAGTCGCCGCTAACGCCGTCATAGCGAATGATCCCGGCGCCCAGCACCGCTACCGCGGCCGCCAGCAGCGCCCAGGCATTGAAGCGCCGGTTCAACGCGTCATCGATCAGCGCCACGTGCAACGGCGTCAGCACGGTGAACAGCAGCACCTCCGGGACCGTCAGCACCCGGAAACTCTGGTACAGGCAAACGTAAGTAATGCCGAACTGCAGCGCGCCTGCCAGCATCACCCCGCCAATGAAACGAGGATCGACGCCGCGCCAGCGGGTCAGTGGCAGGAACACCAGGCCGGCGAGCACCACGCGGGTCAGCACGGCGAAATAGCTGTCGACCTGCCCGGCGAGGTATTCGCCGATCAGGCTGAAGGAGAACGCCCAGAGGACGGTGACGAAAAGCAGGTAAGGCATGGAAAGGAAGACCGGAACGGGGCAGGCAACATAGCGTCAGTCTCAGCACAGGAAAAGCGCTGTACGCCCGCGCCCTGCGAAAGGCAGAAACGAAAAAGGGCGACCGAAGTCGCCCTTTTCCTTGGATGGTGAATCAGGGATTAGCCCTGGTTCTCCATCTGAGCACGAATCAGATCACCGATGGTGGTCGGACCAGTGGCTTCTACGTCTTGCTTGTGACGCAGTTCTTTCATCGCATCTTTCTCGTCATCAACGTCTTTCGACTTGATGGAGAGGGAGATGACGCGGCTCTTACGGTCGATGCTGATGATCTTGGCTTCGACTTCTTCGCCTTCTTTCAGAACGTTGCGAGCGTCTTCAACGCGGTCACGGCTGATTTCGGAGGCTTTCAGGATGCCTTCGATTTCGCCGCCCAGGCTGATGACAGCGCCTTTGGCGTCCACTTCCTTCACGGTGCCGCGAACGATGGTGCCTTTCTCGTTGAGCGATGCGTAGTTGGAGAACGGATCGTCTTCCAGCTGCTTGATGCCCAGGGAGATGCGCTCACGCTCCGGATCAACGGAGAGGATGACGGTTTCCAGCTCGTCGCCCTTCTTGAAGCGGCGAACGGCTTCTTCGCCAACTTCGTTCCAGGAGATGTCGGACAGGTGAACCAGACCGTCGATGCCGCCTTCCAGGCCGATGAAGATACCGAAATCGGTGATCGACTTGATGGTGCCGGAGATCTTGTCGCCCTTGTTGAAGCGGCTGGAGAAATCTTCCCACGGGTTGGACTTGCACTGCTTGATGCCCAGGGAGATACGACGACGCTCTTCGTCGATGTCCAGAACCTGAACTTCCACTTCGTCGCCAACCTGAACGACTTTCGACGGGTGGATGTTCTTGTTGGTCCAGTCCATTTCGGAGACGTGTACCAGGCCTTCCACGCCCTCTTCCAGCTCGGCGAAGCAGCCGTAGTCGGTGAGGTTGGTGACGCGCGCGGTAACGCGGGTGCCTTCCGGGTAACGGGCTTTGATGGCAACCCATGGGTCTTCGCCCAGTTGCTTCAGGCCCAGGGATACGCGGTTGCGCTCGCGGTCGAACTTCAGAACCTTGACATCGATCTCGTCGCCAACGTTGACGATTTCCGACGGATGCTTGATACGCTTCCAGGCCATGTCGGTGATGTGCAGCAGACCATCGACGCCGCCCAGGTCAACGAACGCACCGTAGTCGGTGAGGTTCTTGACGATACCTTTGACCTGCTGGCCTTCCTGCAGGGATTCCAGCAGAGCTTCGCGCTCGGCGCTGTTCTCGGCTTCCAGCACGCTGCGGCGGGAAACGACAACGTTGTTGCGCTTCTGGTCCAGCTTGATGACCTTGAACTCGAGCTCTTTGCCTTCCAGGTGAGTGGTGTCGCGCACCGGACGCACGTCGACCAGCGAACCCGGCAGGAACGCACGGATGCCGTTGACGTCGACGGTGAAGCCACCCTTGACCTTGCCGTTGATGACGCCTTTGACCACTTCGTCGGCAGAGAAAGCAGCTTCCAGAACGATCCAGCTCTCGGCACGCTTGGCTTTTTCGCGGGACAGCTTGGTTTCACCAAAGCCGTCTTCTACCGCGTCAAGCGCAACGTGGACTTCGTCACCCACATTGATGGTCAGCTCGCCCTGTTCGTTGTAGAACTGCTCGACCGGGATGACGCCCTCGGATTTCAGACCGGCATGGACGGTGACCCAGTCACCATCGATGTCGACCACGATGCCGGTGATGATTGCACCCGGCTGCATGTCGAGGGATTTAAGACTTTCTTCAAAGAGTTCTGCGAAGCTTTCGCTCATGTCTATACCTGTAGTCAAAGGCTTGTAAGCCCGATTCCGCGCCACCAGCGAACACGGTCAAGTGATGAAAAAGAAGCCAGCAGGATCAAGACTGGTATCCTGCCGGCCCCCTGTTGCACCCGCCGAAACGGATGCTCCACATTCAGATTTTAAGGGAACGCTTCGCTCAATATGGGCGAAACCCTCCCGATACAAGGTCTGGAATGGTAGCAACGGATGTCGGTTGCGTCAATCGGCGCCCCGGTTTCCGATGTCCTTCACGACTCCAGCCTCATTCCTTCATTTTCGCCCAGCCTCGGAAGACGGGAGGACCGCCTGTCAGATCCGTCCTGCGACGCACTCGCCCCGGGAAAGAAAAATCCCCGGCTGGCCGGGGATTTTCGTGAGCCGTTCGACTAGTCCGCCAGGCCGCGACGAGAAACCTCGGCGAGGATACTGTCCACGACCTCTTCAATGCTCATCGAGGTGGAGTCCACCAGGATGGCGCCTTCGGCGGGCTTGAGCGGAGCCACGGCACGCTGGCTGTCACGCTCGTCGCGGGCGCTGATTTCCTCCGCCAGTTGCGCCTGATCGCTGTCGATACCCTTGCCCTTGAGCTGCAGGTAACGGCGACGGGCACGCTCTTCGGCCGACGCTGTCAGGAAGATCTTCAGCGGTGCGCTGGGGAAGACCACGGTACCCATGTCGCGGCCATCGGCGACAAGGCCGGGGGCTTCGAGGAAGGCGCGCTGGCGTTGCAGCAGCGCATCGCGCACCGCCGGTAGTGCGGCGACTTGCGAGGCGCCGGCGCCGACCTGCTCCGTACGGATGGTATCGGTGACATCTTCGCCTTCGAGGATGATGTGCTGACCCTGTCCGCCCTTGGCATGGGTGAACTGCACGTCCAGGTGTGCGGCGAGAACCTTGAGGGCTTCCTCATTGGTCAGGTCGATGCCGTGGTTACCGGCAGCGAACGCCAGCAGGCGATACAGCGCGCCGGAGTCCAGCAGGTTCCAGCCCAGGCGCTTGGCCAGCAGACCGGCGACGGTGCCCTTGCCCGAGCCGCTGGGGCCATCGATGGCGAGGACCGGCCATTCGCCGTTCATCAGTTTTTCTCCTCGGCGACGCGAATACCCGCGCCGGACGCCAGCCCGAGGAAGTTCGGGAAGGAGGTCGCGACGTTGGCGCAGTCGTGGATGCGGATAGGCGCACCGGCACGCAGGGAAGCCACGCTGAAGGACATGGCGATACGGTGGTCACCGTGGCTCCAGACTTCGCCGCCGCCGTAGCTGCCGCCGTCGATGATGATGCCGTCCGGGGTCGGCTCGCACTTCACGCCGAGGGCCAGCAGGCCGTCGGCCATGACCTGGATGCGGTCGGATTCCTTCACCCGCAGTTCTTCCGCGCCGCGCAGCACAGTGCGGCCGGAGGCAGAGGCGGCGGCAACGAAGAGCACGGGGAACTCGTCGATGGCCAGCGGCACCAGGTCTTCGGGGATGTCGATGCCTTTCAGCTGCGCCGAGCGCACGCGAATGTCGGCAACCGGTTCGCCACCCACTTCACGCTGGTTTTCCAGGGTGATGTCGGCCCCCATGAGCTTGAGGATGTCGATGACGCCGGTACGGGTCGGGTTGATGCCGACATGTTCCAGGGTCAGGTCGGAACCTTCGGCGATGCTCGCGGCAACCAGGAAGAAGGCGGCGGAGGAAATGTCGGCCGGGACTTCGATCGAGGTAGCAGTGAGCTTGTGGCCGGACTCGACGCGAGCGGTGGCGCCTTCGACGTCGACCGGGTAGCCGAAGCCGCGCAGCATGCGCTCGGTATGGTCGCGGGTCGGGGCCGGCTCGGTGGTGGAGGTTTCACCGGCTGCGTAGAGGCCGGCAAGCAGCAGGCAGGATTTCACCTGGGCGCTGGCCATGGGCATGTCGTAGTGCATGCCGGTGAGCTTCTGGCCACCACGGATGGTCAGCGGCGGACGGCCTTCGGGGCCAGTCTCGATCACTGCGCCCATCTCGCGCAGCGGCTTGGCGACGCGATTCATCGGGCGCTTGGACAGCGACGCATCGCCGGTCAGGGTGGTGTCGAACGGCTGGGCGGCCAGCAGGCCACTGAGCAGGCGCATGGAGGTGCCGGAGTTGCCCAGGTAGATCGGGCCGGGCGGCGTCTTCAAGCCATGCAGGCCGACGCCATGCACGGTCACGCGGCCGTGGTGCGGGCCTTCGATGACCACGCCCATGTCGCGGAAGGCCTGGATGGTGGCGAGGGCGTCTTCACCCTCGAGGAAACCTTGTACCTCGGTCGTGCCTTCGGCCAGCGAGCCGAGCATGATCGAGCGGTGGGAAATGGACTTGTCGCCCGGTACGCGAACACGTCCGGAGAGGCGGCCACCCGGCTGGGCCAGGAAAATCAGGTCATCGTTGTGCATGGCGTCCACATAGGCCCGGCGGGCCAGGATTTTGCTGAAATGCTCGCGGGCAACGCGGGCGCGGGTGAAAACACCCATCAGTTGTTGCCCGTCCCCATGGTCGACGGCCTCGCGCAGATCGTCGAGGTCGTCACGGAATACGTCGAGGATGCGCAGCACCGCCTCGCGGTTGGCAAGGAAGATGTCGTGCCACATCACCGGGTCGCTGCCGGCGATCCGCGTGAAATCGCGGAAGCCGCCAGCGGCATAACGGAAGATTTCCAGATTCTCACTGCGTTTGGCCAGCGAGTCGACCAGCGTGAAGGCCAGCAGGTGCGGCAGGTGGCTGGTGGCGGCGAGGACTTCGTCGTGATGCTCGACGGCCATCTGCTCGACATCAGCGCCCAACTCGCGCCAGAGGCTCTCGACGCACTGGATCGCGTCCGCGTCGGCATTATCCAGCGGGGTGAGGATGACTTTATGACGGCGGAACAATTTCGCGTTGGCCGCTTCCACCCCGCTCTGCTCGGAACCGGCGATGGGATGGCCGGGAACGAAGCGCGCCGGCATGCCACCGAACACGGCTTTCGCAGCGCGCACCACATTGCCCTTGGCGCTGCCCACGTCGGTGAGGATGGCATTGCCGATATCGAGGGTGGCGAGTTCGCCGAGGACCTTCTCCATGGCCAGGATCGGCACCGCAAGCTGGATCACGTCAGCCTCGCGGCAACCGGCAGCAAGGTTTTCCTCGCAGCGGTCGACCACTCCCAGTTCCACCGCCAGGCGGCGGGTTTGCGGGTCACGGTCGACGCCGACCACTTCCTCGAACAGGCCCTTTTCGCGGATGCCCTTGGCGAAGGAGCCGCCGATCAGGCCGAGCCCCACCACCACCAGGCGCTTGCGCTGAACAACTTCAGGCACGGGCAAGCACCTTGGCCAGCGCTTCGAGGAAGCGGGCGTTCTCGGCCGGCAGGCCGATGGAGATGCGCAGGTGCTGCGGCATGCCGTAGCCACCCACCGGACGGACGATCACGCCTTCGGCGAGCAGCGCCTGGTAGACAGGGCCGGCGTCACGCTTGAGGTCCACGGCGATGAAGTTGCCCTTGGAGGGAATCCATTGCAGGTCCAGGGCGCGCAGGCCGTTTTCCAGCTGCGCCATGCCTTCGTCGTTGATGCGCTTGCCTTGGGCTAGGTAGTCAGCATCGTCCAGCGCCGCACAGGCGGCGGCCAGGGCCAGGCTGTTGACGTTGAACGGCTGGCGAACGCGGTTGAGCACGTCGGCGACCTGCGCCGAGGAGATCGCGTAACCGACGCGCAGCGAGGCCAGGCCGTAGGCCTTGGAGAAGGTGCGGGAGACCAGCAGGTTCGGGTAGCGGGCCAGGTACTTCAAACCGTCCGGCAGTTCCTCGCCTTCGGCATACTCGATGTAGGCCTCGTCGAGCACCACGAGGACGCTCTCCGGCACCTGCGAGAGGAAGCGCTCCAGCGCGTCCGGGCCGAACCAGGTACCGGTGGGGTTGTTCGGGTTGGCGATGAAGACCACGCGGGTGTTGGCGTCGATGGCCGCCAGCATGGCTTCCAGGTCGTGGCCCCAGTCTTTCGCCGGCACGACCTTGCCCTGGGCGCCGACGGCCTGGGTGGAGATCGGGTAGACGGCGAAGGCGTACTGGCTGAACACGGCGTTCAGGCCAGGCGCCAGATAGGCGCGGGCGACCAGGTCGAGAATGTCGTTGGAGCCGTTGCCCAGGGTGACCTGCGCGGTGTCGACGCCGCAGCGGGCGGCCAGGCGGGACTTCAGCTCGAAGCCGTTGCCGTCGGGGTAGCGGGTCAGTTCGGCCAATTCGGCGCGAATGGCGTCGAGGACCTTGGGGCTCGGGCCCAGCGGGTTCTCATTGCTGGCCAGTTTGACGATGCCAGCGGGGTCGAGCTTCAGCTCGCGGGCCAGTTCATCGACCGGCTTGCCGGGAACGTAGGGAGAAAGTTTCTGCACGCCCGGCTGGGCCAGGGCAAGGAAATCACAGCTCATGGACATCTCTCTCGACTGGGGCCGCACAGACTGACTCGATATAGCCGGCGGCAGCCATGTAATCGCAGATACGGTCAACAGATTCCTCTACCGACAGCACGGACGTATCGATGCTCACGTGGGCGGCCAGCGGCGCCTCGAACGGAGAGTCGATGCCGGTGAACTCCTTGAGTTCGCCGGCTCGCGCTTTGCGGTAGAGCCCTTTGGGATCGCGCTCCTCGCACACTTTCAGCGGCGTGGAGACATGCACTTCCACGAAACGCTCGGGTAACAGCTTGCGAACTCTGTCGCGATCCGCACGAAACGGCGAAATGAACGCGGCGATGGTGATCAGGCCAGCATCCACCATCAGCGCCCCCACCTCCCCGACGCGGCGAATATTTTCACAGCGGTCTTCAGCGCTGAAGCCGAGGTCCCGATTCAAGCCCTGACGGAGATGATCGCCATCGAGCAGGTAGGTGTGCCGCCCGGACGCATGCAGTCGCTGCTCGAGGGCATCGGCCAGCGTCGACTTGCCGGAACCGCTCAGCCCAGTCAGCCAGACCAGGCAGGGGCGCTGGGCCTTGAGGCCGGCGCGCCCTGCACAATCGACCGTCTGCGACGGCCAATGGGCATTTCGCCCCATGTCAAAGCACGGCCTTGGGGTACGAACCCAGTACCTTCAGGGCAACGGCTTCGCTGTTGATCTTTTCCAACACGTCCTTGATCAGCGGGTCCTTGTGGTGGCCGACGAAGTCGATGAAGAACACGTAGGTCCACTTGCCGCTGCGCGACGGGCGGGTCTCGATGCGCGTCAGGTCAACACCGTTGCTGTGGAACGGCACCAACAGCTCGTGCAGCGCGCCCGGCTTGTTGCGCATGGAGACGATGATGGAAGTCTTGTCATCGCCCGTGGGCGGCACTTCCTGATTGCCGATCATGAGGAAGCGCGTGGAGTTGTCCGGGCGGTCCTCGATCTTCTCGTGCAGCTTGTCCAGGCCGTACAGGCTGGCCGCCATATCGCCGGCAATCGCAGCGCTGTTCCACTCGCTCTTCACCCGTTTGGCGGCGTCGGCATTGCTGGAAACCGCCACGCGCTCGACGTTCGGGTAGTGCGCATCCAGCCACTTCCGGCACTGGGCCAGGGACTGGGCGTGGGAATAGATGCGGGTGATGTTGTTGGTCTTGGTGTTCTCACCGACCAGCAGGTGGTGGTGGATACGCAGTTCCACCTCGCCGCAGATCACCAGGTCGTGCTCGAGGAAGCTGTCGAGGGTGTGGTTGACCGCGCCTTCGGTGGAGTTTTCCACAGGCACCACGCCGAAGTTCACCGCACCGGCGGCAACTTCGCGGAACACTTCGTCGATGGCCGCCATCGGCGTGCTGATCACCGCGTGGCCGAAGTGTTTGAGCGCGGCGGCCTGGGTAAAGGTGCCTTCCGGGCCGAGGTAGGCCACTTTCAGTGGCTGCTCCAGGGCCAGGCAGGAGGACATGATCTCGCGGAACAGACGAGCGACTTCCTCGTTGTCCAGCGGGCCCTTGTTCAGCTCCATGATGTGCTTGAGCACCCACGCCTCGCGCTCGGGCCGGTAGAACACCGGCTTCTCGCCTTCGGGCAGGGAGGCCAATTTCACGCGCGCCACGTCGGTGGCGCAGCGGGCGCGTTCGCTGATCAGCTCGAGGATCTTCTCGTCGAGGCTGTCGATGCGTACGCGCAACGCCTTGAGCTGGTCAGCGTCGCTCATCAGCCGTGCTCCTTCTCGAACTCGGCCATGTAGCCAACCAGGGCTTCGATGGCGTCCAGCCCCAGGGCGTTATAGATGGAGGCACGCATGCCGCCCACCGAACGGTGGCCCTTCAGGTTGAGCAAGCCGCGCGCGTCGGCACCGGCGAGGAAGGCCTTGTCGAGCTTCTCGTCGGCCAGGCGGAACGGCACGTTCATCCAGGAGCGGGCGCTGGGCTGGATCGGGTTGGTGTAGAAGTCGCTGCTGTCGATGAAGCCGTACAGCATGTCCTTCTTGGCGCGGTTGCGCTGTTCCATGGCGTCGACGCCGCCCTGCTCCTTCAGCCACTGGAAGACCAGGCCGGAGAGGTACCAGGAGTAGGTCGCCGGAGTGTTGTACATGGAGCCGTTATCGGCGGCGACCTTGTAGTTGAGCATGGTCGGGCAGATGCTGCGGGCGCGACCCAGCAGGTCTTCGCGCACGATCACGACCACCAGGCCGGACGGGCCGATGTTCTTCTGCGCGCCGGCGTAGATCAGGCCGAACTTCGACACGTCGATCGGGCGGGAGAGGATGTCCGAGGACATGTCCACCACCAGCGGGACGTCACCGACTTCCGGAATCCAGTCGAATTCCAGGCCGCCGATGGTCTCGTTGGACGCGTAGTGCAGGTAGGCCGCGTCCTTGGACAGGTTCCACTCGTTCTGGCCGGGGATTGCGAAGTAGTCGTACTTGGATGCGCTGGCGGCGACGTTGACGTTGCCGTAGCGACGAGCCTCTTCGATGGCCTTCTTCGACCAGATGCCGGTTTCCACGTAGTCCGCCACGCCGTCTTCGGGCAGCAGGTTCAGCGGAATCTCGGCGAACTGCTGGCTGGCGCCGCCCTGCAGGAACAGCACCTTGTAGTTCGACGGGATCGCCATCAGGTCGCGCAGGTCCTGCTCGGCCTTCTCGGCGATGGCCACGTAGTCGTCGCTACGATGGCTCATCTCCATGACCGACAGGCCCTTGCCCTGCCAATCCAGCAGCTCGGCGCGGGCGCGTTCCAGCACCTCGGTGGGAAGCGCCGCGGGACCGGCGCAGAAGTTAAAGGCTCGCTTGCTCACATCCACTCTCGCTATCAGTCTTCGCTGGCTTGCGGGGCTTCTTCAGCCGCGACTTCGCCTGCTTCTTGGTTCTCGTCCGCTACTTCACCTTCGACGATCTCGCCGTCGACGATCTCGCCTTCGATCTCTTCGCCTTCGACGACGGTCGGTTCCTGCACCCGCTCCAGGCCTACGACGGTTTCGTCAGCGGCCAGTTTGATGAGGATCACGCCCTGGGTGTTACGGCCAGCACCGCGAACTTCGTCGACACGGGTACGCACCAGGGTGCCCTGGTCGGAGATCAGCATGATCTCCTCGCCGTCCAGCACCTGCACGGCGCCTACCAGGTTGCCGTTACGCTCGTTGATCACCATGGCGATCACGCCCTGGCCACCACGACCGCGACGCGGGTAGTCGGCCAGCGGGGTGCGCTTGCCGTAACCACGCTCGGAGGCGCTGAGGATCTGCGCTTCACGGCACTCGGGGATCAGCATGGAAATGATCCGCTGGCCTTCGCCCAGGCGCATGCCGCGCACGCCACGGGCGTTACGGCCCATGATGCGCACCTTGCTTTCCTTGAAGCGGATCACCTTGCCGGCGTCGGAGAACATCATCACGTCCTTCGAACCGTCGGTGATGGCAGCGGCGATCAGCGAATCGCCCTCTTCCAGCTTCAGGGCGATCAGGCCGTTGGAACGCGGCTTGGTGAACTGGATCAGCGGGGTCTTCTTCACGGTGCCTTTCATGGTGGCCATGAAGATGTACGCGCCGGTCGGCTCGTCCTGGCTGAAGTCGGCGTCGTCGCCCTCTTCGCCTTCTTCGGCTTCCACCACTTCGGCGACCTGCTCGGCGACCACGTCGTCATCGTCGTTTTCGTCACCGGCGAACTGGGCGCGCACGGCTTCCAGGTCGATCTGCAGCATCGCGGTGATGCGCTCGCCTTCGTCCAGCGGCAGCAGGTTCACCAGCGGACGGCCACGGGCGGTACGCGAGGCTTCCGGGATCTCGAAGGTGCGCAGCCAGTAGACCTTGCCCTTGCTGGAGAACAGCAGCAGGGTGGCGTGGCTGTTAGCGACCAGCAGGTGTTCGATGTAGTCCTCGTCCTTCACACCACTGGCCGACTTGCCCTTGCCACCACGACGCTGGGCCTCGTAGGCGGCCAACGGCTGGGACTTGGCGTAGCCGCCATGGGAGATGGTGACCACGCGCTCTTCTTCGGTGATCAGGTCGGCGATGGTCAGGTCCATCTGCGACGCGACGATCTCGGTACGGCGGGCATCGCCGAACTCAGCCTTGACCTTCTCCAGCTCCTCGCGGATGACTTCCATCAGGCGCTCGGGGTTGGTCAGGATGCGGATCAGCTCGCCGATCAGGGTGAGGATTTCCTGGTACTCGGACAGGAGCTTCTCGTGCTCCAGGCCGGTCAGGCGGTGCAGGCGCAGTTCCAGGATGGCCTGGGCCTGCTCCGGCGACAGGTAGTACTTGCCTTCGCGCAGACCGTACTGCTCATCCAGGTCTTCCGGACGGCAGGAATCGGCGCCGGCGCGCTCGACCATGGCTTCCACGGCGCTGGATTCCCAGGCAGTGGCGATCAGGCGTTCCTTGGCTTCGGCCGGGGTCGGCGAAGTCTTGATCAGCTCGATCACCGGGTCGATGTTCGACAGGGCGACCGCCTGGCCTTCAAGGATGTGGCCGCGTTCGCGGGCCTTGCGCAGTTCGTAGACGGTCCGGCGGGTCACCACTTCACGGCGGTGGCGGACGAAGACCTCGAGCATGTCCTTGAGGTTCATCGTGCGCGGCTGGCCGTCGACCAGGGCCACCACGTTGATGCCGAAGACGCTCTGCAGCTGGGTCTGGGCGTAGAGGTTGTTCAGCACGACCTCGCCCACTTCGCCGCGGCGCAGCTCGATGACCACGCGCATGCCGTCCTTGTCGGACTCGTCGCGCAGCTCGGTGATGCCTTCGATCTTCTTCTCTTTCACCAGCTCGGCGATCTTCTCGATCAGGCGAGCCTTGTTCAGCTGGTAGGGCAGCTCGGTGATGATGATCTGCTGGCGATTGCCGCCCTTCTCCATGTCCTCGATGGTGGCGCGGGCACGGATATAGATGCGGCCCCGCCCGGTGCGGTAGGCCTCGATGATGCCCGCACGACCGTTGATGATGCCGGCGGTCGGGAAGTCCGGACCGGGGATGTACTGCATCAGGTCGTCGACGGACAGCTCGGGGTTGTCCATCAGCGCCAGGCAGCCGTCGATCACCTCGGTGAGGTTGTGCGGCGGGATGTTGGTCGCCATGCCCACGGCAATACCGCTGGAACCGTTGACCAGCAGGTTCGGGATCTTGGTCGGCATGACCGCCGGAATCTGCTCGGTGCCGTCGTAGTTGGGCACCCAGTCGACGGTTTCCTTGTCCAGGTCGGCCAGCAGCTCGTGGGCCAGCTTGGACATGCGCACTTCGGTGTATCGCATGGCCGCGGCGTTGTCGCCGTCCACCGAACCGAAGTTGCCCTGGCCGTCGACCAGCATGTAGCGCAGCGAGAAGGGCTGGGCCATGCGGACGATGGTGTCGTACACCGCGGTGTCGCCGTGCGGGTGGTACTTACCGATCACGTCACCGACCACACGGGCGGATTTCTTGTAGGGCTTGTTCCAGTCGTTGCCCAGTTCGCTCATGGCGTACAGGACGCGGCGGTGCACGGGCTTCAAGCCATCGCGTGCATCGGGCAGGGCACGACCGACGATCACGCTCATGGCGTAATCGAGGTAGGACTGTCGGAGTTCGTCTTCGATGTTGACCGGGAGGATTTCTTTGGCCAGTTCGCCCATGAGAAGCCTGGTTCCTTTTTCAAATGGGTCTCCGTCATGCCCGTCCTGGGCCTGGCGGAGCGCGGTGCGCTATCAAAGCGCCACCGACTCTCTACAAATCAACGACTTGGCCGTTGATCCGCGATGCTGTGGGGGCCGTAAAAATGCCCCATCAAGAACCGTCGGAGCTTACCACAAGCCAGGGTCAAACCCTACCCTCGCCCAAGCCCCTCGATGAATTGCCGCAGGCCCCGTCAATGCAGGCGCTTGCGGCTCATCAACTGGGCCATCCGCTCGGTGTCCGGACGCTCGACGACGCCGCGCTCGGTCACGATGGCATCGATCAGGTCCGCCGGGGTCACATCGAACACCGGGTTGTAGGCATCCACGTCAGCGGCGACACGTTTGCCGCCAATTTCCAGGAGTTCGCGACCGTCGCGCTCCTCGATCGGGATGTCCTCGCCACTTTCCAGCCCCATGTCGATGGTCGAGCTTGGAGCCACCACCATGAAGCGCACGCCGTGGTGCATGGCGGTGACCGCCAGCTGGTAGGTGCCGATCTTGTTGGCGACGTCGCCGTTGGCAGTGATGCGGTCAGCACCGACGATGACCCAGGTGATGCTTTCGGTCTTCATCAGGTGCGCCGCAGCGGCATCTGCGTTCAAGGTGACCGGCACGCCTTCGTTCGCCAGTTCCCAGGCGGTCAGACGCGCGCCCTGCAGCCAGGGGCGGGTTTCGTCGGCGTAGACGCGCTCGATCAGCCCTTCCAGGTGCGCCGCACGCAGCACGCCCAGCGCGGTGCCGAAGCCGCCGGTGGCCAGGGCGCCGGTATTGCAGTGAGTGAGGATCTTCTGCGGGCCGCCATGGTGCTTGCGGATCAGCTCCACGCCCAGTTGGGCCATGGTCAGGTTCGCCTCGCGGTCGCTTTCGTGGATCGCCACCGCCTCGGCTTCGAGCAGCGCCAGCGGGTCCTCGCCCGGCTTCAGGCGCTCCAGGCGGTCACGCATGCGGTTCAGCGCCCAGAACAGGTTGACCGCGGTGGGACGCGATTCGGCGAGCACGGTGAAATCTTCTTCCAGCGCCGTACGCCAGTCGCCGCCGGCGGCCAGGCGGGCGCGCAGGCCCAGTGCCAGACCATAGGCAGCGGCAATGCCGATGGCGGGCGCGCCGCGCACGACCATCTGGCGGATGGCCTCGGCCACGCCTTCGGCGGTCTCAAAGGACAGCCAGGTTTCCTCCAGCGGCAGCAGGCGCTGGTCCAGCAGTCGGAGTGTGCCCTTGCGCCAATCAATGGCCGTGACCCGTTCGGCCGCCAACAGTCGCTCACGCATGGAACACCTCTTCAATTCAATGGAATCGCGGGCCTTTCCCGGCCCCCAGGAATCTTCCCGCGCAGGCGGGTAAAAGCGCCGAGTATACCGAGCCTGCGGCGGTGGCGCTCGGCTATACTCGGGCGCTTTATTATCGCGCCCAGGATGCGCCATATGCCCACCACCAAAGTCCCGCTCGACCTGCTGCTCTTCCCCACCTGGATTGTCCCCGTGGAGCCCGCCGGCATCGTCCTGCGTGACCATGGCCTGGGCATCCGCGACGGTCGCATCGCCCTGCTCGCGCCGCGCGCCGAAGCGCTACGCCATCCGGCGGCGGAAACCCGCGAACTGCCGGGCATGCTGCTCTCCCCCGGCCTGATCAACGCCCACGGCCATGCGGCGATGAGCCTGTTCCGCGGCCTGGCGGACGACCTGGCATTGATGACCTGGCTGCAGGAGCACATCTGGCCGGCAGAAGCCAAGTGGGTCAGCGAGGACTTCGTCCGTGATGGCACGGAACTGGCCATCGCCGAGCAGCTCAAGGGCGGCATCACCTGCTTCTCCGACATGTATTTCCTGCCGCAGATAGCCTGCGAGGTGGTGCACAAGGCCGGCGTTCGCGCGCAGATCAGCGTGCCGGTACTGGATTTCCCGGTCCCCGGCGCCCGCGACGCCGACGACGCCATCCGCCAGGGCCTGGCACTGCGCGACGATCTCAAGCATCACCCGCGCATCAAGGTCGCCTTCGGCCCGCACGCGCCCTACACGGTCAGCGACGACAAGCTGGAAAACATCCTGATGCTCGCCGAGGAACTGGACGCCGGCATTCATATGCACGTCCATGAGACTGCCTTCGAAGTCCAGCAGGCGCTGGAGAAGCACGGCGAGCGCCCGCTGGCCCGCCTGCATCGCCTAGGGCTGCTCGGCCCGCGCTTCCAGGCCGTGCACATGACCCAGGTAAACGACGAAGACCTGGCCATGCTGGTGGAGACCAACAGTTCGGTGGTGCACTGCCCCGAATCCAACCTCAAGCTGGCCAGCGGCTTCTGCCCGGTGGAGCGCCTGTGGCAGGCCGGCGTCAACGTCGCCATCGGCACCGACGGCGCGGCCAGCAACAATGACCTCGACCTGCTCGGCGAAACCCGTACGGCCGCCCTGCTGGCGAAGGCCGTGGCCGGCCAGGCCACCGCGCTGGACGCCCACCGCGCCCTGCGCATGGCCACCCTGAACGGCGCCCGCGCGCTGGGCATGGAACAGGAGACCGGCAGTCTGGAGTTGGGCAAGGCGGCCGATATCACGGCCTTCGACCTTTCCGGACTGGCCCAGCAGCCGGTGTACGAGCCGGTTTCCCAGCTGATCTACGCCAGCGGCCGCGACTGCGTGCGCCACGTCTGGGTCGGCGGCAAGCAACTGCTCGAAGACGGCAAGCTCACTCGCCTGGACGAAGAGCGCCTGATCGCCGTAGCAGGCGAGTGGGGCAGGAAGATCGCCGGGGCCTGATAGAGACTCCGCTCAGGAAGAGTCCCTCTCCCTGAGGTAGAGGGGACTGGATCGGCGCGAAAGTTGAGTCTGAAGGTCGCCGATACTATGGCAGCTGGAAGCGCAGAATCCTTCACGCTGCCCAGAACGCTCCCTCTCCCTTCAGGGAGAGGGCTGGGGATAGGGTAACGCCCAGCACCAGCACTTCAAAGCCACGGCGGGCCACGGTAGGCACACGCGCCCAGCAAGGCGCCACTGCGACAATCTGTCATGCCGCGCCCCATCCATTCCACGAAGCTGGCATCATAGCCAGTCTTCGTTTCCAGCTTTTTGATCAATAGGGACACCATGAGCAACGTCGACCACGCCGAGATCGCCAAATTCGAGGCCCTCGCCCACCGCTGGTGGGACCGCGAAAGCGAGTTCAAGCCCCTGCACGACATCAACCCACTGCGGGTCAACTGGATCGACGAGCGCGTCAGCCTCGCCGGCAAGAAGGTCCTCGACGTCGGCTGCGGCGGCGGCATCCTCAGCGAAGCCATGGCCCAGCGCGGCGCTACCGTCACCGGCATCGACATGGGCGAAGCGCCCCTGGCAGTCGCCCAGCTGCACCAGCTAGAGTCCGGCGTGCCGGTGGAATACCGCCGCATCACCGCCGAAGAGCTGGCCGAGGAAATGCCCGAGCAGTTCGACGTGGTGACCTGCCTGGAAATGCTCGAGCACGTGCCCGACCCGGCCTCGGTGATCCGCGCCTGCCACAAGATGGTCAAGCCCGGCGGCCAGGTGTTCTTCTCCACCATCAACCGCAACCCGAAGGCCTACCTGTTCGCCATCGTCGGTGCGGAATACGTGATGCGCCTGCTGCCGCGCGGTACCCATGACTTCAAGAAGTTCATCCGCCCCTCCGAGCTGGGCGCCTGGTCGCGCGACGCCGGCCTGGCAGTCAAGGACATCATCGGCCTGACCTACAACCCGCTGACCAAGCACTACAAGCTGGCCAACGATGTCGACGTCAACTACATGATCCAGACCCTGCGGGAGGAGTGAATCGCATGCTCAGAGCGGTTCTCTTCGACATGGACGGCACCCTGCTGGACACCGCGCCGGACTTCGTCGCCGTGTGCCAGGCAATGCTCGTCGCCCATGGCCGCGCGCCGATCGACGACCAGCGCATTCAGGACGTGGTGTCCGGCGGCGCCCGCGCCATGGTCGCCGCGACCTTCGACATGGACCCGGAAGCGCCTGGCTTCGAGACCCTGCGCCAGGAATTCCTCGACCGCTACCAGGAGCATTGCGCCGTCTTCACCCGCCTGTACGAGGGCATGGCGGAACTGCTGGAGAGCATCGAGCGCTCCCGCCTGATCTGGGGTGTGGTGACCAACAAGCCGGTGCGCTTCGCCGCGCCGATCATGCAGCAGCTGGGCCTGGCCGAGCGCTCCGCGGTGCTGGTTTGCCCGGATCACGTGAAGAACAGCAAACCGGACCCGGAAATGCTCCTGCTGGCCTGCAGCCAGCTGAACATCGACCCGTCCGAAGTGCTGTTCATCGGTGACGACCTGCGCGATATCGAGTCCGGCCGCGCCGCCGGGACCAAGACCGCAGCCGTGCGCTACGGCTACATCCACCCGGACGACAACCCCGCGCACTGGGGCGCCGACGTCATCGTCGACCATCCCCGCGACCTGCTGGCGGTTCTCGACCGCGCCCTCTGCTCCTGCTGAACCGAACCTCGCGAGCCCGCCAGCGCGCTGACGGGTTCCGCCAAGGAGAAACCATGTTCGACTATTCCGCCCGCCCCGACCTGCTCAAGGGCCGCGTGATCCTCGTGACCGGTGCTGGCCGCGGCATCGGCCGGGCCGCCTCGCTCGCCTTCGCCGCCCACGGTGCCACCGTGCTGCTGCTGGGCAAGACCGAGGACTACCTCAACGAGGTCTATGACCAGATCGTTGCCGCCGGCCACCCGGAACCGGTGGTGATCCCGCTGAACCTGGAAACCACCCTGCCGCACCAGTACGACGAGTTGGCAGCCATGATCGAGAACGAGTTCGGCAAGCTCGACGGCCTGCTGCACAACGCCTCGATCCTCGGCCTGCGCTCGCCCATCGAGCAGATTTCCACCGACAACTTCACCCGCGTCATGCAGGTGAACGTCAACGCCATGTTCAGCCTCACCCACACCCTGCTGCCGCTGCTCAAGCTCTCCGAGGATGCCTCGGTGGTCTTCACCTCCAGCAGCGTCGGCCGCAAGGGCCGCGCCTACTGGGGCGCCTACGCGGTGTCGAAGTTCGCCACCGAGGGCCTGATGCAGGTGCTGGCGGACGAGTGCGAGGACATCACCAGCGTGCGCGCCAACAGCGTCAACCCGGGCGCCACCCGCACCGCGATGCGCGCTCACGCCTACCCGGGCGAGAACGCTTACAACAACCCGGCGCCCGAAGACATCATGCCGGTCTACCTGTACCTGATGGGCCCGGACAGCAAGGGCGTGAACGGTCAGGCCTTCAACGCCCAGGACTGAGATCCGGCCCTGCACAATCGGTACTGGCGTACCAGCGGCGTCGGTCTGCAGCCCAGCAACCACGCCGCCTCCCGCCATTTTTCTGGCTCCGCCCCGCTCTCCCCTCCGGCAAAGTGCCACTATTTCGCCAGACTTCTGGCGAAACCTTTCCCCGACCGGGAACCCTGACCACCACCGGTCGGTCAATACGGCGTCTTTTCAGGCCTTTCCGCGCCCTGGCACGGAAATCGCTCTGTCCCTGCAAACGCCGTAAATATGGTCGCCGCCATGGTTCCTCCCAAGCACTCCAATACCATCGATTTCGATGCTGCCAAGCTCCAGCGCGCGGCCAGCCAGGACATCCGCACACCCTCGCGGCGTCCGCTGGAGCTGCTGGAACTGCGCCAGCAGCTGAACCTGCAATTGCAGGTGAGCCTGGAGGCTGACCGCATCCTCGCGGTGTTCTTCCGCGAGATCCAGCAGATGCTGCCAGTGGCCTACCTGGCGTACTACCACGCCGGCGCCGACCTGCGCCTGGAGTTCGGCGAAGCGGCCCGGCACAGCGCCGACTACCGCCTGACCCACGCCAGTGAATACCTCGGCGAGATCAGCTTCCGTCGTGCCCGGCGCTTCTCCGAGGCCGAGCTGGCGCAGCTGGAATCACTGATGGCCTGCCTGCTCTATCCCCTACGCAACGCCCTGCTCTACCGCGCCGCCGTGCAGTCGGCGCTCCGCGATGCGCTGACCGGCACTGGCAACCGCATTGCCATGGACCAGACCCTGGGGCGCGAGGTCGAGGTAGCCCGGCGCCATCTGCTGCCACTGTCGATCCTCATGCTCGACCTGGACCACTTCAAGCAGATCAACGACGAGCACGGCCACAGCGTCGGCGACGACGCCTTGCGCGCCGTGGCAACGGCGCTGAAGAACAGCCTGCGCAATGTCGACATGGTGTTCCGCTTCGGCGGCGAGGAATTCCTCGTGCTGCTGTCCAACACCCCCGGCGTCGCCGCCGCGCAGGTGGGCGAACGGCTGCGCGCTGCCGTGGAGGAGCTGAACCTGGCCGCCGGCGGCAAGCGCTTGCCGCTGTCCATTAGCCTGGGCTGCGCCACCCTCAATGGCGGCGAGTCGGTGGATGATCTGCTGCGCCGCGCCGACAGCGCGCTTTACGAAGCCAAGCGCGACGGCCGCAACCGCCTGGCCTGCGCCAGCTGACCCAGCGAGAGCCCCTGTAGGAGCGAGTTTGCTCGCGAACGGATTTCCCGGCAGCTCTGGCGTCAAGCGGGTTCGCGAGCAAGCTCGCTCCTGCAGAAGACTTCCGCTAAATCACAGGCAAGAAAAAAGGGCTCCGAGGAGCCCTTTTCCATTTACCGCTGACGCTTAGCGCTTGAAGCCCGGACGCATGCCGTCACCGGCAGCCTGCGGACGGCGCTTGGCGATCGGCTTGCGCGCCGGCTTGCCGGGACGCTCGGCCAGCGGGGCGCCTTTTTCACGCGCCGGACGGTCGCTTGGAGCCTTGCGCGGCGCACGGTTCTCACCGGCATCGCTACGCGGGCCACGGGCCGGACGATCAGCGCCGTCGCGCGGTGCGCGAGCAGGGCGATCACCACCGGCATCACGCGGCTTGCGCGGGGCGCGGCTGTCGGCCGAATCGCTACGCGGGCCACGGGCCGGGCGGTCACCGGCATCACGCGGAGCGCGAGCGGGACGATCACCACCGGCATCACGCGGCTTGCGCGGGGCACGGCTGTCAGCGGAATCGCTGCGCGGGCCACGGGCCGGACGATCACCGGCATCACGCGGAGCGCGCGCCGGGCGGTCAGCACTGTCGCGCGGTGCGCGCGCCGGACGCTCGTCGCCATCACGCGAAGCACGAGCCGGGCGCTCGCCAACCGCCGGGCGCGGAGCACGCTGCGGACGCTCGCCTTCGGCGCGCTCGGTGCGGGTACGCGAGCCACGGCCCGGACGCTCGCTGGGCGCAAGTTTCTTGCCGAGCTTGCGCTCCTGGCGCTCGACCTTCTCTTTGGTCTTGGTCGATACGGCTGGCAGGGCAACCGGGGTCAGGCCGACTTCCTCGCTGAGGATGTCCAGCTCGCGCTGGCCCATTTCGCGGTAGCGGCCCATGGTCAGTTCGGAGGTCAGGAACACCGGTCCGAAGCGCACGCGCTTCAGGCGGCTGACGATTACGCCCTGGGATTCCCACAGGCGGCGAACTTCGCGGTTACGGCCTTCCATCACCACCACGTGGTACCAGTGGTTGAAGCCTTCGCCGCCGGGCGCTTCCTGGATGTCGCTGAACTTGGCGGGGCCGTCTTCGAGCATCACGCCGGCTTTCAGGCGTTCGATCATCTCTTCGTCGACTTCACCGCGCACGCGTACGGCGTACTCGCGGTCCATCTCGTAGGAGGGGTGCATCAGGCGGTTGGCCAGTTCGCCGTCGGTGGTGAACATCAGCAGGCCGGTGGTGTTGATGTCCAGGCGGCCGACGTTGATCCAGCGGCCGCTGCGCAGGCGCGGCAGGCGGTCGAACACGGTCGGACGGCCTTCCGGATCGTCGCGGGTGCAGACTTCGCCTTCGGGCTTGTTGTAGATCAGGACGCGGCGCACATGCTCTTCGATCTTCTCGCGCTTGAGCAGGCGGTCATCGACGGCGATGGCATCGCGGTCGCCCACGCGCTGGCCAAGGGTGGCGACGGCGCCATTGACCTTGACCCGGCCTTCCTCGATCCAGGCCTCGACGTCGCGGCGCGAGCCTACGCCCATGCGGGCCAGGACCTTCTGCAGCTTCTCGCCTTCCGGAGCGGGGGTCAGTTCGGTGTTTTCGTGCTGGTCGTTCATCTCGGCACCTCCCGGTGTGTCGTGCAACGAAGAAAAAGGTCGCGCATCATACGCGCTTGTGCGCGGCAAAGCACCGCCCGCAGTCGGGAAAGACTAGTCGACTTACAGGGGAATGAAGCCATGCAGCACGAAGACGACTTCACCGGGGCCAAGCTGGCGCTGTTCCATGCGGGCCAACTGGTGGTCTACAAGCGCGACGACAAGCCGGGAATTCCCTACCCAGGCTGCTGGGACTTTCCCGGCGGCGGCCGCGAAGGCGACGAGAACCCGGCGCAATGCGCGCTGCGCGAGTTGGAAGAAGAGTTTGGCCTACGCCTGGGCGAGCAACGCATCGAATGGCAGCGCCGCTACCCTGCTACGCACGGCCCAGCGCCCTGGGCCTGGTTCCTGGTGGCGCGGCTGCAACAGAACGAGTTCGAGGCCATCCGTTTCGGCGATGAAGGCCAGTACTGGCGGCTGATGCGCGTCAGCGAATACCTCGCCGAGGAACAGGCGGTGGGTTACCTGCAGGAACGCCTGCGGCATTTCCTCGCAGGGCGCATGGACATCGCCTGAATCCGCGCGCCGGGCCGCTGATACGCATTTGAGCGGCCCATCTGAATCTGTTTCCCCCGCCCGCATTTTCCTAGATTGCCCGCTCACCGGAGCGCCCTGGTTTTCCACCAGTGGTGCGCCCGGACGTTCTGTCACAAGCGGGAATCCAGCATGAACACGAGAAGCACGGAGCAGGCGTACAACTACAAGGTGGTTCGCCAATTCGCCATCATGACGGTGGTCTGGGGCGTCGTCGGCATGGCCATGGGGGTACTGATCGCCTCCCAACTGGTCTGGCCGCAACTGAACCTGGACCTGCCGTGGACCAGTTTCGGGCGCCTGCGCCCGCTGCACACCAGCCTGGTGATCTTCGCCTTCGGCGGTTGCGCGCTATTCGCCACCAGCTACTACACGGTGCAACGCACCTGCCAGACGCGGCTGTTTTCCGACAGTCTCGCAGCCTTCACCTTCTGGGGCTGGCAGGCACTGATCGTGGTAATGATGATCAGCCTGCCGCTGGGCTACACGACCACCAAGGAATACGCCGAGATCGAATTCACCGGCGCCGTGTGGATGGCCATCGTCTGGGTCGCCTACGCGGTAGTGTTCTTCGGCACGCTGATGAAGCGCAAGACGCCGCACATCTATGTGGGCAACTGGTTCTTCGCCGCCTTCATCCTGGTCACGGCGATGCTGCACATCGTCAACCACCTGGCCATTCCGGTGGACTGGTTCAAGTCCTACCCGGTCTACTCCGGCGCCACCGACGCCATGGTGCAGTGGTGGTACGGGCACAACGCGGTGGGCTTCTTCCTCACCACCGGCTTCCTCGGGATGATGTACTACTTCGTACCCAAGCAGGCCGGGCGCCCGGTGTATTCCTACCGGCTGTCCATCGTCCACTTCTGGGCGCTGATCACCCTGTACATCTGGGCCGGCCCGCACCACCTGCACTACACCGCCCTGCCCGACTGGGCGCAGAGCCTGGGCATGGTGATGTCGCTGATCCTCCTGGCGCCGAGCTGGGGCGGGATGATCAACGGCATGATGACGCTCTCCGGCGCCTGGCATAAGTTGCGCACCGACCCGATCCTGCGCTTCCTCGTGGTCTCCCTGGCGTTCTATGGGATGTCGACCTTCGAGGGCCCCATGATGGCGATCAAGACCGTCAACGCCCTGTCTCACTACACTGACTGGACCATCGGCCACGTCCATGCCGGCGCGCTGGGCTGGGTAGCGATGATTTCCATCGGCTCGCTCTATCACCTGATTCCCAAGGTCTTCGGTCGCGAACAGATGCACAGCATCGGTCTGATCAACGCTCACTTCTGGCTGGCCACCATCGGCACGGTGCTCTACATCGCCTCSATGTGGGTCAACGGCATCACCCAGGGCCTGATGTGGCGSGCGRTSAACGCCGACGGCACSCTCACCTACTCCTTCGTCGAAGCSCTGCAGGCCAGCCACCCCGGCTTCGTGGTGCGCATGACCGGCGGACTGATGTTCCTCAGCGGCATGCTGCTGATGGCCTGGAATACCTGGTTCACCGTGCGCCAGGCGCGCCCCGAGGCGATGCGCGTCGCCGAGCGGATGGCCTGAGATGACGCTGTGGCTAGGGTTGATCGGCCTGCTGGCGCTGTATTTCGGCGTCGGCTGGAGCCTGCGGGCGCACCGCCAGCGCGGTATCGAGGAGGCCAGCATGCTGCCCTTCGCCGATGACGAGGAAGTGGCCCGGCGCATGGAAAAAGCCACCGGGCGCAGTCGCACCGGTTGCGGCTGCCCCGGCCAGTGCAGGGGCGACTGCGAACACTGGCGCGACTGGCAGCCCTAGCGCGCCAGTTTGCGGGCATGCCTGCGACAGAGCGCCACATCACCTTCATCAATTTTCATTAGCAAGCACATCAATTTCCCGGCGGGCGTGCGGAGGCGGAATATCACTTCCGTGCCCCGCCACCTGATGGACGCCTGCAGCATCGTCCCCTGTCCTGTCTGGACCCCAGGACAGACATCATCGATGCCAGTGCTCCCCGGTGGGGCTTTCCATCCCACTCAAGGATCCCTGACCGGGTCCTTCACCGAGGAAATAAAGAATGAAGCTTGCCTCTGTCGTGTCGGCTGTCATCTCCAGCCTCGCCCCGATGGCTTTTGCCCAGGACGCAATCAAGAACCCCGGCGCCGACCTGCCGGTCACCGAATACCACTACGGCATGTCCCTGGACGTCGACAAGGTCCTGCACCGCACCGACAACTCCGGCAAGGTCGGCATCGTGCCGGCGTACATGGTCTACCAGGATCACGAAGGCCAGACCCACAAGGTCCGCTTCCTCGAATGGGGCGGCAGCACCAGCCAGGGCTGAGCCTTACCTAGCATCGCCCTCCGGCCGTCTTGGCCAAACCCCGCGAGCCAGTGGTGGCGACCGGGGGGCGCTCCTGATGAGTGGCCCGCCGCCAGGTGATGTCGCTCAGTTCCAATGCCGCCGCGAAGCGCGACGGTTGTCTCCCAGGCCGACCAGCGCCGCCACCGAGGCCATCAGTACCTCGGCGATCCATGCCAGCAACAGACCACCGGCCAGCGCCCAGCCAATTGCCTCGGGCTCCAGCATCACCTGGTAGCGGTAGTTCTCGTAGGTTTCCTGCAGCAGTTCGTGATTCGGCGAGGTGAGCATGTGCAGTGCGCGCTGGTACCAGGTGCCCTGCAACGCCTGCCACTCGTTGTCGAACAACTGGGCGCGACGCATCAACCGCTCGATATTGTCGGCGTCGCGCTGGAATACCGGGTCGGCGCTGCCGCGGTAATGCGCCACCAGGGCGCTCAGGTCGCCCTTGAAGAACTGCCCCGAGGTGTCCTTGAAGCCTTGCAGCGCCTGCGTTGCCTCGATGCGGTGGGCATCGACGCGTTGCGCGTAGTCCTTGATGAAGCCCGGAACCTGGACCGCGACCATCAGCCCCAGTGCGAACAGCACCATGCGTATATAGCTGCGCAGCATTCTTTCCCCCTTTCGTTCTTATGATGTGCAAGGCGACGCGGGATTCTCCCGCTTGCCGCGTCCACGTTCCGGGAATGCTTCACGTCCCGCTCAGATGCGCCCCTGGGTGACGATCTCGCCACGCCACCAGAGCATCCACTCGCCGCCCTGCATCAGGGTCCAGCTCTCGTTGTCGGTCAGCGGCTCGGTGGCGATCACCGTGACCACGTCGTTGGGTGTGGTTTCCGACTGGAAGTCCACAGTGACATCGGCGTCCTTCAGGCGCGCAGGCCCGAAGGGCGCACGGCGGGTGATCCACGCCAGCTTGGTGGAACAGAAGGTGAACAGCCAGTCACCGTCGCTGAGCAGGCAGTTGAACACCCCCTTCTCACGGTACGACGCGCAGGCAGTCACCAGCGTGGGCAACAGCACCTCCACCGGTACGGGTTCGGGGAAGGCACGCCGCACGCGGTTGAGCAGGTCGCAGAAGGCCGCTTCGCTGTCGGTGTCGCCCACCGCGCGGTAGAGACCGGGTTCGGGATGGAAGTCGGCGAGCTGACCGTTGTGGGCAAAGGTCCAGTAGCGGCCGCCCATCTCGCGCACGAACGGATGGGTGTTGGCCAGGCAGACCTTGCCGACGTTGGCCTGGCGGATGTGGCCAATCACCGCTTCGCTCTTGATCGGGTAGCGCTGCACCAGCCGCGCGACTTCCGAGTCGACGCTGGCGGACGGGTCCTGGAACAGCCGCACACCACGCCCCTCATAAAAGGCGATGCCCCAACCGTCACGGTGCGGGCCGGTGCCGCCGCCGCGCTGCATCAGCCCGGTGAAGCTGAAGACGATGTCCGTCGGGACGTTGGCGCTCATGCCGAGCAACTCGCACATGAATCAGTTCTCCTCCATCAGTGCCTCGCGCAGCTGATGCAGCTCGCGTTCCAGGCGATTCTGCATCCTTTTCCGCCCCAGTGGCAGGAACCGCGTCAGCGCGCGCAGCAGCAGGGCCGGCAGGTCGTTCAACTCACGCGGGATAAGGTGCAGATGAAAATGTGCCACGTGCTGGTTGGCCGCGGGGCCGTCGTTGACCAGCAGGTTGATGCCAACTCGCCCGTAGCCGGCGCGACGCAGCACCCGCTCCATGCGTTCGGCCAACGGGATCAGGTCCTGCTGCGCAGCCTCGGAGAGCTGGTGCAGGAAAGCCGCGTGCTCGCGGGCGACCAGCAGCAGGTGCGCGGGGCGCAGCGGATAGATGTCCAGCAGCACAATGAAATGGTCGTCTTCGTAGAGGATACGGGCCGGCACGCGACCGGCCGCGATGGCGCAGAACACGCAGTCCATGGGAACTCCTCGAAAGGCCGTTCAGTTCATGCTGGACGCGTGCGGGGCAGTACGCAAGGCCGGACTACAGGCGCGGTTCGATCCGCATGCGGCGCTCGCCGTGATCGTCGGTGCGGCTGTCAACGTCGGGCATCAGCTGCGGTTGCATCAGCTGGCGCAGGGTCGGCTCGTCTTCGTCGACCTTTTCCTGGCGGCGCTTCTTCAGCGAGCGTTCCAGCGGCCAGCGGACAAGCACGAACAGCAGGTACACACCGAATGCCGCCAGCAGCACCAGGGCAAGGTCGGAGACGGCGCGCCAGGCGTTGTTGCCAACCTTGAACACCACGTCCAGCGCGGTGATCGCGATAGCCGGGGCGTACAGGTTGTTCGCCGGGTCCACCGGGGTCGGGGTGAACAGCAGGACGATGACGATCACCCGCAGCGGCTCGCGCAGCCAGCGCCACATCCAGCCGGTCATCAGGAACCAGACCAGGGTCAGGCCAAGGCCGGCGGCGATATAGGCGCCCCAGGCAAGCGTGTAATCGTGTTCGTTCATGCGCGTGCGTACGTGCGGTGTCGACAGAGGGGTGCGTATGATAGCTCCTTTTCCCCGTGGGTGCGCAGCCAGGCGTCATCCATGCCGCCGCCGAGGATTCGCCATGACCGACCGCCAGCCCCCCATCGCCCGCCGCGAGGCCGCCGCCGATCCCTATTCCTGGCTGGAAAACCGTGACGCCGAGGACGTCCTCGACTACCTGAAAGCAGAAAATGCCTACCTGGAAGATCAGCTTCTTCCTCAGACGAAACTACGCGAAACCCTGTTCCAGGAGATCAAGGGCCGCATCCGCGAAACCGACCTGTCGCTTCCCACGCCCTGGGGCCCCTGGCTCTACTACCAGCGCACTACCGCCGGCGACGAGTACCCGCGCCACTACCGCAGCCCCCGCCCGGCCGACGGCTCGCTCACCGTCGACGAGAGCGCCGAGGAGTTGCTGCTGGACCCCAACGCCCTGGCCGGCGAGGGCTTCCTGTCCGTGGGCGCCTTCAGCATCAGCCCCGATCATTCGAAGCTGGCCTACAGCCTGGATACCAGCGGCGACGAGATCTACACCCTGTACGTGAAGGAACTGGCTGACGGCAGCGTCACCACCCTGCCCTTCGAGGACTGCGATGGCAGCCTGACCTGGGCCAACGACAACCGCACCCTGTTCTTCGGTGAGCTGGACGACACCCACCGCCCGCACAAGCTCTACCGCCACAGCCTGGGCGAGAGCGGCGCGCAGCTGATCTTCGAGGAGCCCGATGGGCGCTTCTTCCTCAACTGCTACCGCGCCAGTTCCGAACGCCAGCTGATCCTGCTGCTCAACAGCAAGACCACCAGTGAAGCCTGGGTACTGGATGCCAATACGCCCGAGGGCGAGTTCGTCTGCCTGGCACCACGGGAGGAAGACCACGAGTACTACCCGGACCACGGTCGCCTGAACGGCGACTGGGCCTGGATGATCCGCAGCAACCAGACCGGCATCAACTTCGCCCTCTACCACGCCAGCGAGACGCAACCCACCCGCGCCCACTGGCAGGAACTGGTGGCGCACCGTGACGACGTGATGCTGGAAGGCCTCACCCTGAACGCCAGCGCCCTCACCCTGAGCCTGCGCGAAGGCGGCCTGCCGATCGTCGAAGTCCATCCCCATGGACAACCGCCGCACCGGGTAGACCTGCCGGACGCCGCCTATAACCTCTACGTGCAGGACAGCCTGGAGTTCGACAGCGCCGCGATCCGCCTGCGCTACGAAGCCCTCAACCGCCCGGCGCAGATCCGCCAGCTGGAGCTTTCGAGCGGGGAACAGAAAGTACTCAAGCAAACCCCGGTGGAAGGCCCGTTCGACGCCGACGCATACGAAAGCCGCCGCCTCTGGGCCGATGCCGCTGACGGCGTACAGGTGCCGATCAGCCTGGTCGGCCGTCGCGACGTGCTGGAAGACGTCGCCCGCGGCAAGCCCGCCCCGCTCTATCTCTATGGCTACGGCGCCTATGGCGAGAGCCTCGACCCCTGGTTCTCCCACGCCCGCCTGAGCCTGCTGGAGCGTGGCTTCGTCTTCGCCATTGCCCACGTACGCGGCGGCGGCGAGCTGGGCGAAGCCTGGTACCGCGCCGGCAAGCTGGCGCACAAGCAGAACACCTTCAGCGACTTCATCGCCTGTGCCGAACATCTGCTCGGCCACGGCTACAGCACCCCGGCGCAACTGGCCATCAGCGGCGGCAGCGCCGGCGGCCTGCTGATCGGCGCGGTGCTCAACCAGCGCCCGCAGCTGTTCGCCGCGGCCATCGCCGAAGTGCCCTTCGTCGACGTGCTCAACAGCATGCTCAATCCGGACCTGCCGCTGACCGTCACCGAGTACGACGAGTGGGGCAACCCGCAGGAGCCGGAGGTCTACGCACGGATCAAGGCCTACGCGCCCTACGAGAACGTCAGCGCCCAGGACTACCCCGCCCTGCTGGTGGTGGCCGGCTACAACGACAGCCGCGTGCAGTACTGGGAAGCCGCCAAGTGGGTGGCCAAGCTGCGCGTCAGCAAGACCGACGACCGCCTGCTGCTGCTCAAGACCGACCTGGGCGCCGGCCACGGCGGCATGAGCGGTCGCTACCAGGGCCTGAAGGACGTAGCGCTGGAATACGCCTTCCTGTTCAAGGTGCTGGGCATCGAAGGCAACGCCTGATGCTCTACACCTGTCCCTGCTGCGGCTATTTCAGTTTCAGCGACCCTCCGGGGTCGTACGAAATCTGCGAGATCTGCTTCTGGGAAGACGATCACCTGCAACTCTGCTTCCCCGACGCCCGCGGCGGAGCCAACGCCGTGAGCCTGATCGAAGCACAGGTCAACTTCGTGCAATGGGGCGCGTGCGAGCGGCGCTTCCGCGCGCAGGTGCGCCCGGCGACCATCGACGACGAGAAGGACGAGCGCTGGTTTCCGCTCTGGGAAAAGCGCGTGGACCTGCCGGATGGCGAGGCTCCACTGACCGGTGAGGAAGCCTGCTACTGGTTGCGCACGCCGACGCCGGGCTGACTCAGCCGGCGCGGAAGATCAGGTGCTCTTCCCAGTCGTCCTCGGGCACCGAACCCTCGGCGAGCATGCGGCCGGACTGCGAGATGCGCTCATGGTGCACCGCCTCCGGATCACCGCAGACGAGGTGGTGCCACAGCGGCAGGTCCTTGCCCTCGGCCACCAGGCGGTAGCCGCAGGTCGGCGGCAGCCACTGGAACTCATCGGCCTGGGCCGGGGTGAGCTGGATGCAGTCGGGCACACTGGCGCGGCGATTGGCGTAGTCGGTGCAGCGGCAGGTCTTCAGGTCCAGCAGCTTGCAGGCGATGCGCGTGTAGTAGACGGTGCCGTCGTCCTCGTCTTCCAGCTTCTGCAGGCAGCACAGGCCGCAGCCGTCGCACAGCGACTCCCACTCTTCCTGGTCGAGCTGGTCAAGGGTCTTGCGTTTCCAGAAGGGCTCTACTTTGGCGGCCATTTTTTGTACAGGGGCAATTTCACGGGGCGCAAAGTCTAAGCCCGCCGCGCTCGCAGGCCAAGCGCAGGCGACCATTGGCCGCGCGGCGCTTGCCAGAGCGGGCCGTGCTGGTTAGTTTGATCGCCCCACGGGCCCGGTCCGCCGACACATCAGGCTGGACTCGCCAGCCGCTTCCCGCAGCCGCGCCGCCCGATCCCACCGCGATGCCCGGCCGACCACGGCACCATCGGCAGATTCCACGCCCTTCAAGGAGCCACCATGAGCGCCAACCCTCGCGTTTCCGAGCACCCCATCGACCCACAGTTCATCAATCGCTGGTCGCCCCGCGCCTTCAACGGCGAAGCCATTCCCCAGGAGACCCTGCTGAGCTTCATCGAGGCCGCGCGCTGGGCACCGTCCTCCTTCAACTCGCAGCCCTGGCGCTTCCTCTTCGCCCTGCGCGACACGCCGAACTGGCAGCGCTACCTGAACCTGCTGGGCGAGTTCAATCGCGGCTGGGCGCAGCACGCCTCGGCGCTGGTCGTCGTGTTGTCCAAGACCACCTTCGCCCCGCCCGGCTCCAGCGAAGAAAAGCCTGCGCTGTGGCACAGCTTCGACACCGGCTCCGCCTGGGGCTTCCTCGCCCTGCAGGCGAGCCTGGCTGGCTGGCACACCCACGGTATGGCCGGCTTCGACCGCGAACTGGCGCGCACCGAACTGAAAGTTCCGGCGGACCACGAAATCCATGCGGTAATCGCCATCGGCAAGCTGGGCGACAAGTCGATCCTCTCCGAGAGCCTGCAGGCCCGCGAAGTACCGAACGCCCGCCGCCCGCTGGCGGAAATCGTGGCCGAGGGCGACTTCTCGCTCTGACGCCCAGCGCGGCTGCTCCCGCCCTTTGTAGGACCGAGGGGGACGCCTAGTCCTTGATCGCGAACCGCATAGTTCCGTGCCGTGCAGGTTCGCGAGCAAGCTCGCTCCTGCAGCAGAGCAAAAGAAAAGGCCCCGATTGGGGCCTTTTTCATGGGTGCGACGGCGATCAGTAACCGCGGGAGAAATCCACCTCGCCACGCATCGCCTGCCCCGCCCAGAAACGGGTCAGGTTGTCGCGGAACAGTTCGATCAGCAGGCCAGGCAAGGTCGGCGCGGCCGTATGCCCGGTCAGCAGCAGGCGCGGCGTGTGCCAGAACGGGTGCGACGTCGGCAACGGCTCCTGGCGGCAGACGTCGATCACTGCGCCGGCCAGTTGGTTGGCTTCCAGCGCCGCGACCAGATCCTCGTCCACCACCGAAGTACCGCGCCCGGCGTTGAGGAACAGCGCGGTGGGCTTCATCCGCTGAAACAGCGCCAGGTTGTAGATATCGGCGGTTTCCGGCGTATCGGGCAACAGGTTGATCACGTAGTCGGCGGTCTCGGCCAGACGCGGCAGGTCATCCAGGCCGCCCATGCGGCCAAACGGCACCAGCGCGCGTGGGTTCTTCGCCACGCCGACCAGTTCGACGCCGAACGGCGCCAGCATGTGCGCTACGGCCTGGCCAATTTCGCCCGTGCCGACGATGAGGATCTGCCGGCCGCTCAGGCTGCCCGGCGAACGATCGTCCCACTGCACGCCGACCTGGCTGGCCAGGCGACCAAGGAACTGGCGCTCGTGGGCAAGCATGTAGGTGAGCAGGTATTCGGTCATGACCTGGCCGAAGATGCCGACGGCGCGGGTCAGCGCGTAGTCCTTGGGCAAGTCGTCGGCCAGCAGCGGGGTGATGCCCGCCCAACTGGACTGGATCCACACCGGGTGCACGCCATGGCGCAACAGCTGCGCGGCCAGGGTCGGCTCGCCGAGCCAAACCGGGCACTCCGCCGCCGCTTCCACCAGGGCATCGGGATTGTTGCCGGAGATCACCGTCAACCGGGGTTCGGCCGCCATCAGCAGGGCGGCGTAGAGGGAGTGTTCGCGATCGAGTACGAGCAGGCGCATGGTCAGGCCTTTCGCTTCGAGCGGTGGTGCATTTCCGGCTGGCGCATCTGGACTCGCTTCAAGGGAGCTTCCCTGGGATAAAACGTGGTCAGTTCTAGGGAAGTCAGGCGGCTATAGACACAGCCAGAGACCAAGCGTTCCGCTCCGTTGAACCCTATTTCTGAGCGCATAATGCGCTCAAGCCGCGAACTTGCACAGTGCCAGCACTGGGCAAATCCGCGGCCTGAGCGCAGTGACGAGCCAGTCGGGATCAGACTGGATCGTTTCGCCGCAGCAGCTCTTCGGGCAGGTGCTCGATGTACTCGTCTTCGGCCGGTGGCATCTGCAGGTGGAAACCTTGTTTCTCGATGTTTTCCAGCACCACGTTGATGTCTTCGCGAGCGAGCTGGCGCTCGGGGCTCAGGACCAGATCGAAGGTGTGCTTCGGCGCGCCAAAGGCTGCGAGCAGCGCCTCGGGTACGCGGCTGAGGGCTTCGCGCTTGTCGACGTACAGGTACATCTCGTTCTTGCGCGGACTCTTGTAGATGGAGCAGATGCGTTTCATGTCGGTTCTTTCTGCGTGATGGAGTGGGCCGCGTTATTCGGCAGTCGGGGCAGCCAGGCTGTCCAGCAGGGCCTGCCCCATCAGCTCGCGGCGCCAGCCTTGCAGCGAATCGGGCAGTTGGTAGGGGCCATTGGGCCAGCCGGTCTTGAGCAGGGCTTCGAGAATCTTCTTGCGCAGCATCAGCTCGGGCGCCATGTCCAGGCGCTCGGCCTCCTTCTGGCCGACTTCGCGCAGCTTCTTCAGCACCGGGGTGATCTCGCGCGGTAGCGGCTCCGGCAGGGTCTGCGGGCGATCGGCCTCGGGCAGCTTCGCCGCATGGGCGATCAAGGCGATCAGGGTGTCGCCGTCCTGGCGCACGGTACGCGGGTGCATGTCGTCGATGCGCGCCAGTGCAACCTTGTCGCCAGGCTGGAAGCGCGACAGCGGCCACAGGGTGTGTTCGCGCAGCACATGGTTGCGCGGCTTGTTGCGCAAGCGTGCCTGCTCCTCGCGCCAGACACACAGTTCGCGCAGCACGGCCAACTGCTGGGGATTGAGCTTCCACGCCAGCTTGACGTCGAGGTAAGCCTGCTGCGGGTCGCTGACACGGCTCTGGTTCTGGGTCAGGTCGGCACCATCGGCCAGCAGCCACTGCAACTTCTCGTCGCTCAGGCGCGGCGCCAGTTTCACGTAGACCTCGGCCAGGTGCTGCACATCCTCGGCGGCGTAGCGCACCTGCATGTCGGTCAGCGGGCGCTGCAACCAGTCGGAGCGGGTTTCATCCTTGGGCAGGTCGAGGCCGAGGATTTCCAGCACCAGCTTGGAGTAGCCCATGGAGTGCGGCATGCCCAGGTAGGCGGCGGCCAACTGGGTATCGAACAGCGGCTGCGGCAGGCTGCCGGTCAGGCGCTGGAATACTTCCAGGTCTTCGCCGCAGGCATGGAACACCTTGACCACCAGCGGCGATTCGAGCAACGCGGCAAACGGCGACCAGTCGCGGATCAGCAGCGGGTCGATCAGCCACACGCCGCTGCCGTCCCCCACCTGCACCAGCCCGGCTTCCGGGTAGAAGGTATCGACACGCATGAACTCGGTATCGAGCGCGAGGTACGGCAGTTCTTTCCAGTCCTGGCACTTGCGCTCCAGGGTGGCATCGTCGCGAATCCACTGTATATCGAGGGCGGTCACGAACATCTCCTTCGTTTCGGTGCGCGCAGTATATAGAGATGCATGATGTGCGAGCATTCCACTCGGCCATCGGTCTGTGACGATCGGCCAGCGGTCTCTACGCTTTGCCCCGCCCACAACAACAATAAGGCAGCTTTACATGAAGAAGCTTCTCGGGTTGGTCGTCCTGCTGGTCGCCGCCCTCGCCGTTTACCTGGCCGTCACGCCCAGCCCCATCGATCCGCTGGCCTGGACGCCGCCCAAGGCGCCGCCGATGACCGGCGTGATGGAACCCAACGACACGCTGATGAAGGCCGAACTGCTTGCCCAGGGCCAGATCGTCGGTCCCGAGGACACGGCCGTGGACAGCCAGGGCCAGGTGTTTGCCGGGCTGGACGACGGGCGCATCGTGCGCATCGGTGCCGACGGCAAGGCACAAACCTTCGTCGAAACCGGCGGACGCCCGCTCGGGCTGGCATTCGACAAGGCCGGAAACCTGATCGTCGCCGATGCCTGGAAAGGCCTGCTGCAGGTCGACCCGCAAGGCATGATCCGCGTACTGACCGATTCGGCCGATGGCGTTCCCTTCGCCTTCACCGACGACCTGGACATCGCCAGCGACGGACGCATCTATTTCAGTGACGCTTCCAGCCGCTTCCACCAGCCCGACTACGTCCTCGACCTGCTCGAAGCCCGCCCCCATGGCCGCCTGCTGCGCTACGACCCGGCCACCGGCAAGACCGAGACGCTGCTCAAGGACCTGTATTTCGCCAACGGCGTAGCGCTGTCGCAGCACGAGGACTTCGTGCTGGTCAACGAGACCTACCGCTACCGCATCACGCGTTACTGGCTCAAGGGCGAGAAGGCCGGGCAACACGACGTGTTCATCGACAACCTGCCGGGCCTGCCGGACAACCTCGCCAGCGATCGCAGCGGCACCTTCTGGGTCGCCCTGCCCTCGCCGCGCAAGGCAGACGCCGATGTGATCCAGCAGATGCCCTGGCTGAAACGCCAGCTCACCAAGCTGCCGCGCGCGGTCCTGCCCAAGCCGGTGCCCTATGGCCTGGTGATCCAGGTGAACGAGAAAGGCGAGATCGTGCGCAGCCTGCATGACACCAGCGGCCAGCACCTGCGCATGGTGACGTCGGCTAAACCGGTGAACGGCGTGCTCTACCTGGGCAGCCTGGAGAACGATCGCATCGGACGTCTCCAGATTCACTGACGCCTCAGGCCGGCGTCTGCTCCTTCAGGGCAGGCGCCGGTGCGGGCACTGTGGAGGGCTCCAGCAATTCCAGCATTCGCTCGCGCACCTCACTCATCAACGCATCGACACCATGCTCGGTGAACTGGGTGGAGTCGATCGGCGCGCCGACGTGCACTTCCACCGGCATGCCAAGATTCAGCTTCAGGCCACCGGCCGGGAGCAATTGCTGGATGCCGCGAATCGCCACCGGAATGATGATCGCGTCGGTCTGCTGTGCCAGGCGGAAGCACCCTTTCTTGAACGGCTGCAGCCTGCCGTCCTTGGAACGCGTGCCCTCCGGCGCAGCCCAGAGCACGATGCCGCTCTCCATCATCGTGCGCGCCCTGGCAAGGTCCGCCATGGCCTGGTGGCGGTTATGCCGGTCAATGGAGGGAAACTCCGCCGCCCGCATGGCCGCGCCCCACACCGGCACGGCAAACAGCTCACGCTTGGCCAGCATGCGGATCGAGCCGGGCATGGTCACGAAGATCGCCGGGATGTCATAGAAGCTGGAGTGGGTGCAGAGGATCATGTAGCGGCGGCCATCGCCGAAGTCCGGTACCTCGCCATGGCGGCTCAGGCGCGCGCCAGTCAGGCGCAACAGGCTGCCGGACCAGTCACGGGTGAAGCCGTCGACCTTGCTGCGGCGAAGCCGGCCAATGGCGCCCAGCACCAGAACCCGGACGCTGTAGCCCAGGGTGATCAGAACGGTCGCAAGCCCCACCAGGGCGACTCGCAGCGGGCCGGCCTTGCGCGGCGCCGATTGCAGGTTGAGCATGTTCGCCAACTCCCCACCAACTTTTCTTCATACAAGCCTTATGATGCGTTTCGGCCCCGTCACGACACAGGAACGCGCCCATGACCCAAGCCCGCCTGCTCACTCCGGAGCAACTGGCCGCCCGCCTCGATGACCCGAATCTCGTCCTGCTCGACTGCCGCTTCGCCCTCGAAGACCCGGCCTACGGCGCACGCAGCTACCAGGAGAATCATATTCCCGGCGCGCATTTCGCCGATCTCAACCGCGACCTCTCCGCCCCGGTGCGGCCGGGTGTAACGGGCCGCCATCCGTTGCCCGACCCGCAGCACCTGCTGGAGAAGCTGCGTGGCTGGGGGCTGAATGCCGACAGCGAAGTGGTGCTGTATGACGATGGCCCCGGTGCCTTCGCCGCCCGCGCCTGGTGGCTATTGCTGTGGCTGGGCAAGAGCGAGGGCGTCTATCTGCTCGATGGCGGCCTGACCGCCTGGCGCAACGCCGGCCAGCGCCTGACTACCGCCGAAACGCCGGTGCGACCCGGCGACTTCAAGGGCGAGCCGGACAACAGCCTGCTGATCAGTGCCAGCGAACTGGCCGCAAAACTCGGCGACGCCGAGCTGCCGCTGATCGACGCCCGCGGCCTGCCGCGCTTCCGTGGCGAGGTGGAGCCCATCGACCCGGTGGCCGGGCACATTCCCGGCGCCCAGTGCGCGGCCTTCACCGACAACCTCGGCAATGACGGCCGTTTCCTGCGCCCCGAGCACCTGCACCAGCGCTTCGCCGGGCTGCTGCGCGGCCGCCCGGCCGAGGATCTGGTGGCCTACTGCGGCTCCGGCGTCACCGCCTGCCACAACCTGTTCGCCCTGAGCCTTGCTGGCTACCCGCTGGGCCGCTTGTATGCGGGCTCATGGAGTGAATGGATCACCGATGCGCGACGCCCGGTGGCCACAGGCGACTGACTGCCTCCTTCCGGCAATAAAAGCGGAAGACGCGTCACACCAGCGTCTTCCGTTCTCATGGATAGGTGTAAGGGCATCCGTCAGACTCGTGCCCAATCTTCAAAGGAGTGATCCCCATGCCCTCGCGCATCCGCCAGACCCTGCTCGCCAGCCTGCTGCTTGGCCTGTGCAGCACTGCCCCGGCCTTCGCCACCGAGCTCGAAGCCACCCCCTGTGAAATCCAGGACCAGTGGTCCGACCTCTATGGCGACGACCTGGTGAAAGCCGCCAAGGCCGGCCACGCCAGTGCGCAGTACACGCTCGGCCTGGAATACGACTCCGGTAGCGACGAGTACGACCAGGATTACGAGAAGGCCGCCTACTGGTACGAAAAGGCTGCCAAGCAGGGCCATGCCTGTGCCCAGTACAACCTGGGCAATGCCTACGACAACGGCGACGGCGTCGAGCAGGACTCGGCCAAGGCGGTGTACTGGTATCAGAAAGCCGTCGACCAGGGCGACAAGGACGCCCAGTTCAACCTGGCAATCATGTACGAGAACGGCACCGGCGTGACCCGCAGCTACAAGAAGGCTTTCGCCCTCTATCTACAGTCGGCCGAGCAGGGAGATGTAGACGCCGAGTTCCAGGTAGCGGAGAGCTACGCCAAGGGCCGCGGCGTGGCGAAGAACCCGGCCCAGGCGCGCTCCTGGTACCAGAAGGCGGCGGAACAGGGCCACGAAGAGGCAGCGGAAAAGCTGGCTGCGATGCCGGAGTTACCGCCGAGCATCTAATCGCCAGAAGGAATATGAAGGAAAGCGGCGCCGACGAAACAATTTAAAAACAGTCCTTTACATCACATTCATCGCACTACACTTCAATTCGAGCGGCTAAGTCCGCTTCCGGCGGGGCCGAGGATAATCATCAGAAGCTGCCAAGACGCCCAGCCCCGCCGGTCATTGATGACGAGGATGTCATGGGAATCGCCGCGAACGATCTCTGCCAGTATGTGATCCGCCCCACCCTGCACTACCTGGGGCGCCACAGTATCGCGGCCGAATCGCTGCTGCTGGGGGCAGCGGCCTGTCAGTCGGCGCTGGGGAGCGCTCTGGATGACAGCCATGGCCACGGGCTGTATCGCATTGGTGAACAACGGCACCAGACGCTGTGGGATGGATTCCTGGCGCTGGACCCCGAGCTGGCCAGCCGCGTCCGAGGGCTGGCCAGCCAGCATGCATTCCTCGACGCGCCGCACCTCGAACTGACGGTCAACCTGCGTTACAGCACTGCCATCGCCTGGATGCTGGTCGAGGCGGAACAACTGCCCTTGCCACTGTCGGACGACCCCATGGAACTGGCCCGGATCTGGCGCCAGGTGTTCCACCCTCACGGACGCCTCCACGATTTCGTCGACGCCTGGCACAGCTATGTTGGCAATTTCAGTCGCGTTGCCTAGTACTTTCGTACCCGAACCGTGACCGATCGGTCAGAAAATATTTACATACAGCGACGAACGGCCATCATTCAGATGGAACGCTCGTTTGAGCCCTGAAGCCCAAGGTAGAGCGCCTGCCAACCACTACCCAAGACCCGGGAATCTTGGTAGCTTGCGCGCCGATAAACACAGGAGTTGCTCTTACAATGAAAACAACATGGCTCAAGACCACACTAGCCCTGACCATTAGCGCTGCCTCTGCCCAGGCTCTTGCCAACGGCATCGCCATCAACGAGCAGAGCGCCAGCGGCGCCGGCACCGCTTACGCGGGTCGTGCTTCTTCGGCATTGGACGCCAGCACCATCTACGGCAACCCGGCCGGCCTGTCCAAGCTCAAGCGCACTGAAGTCAGCGGCGGTCTCGCCGTTGTTTCCGCCAAGGACGACATCAGTGACGCACACAGCACTGCCTCCGGCTCCAACAAGGGCGACTCCGTCCCGCTGGCCGCCGTACCCTTCGGCTACTTCGCTACTCCGCTGGATGACAAGGTCAGCGTCGGCCTCGGCATCTATGTGCCCTACGGCATCATCAACGACTACGAAAGTGGCTTCCAGGGCCGTTCCCACGGTTCCTACAGCAAGGTCCAGGTGATCACCGTCCAGCCGACCATCAGCTACAAGTTCAACGACGTGGTGTCCGTCGGCTTCGGTCCGACCATCAACCGCATCGACGGCAAGCTGGAGAACTACCTGGACACCGGCGGCCTGAACAGCGCCCTGGGCGGTAACGGCGGCGACACCAAGATCAGCATCAAGGGCGACGACACCGCCACCGGCTTCAACGTCGGCCTGCTGATCACCCCGACCGAGAGCACCTCCATCGGCGCCACCTACCACTCCAAGGTCAAGTACGAGCTGGAAGGTCACACCACCGTCTCCAACTCCCCGGCCGGCCTGTTCGACTCGCGCATGGACGCCAGCCTGGACATCACCCTGCCCGAGTCCCTGGACCTGTCCGTCACCCAGAAGCTGGATGACCGCTGGACCGTCTACGGCGGCACCACCTGGACGCGCTGGAGCCGTCTGAAGTCCATCGAGGTGCAGAACAGCGGCGCCCCGATCTCTTCCTTCGACACCATCGGCGAAGACCTGAGCTGGCACGACACCTGGTCGGCCGCCATCGGTACCTCCTATCAGTGGAACGACCAGTGGGTGCTGCGTACCGGCTTCGCCTACGACCCGTCGCCGACCACCAACGAGCACCGTACCGTGCGTATCCCGGTGGGCGATCGCAAGATCTTCACCCTGGGTGCCGGTTACTCGCCCAACGCTGACATGACCATCGACGTGGCCTACGCCTACCTGTGGGAATCCACTGCCGGCGTGAACCAGCCTGACGGCCAGGAGCTGTCCGGCCTGCAACTGCAGCCGGCCTACAGCGCCAAGTACGACAACAGTGCCCACGGCCTTACCGCGCAGATGACCTATCGCTTCTGATAGCTTTCGCGCAATGAAAAAGCCGGGCCGATGCCCGGTTTTTTCATTTCCGCCCCGCGAAACCCTGAGGGAGCGAGTTTGCTCGCGAACAGGTTTTCCCAGGCGACTTCGGAGTCAATCGGTTCGCGAGCAAGCTCGCTCCTACAAGGACGGCCGTTTCGGCTCAGGCCACTTCGTCAGGTGCGGCATGCTCGCGGCAGATCAGTGCGCCTTCGTGCGCGCCCAGCCGCTCTCCCATCAGACCACAAAGGGCGCCGTCATCCAGTGGCTGGTGGAAGCGGCAGGTGCGACACAGGCCAAAGCCCGGCACGTTCTCCTGGCGCTGCACAGTCGTCAGCAACTCCCGCAGCAGTTCGACCAGCAACTCACCGCGCTCCCCCAGCGTTTCCTCTGCGCGCCGCAGAAAAGCCGGCGGCGCCAGTGCATCGATCAGCCCCCTGCCCTCCCGAGTCAGCTCCAGGTGCACACTACGGCGATCCTGGGCATCCGGGCGTTTCTCGATCAGCCCCTTGGCCTCCAATGCCTTGAGCGACTGGGACACCGTGCCCTTGGTCAGCCCGAGGAAATCCGTCACCCCCAGCGGCGTATTCGAATAGCGGTTACAGCGCGCCAGGTAATTGAGCGCACTCAGCTGGATCGGCTGCAGATCCGCCATCAGCGGCTGCTCACGAGCCCAGGCGCGCATCAGGCTGGCGATGCGTTCGAGGTAGTCGTACAGGGTCGTATCGGTCATGGGCTAATCCTCCCGATAGATAGTATCGATCAAAAACCAGTTTGACAGAAGGTCAATTTCGCTTGCAGACTAAAATGGTATCGAATCGATACATAACTGATCAGGAGAAGGATCATGAACAAAGCCGTTTACTACCATGCCGGTTGCCCTGTCTGCGTCGAAGCCGAGCGGGCGCTGCTGCCATTGCTGAACCGCGAAGTCGAAGTTGTACACCTGGGCGAGCAGTCGCCGCGCGTGGCCGAAGCCGAGACGGTGGGAGTGAAATCCGTACCGGCGCTGGTGATCGATGGGCAGGTGCTGCACCTGAACTTCGGCGCGGCCCTGGCCGACCTGAAATAAGGCCTGGCGACATGAGCAACTACCAGCCGTTGCATTGCGATCTCCATGACTACCTGGAAATCGCCTGCCTCTATCGCTACTGGCTGCGTATCGAACTGCGTGACGGCCTGGCGTTCGACGCCCAGGCCTTCACCACGCACACGCGGCGAACCGTGGACGGATCGCTGGAGGAGTATCTGGAAGTGCGAGTGGACGACGCCAGCCGAGAGTTCCGGCTGGACCGTCTGCACGCCATCACGCCACTGTCGGCGCAGGCGCTGTTCGGCAGGGTGATGCTGGGCCCGGCCTGAAACCGGGCCAGCGGAACCTCACCACATGAGGTCGTCGGGCACCACGTAATCCTTGTACGGATCGTTTTCGTCCGGCTCGCCACTGGGCTCACTGAGGACGATGATGCGGCGCTCATCGCGCTCCTGGATGCGCAGCGCGGCATCGCGCGGGACGATCTCGTAGCGACCGTCATAGCTGACGATGGCCAGGCTGCCGCGGCTGAGCTTGTCGCGGATCAGGTCGTTGACCGCGATACGCTTGACCTTCTTGTTGTCGACGAAGTTGTAGTAGTCGTCCGACTCCAGCTTCGGCAGGCGCGTGCCCTCGATCAATTGCTTGATCTGTGCGGCCTTGGCCTTCTTCTCGGATTTCTCCTGCTGCTGGCGGTTCAGCTCGGCATCACGGGCCTGCTTCTCGGCCTGGGCCTGCAGGGCCGCCTGGCGCTGGCTGTCGTCCTTCGCTACCTGGTTCTTGTGCTCCAGGCGCTGCTGTTTCTGCTTCTGCTTGCCGGCCTGCTTGGCCTGCTTCTCGTTGACCAGCCCGGCTTTCAGCAACTGATCACGCAATGACATGCTCATGAATCAAGGCTCTCCAACAGCCCAATTGATGCCGGACAAATCCCAGACCAACGCATAGGTGCTGCGGGACTGTCCTCAGGGGGTATAATCCTCGGGCCTGTGCCAGCGCAGCGCAAGTGCCTGGCTCGAATTCACTCATCTGGAGCGGACTCGTTACCTCCATGCTGAAGCTCATTGTTCTAGCGATACTGGCCATTTTCCTCATCGCCATCCTCTACGTACACCTGCGCGGCAAGGTGCGCCTGCCCTTCCTCCGCCAGGTGGTGAACCACTCCGCGTGGTTCGCCCCCTACAACTCGCTGATGTACCTGAACTCCAGCGTGCCGTCCAAGCCGTACCTGGACCGCGAGCGCTTCCCCGAACTCGACAAGCTGCGCGACAACTGGCAGATGATCCGCGAGGAAGCCGAGAAACTGTTCGACGAGGGCTACATCCGCGACGCCCTGAACAACAACGAAGCCGGTTTCGGCTCCTTCTTCAAGAAGGGCTGGACCCGTTTCTACCTGACCTGGTACGACGGCCCGCTGCCCTCGGCCCAGCAGCTGTGCCCGAAGACCGTGGAACTGGTGAGCAGCATCCCCAACGTCAAGGGCGCGATGTTCACCCGCCTGCCGCCGCGCAGCCACCTGAACAAGCACCGCGACCCCTACGGCGGCTCGCTGCGCTACCACCTGGGCCTCGCCACGCCGAACTCCGACGACTGCCGCATCTTCGTCGACGGCCAGCCCTACGCCTGGCGCGACGGCCAGGACGTGATGTTCGACGAGACCTTCGTCCACTGGGTGAAGAACGAGACGGACGAATCGCGCCTGATCCTCTTCTGCGACATCGAGCGCCCGCTCAAGTCACCACTGCTGACCCGCATCAACCGCCGCGTCAGTGCCTTCCTCGGCCGCGCCACGGCGCCGCAGAACGTCGAGGGCGAACGCGTCGGCGGGATCAACCAGGCCTACTCGGTATTGATTCGCCTCGGCGACGCCGTGGGCAGCAAGGTGAAGGTGTTCAAGCGCGCCTATCCCAAGGCCTACCGCATCGGCCGGCCGGTGCTGGCGGTGGTGCTGCTGGTGCTGATCCTGCGCTGGCTGTTCGGCTGACGAGCAGACACCACGCGCCAACAGCATCTTGTAGGAGCGAGCTTGCTCGCTCCTACGAAGAGAAATAAAAAGCCCCGCAATCGCGGGGCTTTTTCATGGGCGCCAATTCAACGGTGGCAGCACTTATCCACAGCTGAGCGGGTTCTTCTCGTCACGCTTGGCAGCGCCCCACAGTTCGTCCATCTCTTCCAGGTTGCTGTCTTCCAGCGTGCGTCCCTGGTCACGCAGGGCCGTCTCGATATAGCGGAAGCGGCGTTCGAACTTGGCATTGGCAGCGCGCAGGGCGGTTTCCGGGTCGACCTTGAGCTTGCGCGCCAGGTTGACCACCACGAACAGCAGGTCGCCCACCTCCTCCGCCTGGCCCTCGGTGTCGCCGCCGGCCATGGCTTCGAGTACCTCGTCCAGCTCCTCGCGAACCTTGTCCACCACCGGCAGCGCGTCGGCCCAGTCGAAGCCCACCTGGGAGGCGCGCTTCTGCAGCTTGGCAGCGCGGCTCAACGCTGGCAGCGCGTTGGGCACATCGTCCAGCAGCGACAACTGCACCGGCTCGGCGGCCTTGGCGGCACGCTCCTCGGCCTTGAGTTCTTCCCAACGCTGCTTGACCGCCGCTTCCTCCAGCTTCGCCGGGTCCGGCTCGCCGTAGAGGTCGCCATCAGGGAAGACATGGGGATGGCGGCGAATCAGCTTGGTGGTAATGCCGTCGACCACGGCGTCGAACTCGAAGCGGCCCTCTTCCCGAGCCAACTGCGCGTAGTAGACGACCTGGAACAGCAGGTCGCCGAGTTCCTCACGCAGGTGGTCGAAGTCGCCGCGCTCGATGGCATCGGCGACCTCGTAGGCTTCCTCGAGGGTGTAGGGGACGATGGTCGCGTAGCTCTGCTTGAGATCCCAGGGGCAACCGTTCTGCGGGTCACGCAGGCGGGCCATGAGGTACAGCAGATCTTCGAGCTTATGCATCCTTGGCACCCGCGCGATCACGCCGCGCCTCGATGATGTTGGGCAACTGGGAGATGCGCGCCAGCAGGCGGCCCAGCGAATCGAGACCGGGGATCTCGATGGTCAGGCGCATGATCGCGGTGTTGTCTTCCTTGTCCGAACGGGTGTTCACCGCCAGCACGTTGATGCGCTCGTTGAGCAGCATCTGCGAGACGTCGCGCAACAGGCCGGAACGGTCGTAGGCGCGGATGACGATATCCACCGGGTAGGTGCTGACCGGCACCGGGCCCCAGCTGACCTGGATGATCCGCTCCGGCTCGCGCCCGGCCAGTTGCAGCGCGGTGGCGCAGTCCTGGCGGTGGATGGTCACGCCGCGACCGAGGGTGATGTAGCCGACAATCGGGTCGCCCGGCAGCGGCTGGCAGCAGCCGGCCATCTGCGTGAGCAGGTTGCCGACGCCCTGGATCTGGATGTCGCCGCGCTTGCCATGGCCGATCTTGCTCGGCTTGCGCGGAATGAGTTCGAGCTGCTCGGTGCCGCGCTCGGGCTCCACCAGTTGCTGCGCGTAGTTGACCACGTGGGCCAGGCGCAGGTCGCCGGCGCCCAGCGCGGCGAAGAGGTCTTCACCGGTCTTGTAGTTGGCCTTCTCGGCGAGCTTCTCGAAGTCCACCGGCGGCAGCGCCAGGCGGCCGAGTTCGCGTTCGAGCATGGCCTTGCCGGCGGCGACGTTCTGGTCACGCGCCTGCAGCTTGAACCAGTGGACGATCTTCGCCCGCGCCCGCGAGGTAGTGACGTAGCCCAGGTTCTGGTTCAGCCAGTCACGGCTCGGCCCGCTCTGCTTGCCGGTGATGATCTCCACCTGCTCGCCGGTCTGCAGGCTGTAGTTGAGCGGCACGATACGGCCGTTGATCTTGGCGCCGCGGCAGTTATGGCCAACCTCGGTGTGCACACGGTAGGCGAAGTCCAGCGGCGTCGAGCCCTTGGGCAGGTCGATGGCATGGCCGTCGGGGGTGAAGACGTAGACCCGGTCGGGCTCGATATCCACCCGCAACTGTTCGGCCAGGCCGCCGATGTCGCCCAGCTCCTCGTGCCACTCGAGCACCTGGCGCAGCCAGGAAATCTTCTCTTCGTAGTGGTTGGAGCTGGCCTTGACGTCGGTACCTTTGTAGCGCCAGTGCGCGCAGACGCCCAGTTCGGCTTCCTCGTGCATGGCGTGGGTGCGGATCTGCACTTCCAGCACCTTGCCCTCGGGGCCGATCACCGCGGTGTGCAGCGAGCGATAGCCGTTTTCCTTGGGGTTGGCGATGTAGTCGTCGAATTCCTTGGGGATGTGCCGCCACAGGGTGTGCACGATGCCCAGCGCGGTATAGCAGTCGCGCATTTCCGGCACCAGCACGCGCACGGCGCGCACATCGTAGATCTGGCTGAAGTCCAGACCCTTGCGCTGCATCTTCCGCCAGATGGAATAGATGTGCTTGGCGCGGCCGGACAGGTCGGCCTTGATGCCGGTGGCAGCCAGGGCGTCCTTGAGCTGCTGCATCACGGTAGCGATGTACTGCTCGCGGTCCAGCCGGCGCTCGTGCAGCAGCTTGGCGATCTGCTTGTACTGGTCGGGCTCCAGGTAGCGGAAGGACAGGTCCTCCAGCTCCCACTTGATATGGCCGATGCCGAGGCGGTGGGCCAGCGGCGCGTAGATGTCGAACACCTCGCGGGCGACGCGCATGCGCTTTTCATCGTCGCCGTTCTTCACCGCGCGGATCGCGCAGGTGCGCTCGGCCAGCTTGATCAGCGCGACGCGCACGTCGTCGACCATGGCCACCAGCATCTTGCGCAGGTTCTCGATCTGCGCCTGGGTGCCGAGCACCAGCGACTGCCGAGGGCTGAGGCTGGTACTGATCGCAGCCATGCGCAGCACGCCTTCGATCAGCTTGGCGACGACAGGGCCGAAGCGCTGCGCCACGTCCTCGAGCTTGACCTTGCCCTCGCGCACGCCACGGTAGATCACCGCGGCGACCAGCGATTCCTGGTCGAGCTTCAGGTCCGCCAGGATCTCGGCGATCTCCAGTCCCGTCTGGAAGCTGGAGGTGCCATCCGCCCAGGAGTTGTCAGCCGTGCTGACAGCCCTGTCTTCCACCTCGCGAGCGAACTCGCAGGCTTCCAGCAGGACCTGGCGATCCAGGCCCGGGACCAGGGTCTGGACATGGTCCAGCCAGGCCTCGAGATTGATGCTGCCGTCCGTGTTGACCGGCTGATGCGCTCTCACCTGTACCATCGTGTCTACCCTTCCCCACGGTGCGCCACAACACACCGCTCACTGCGCCGGCCTTTCTTCTTGCTTGAGCCGGTCGGATTGCGCAGGCCTTCCTAGCCTGCCTCGAACAAAGCCATGGCCTCGACATGGGCCGTCTGCGGGAACATGTCGAGGATGCCGGCACGCTTCAGGCGATAGCCCTGTCGGGCCAGTTCGCCAGCGTCGCGCGCCAGGGTCGCCGGGTTGCAGGACACATAGAGTACCCGCTCCGCGCCCAGTGAACGCATCTGCCGCGCCGGCTCGAAGGCTCCGTCACGCGGAGGGTCGAGCAGCACGGCGGTGAAATCCTCCGCCGCCCAGGGGGCTTCGGCAAGCGGTTTCGTCAGGTCCGCCTGATGGAACCGGGTGTTGGCCAGGCCGTTGGCATGGGCATTGGCGGCGGCGCGCTCGACCATGGTCTGCACACCTTCCACGCCCACTACTTCGCGCACCTGGCGCGCCAGCGGCAGGGCAAAGTTGCCCAGCCCACAGAACAGGTCCAGCACGCGCTCGTCGCTGCTGGGCTTCAGCCAGTCCAGCGCCTGGGCGACCATCGCCTCGTTCACCGGCGCGTTCACCTGAACGAAGTCGCCGGGCCGGTAGGCCAGGGTCAGATTCCAGGCTTCGAGCCGGAAGCCGAGCTCCCGGTTCCCGCTGTTTTCTGCGCCGCTGGAACAAAGCGTCGGCTCGCCGTCGCCCTGCAACCACAGTTGCACATCCCGTGCCGAACAGAATTCCAGCAGTCGCGCGCGGTCGCTATCGGACAAAGGTTCGATATGCCGAAGCAGGAGCGCGCTGGAAGTGCCATGGAACAGCTCGACATGGCCCAGCGACTGCGGTTTGGTGAAGCCGCGCAGCAGCTCCGGCAGCTCGCGGGCGAGGACCTGCAGCTCGGGCACCAGCACCAGGCAGTCGTCGAAGGCGACGATGGCCTGGCTGGCAGCCGCGCGGAAGCCGACATCCAGGCGCTTGGCCTTGACGTCCCAGCGCACGGCGAGGCGAGCGCGGCGACGGTAGCCGAATTCCGGCCCGACCAGCGGCGCGGCCCACTCTTGCGGAACCAGGCCGGAGAAGCGCTCCAGCTGCTCGGCCAGTGTGCGCTGCTTGAGCGCCAGCTGATCGGCGTGGGGCAGGTGCTGCAGGCTGCAGCCGCCGCAGGTGCCGGCTACCGGGCAAGGCTCGGTGCGACGGTTGGCGGCGGTGCTGAAGAGGCGTTCGCTGCGGGCGTCGACGATCTGCGCGCGTGCCGACAGCACGCGGGCTTCCACCGCTTCGCCCGGCAAGGCGCCGGCGACGAACCAGGTGCGCCCGTCGGCGTGGGCAATGCCGCGGCCGTCGTGGGCCAGGCGCTCGATGTTCAGGCGCTGCTTCTTGCCCACGGGTACCGCGGGGCTGCGCGCTCCGCCGCTGGGCTGGAAACGCAGGCCGGATCTTTGTTTGGCCATGTCAGTTGGCGTCGAACACGCCCGAGGACAGGTAACGGTCGCCACGGTCGCAGATGATCGCCACCAGGGTCGCGTTTTCCAGTTCGCGCGAGAGTCGCAGCATGGCCGCCACCGCACCGCCGGAAGACACGCCGCAGAAGATGCCCTCTTCGCGAGCCAGGCGACGCATCACGTCCTCAGCTTCGGTTTGCTGCATGTCGACGACGCGGTCGACGCGGGTGGCGTCGAAGATCTTCGGCAGGTATTCCTGCGGCCAGCGACGGATGCCGGGGATGGCCGAGCCTTCCATCGGCTGCAGGCCGACGATCTGCACGTTTGGGTTCTGCTCCTTGAGGTAGCGCGACACGCCCATGATGGTGCCGGTGGTGCCCATGGAGCTGACGAAATGGGTGATCTCACCGCCGGTCTGCTGCCAGATTTCCGGGCCGGTGGAATGGTAGTGGGCGATCGGGTTGTCGCCGTTGGCGAACTGGTCGAGCACCTTCCCCTGCCCTTCGCGCGCCATCTGGTCGGCGAGGTCGCGGGCGCCTTCCATGCCCTGCTCCTTGGTTACCAGGATCAGCTCGGCGCCGTAGGCGGTCATCGCGGCCTTGCGCTCGGCGGTGGAGTTGTCGGGCATGATCAGGATCATGCGGTAACCCTTGATCGCCGCGGCCATCGCCAGGGCGATGCCGGTGTTGCCGGAAGTGGCCTCGATCAGCGTGTCGCCAGGCTTGATGTCGCCGCGCAGTTCGGCACGGGCGATCATCGACAGCGCCGGGCGATCCTTCACCGAACCCGCGGGGTTGTTACCCTCGAGTTTCACCAGCAGGGTGTTGGAGGTTTCCCCGGCCAGGCGCTGCAGGCGCACCAGCGGGGTATTGCCGACGCAATCGGCGATAGTCGGGTACTGCACGGTCATGGAGGCACTCGGATCTGGAACAGGGCGCCCTATGATACCGGCAAAAGACGCCCTGCCATACGAAACTTCCTAACAAGCCGTGTTCGGGGTCCGAGGCGCGCCTCAGGCCGCCGCCGCGTCCGGCAGGCGCAGGTGAACGCGCAGGCCAGCGTCGGCGCAATCCGCCCAGAGTTCGCCACCCTGCATGCGCAGCGAGCTGCGGGCGATGCTCAGGCCCAGGCCGAAACCTTCGCCGGTGCGGGCATCGGAGAGCCGGGTGAAGGGCAGGAAGATACGCTCCAGGTCGCTTTCCGCCACGCCTGGGCCATCGTCCTCCAGCCACAGGTGCCAGCCGCTCGGTTCGCGCCGGCCACTCAAGCGGATACGACCCTCCTCCGGGGAGTGGCGGATGGCATTGCGCAACAGATTTTCCAGCGCCTGGGCCAGCCCGTTCAGATGACCGCGCACGCGGCATTCCGCCGGCACCTGATAAAGGAAGCGCTCCGAACTCCAGCCAGCCTCGAAGCGCGCATCGTCCACCAGCAGGTCCCACAGCGAACGCAGGTCGATCTCTTCCAGCTCCACGCGCGGGCGCTCTGTATCCAGCCAGGCCAGTTCCAACGTATCGGCGACCAGTCGCTGCATCACTTCCACCTCACGCTCCACGCGCTGACGCAGCGCGGTTTCGCTGATCGGACTGTCCCCTGCCACGCGCAGGCGGCTCAGTGGCGTGCGCAGTTCGTGAGACAGGTCGCGCAACAGTTGGCGCTGCAGGCTGACATGGCCGCGCAGGCGCTCGGCCATGTGGTCCAGCGCGCGGCCCAGCTCGCCCAGTTCATCGCGGCGGGTGACGAGTTCGGGGCCGGCGACCGAGCCCAGGTTATCCGCCTGCAAGGAATTGGCGTGCTCGCGCAGACGCCCCAGCGGGCGCACCAGGCGCCGGTAGATCAGCCCACAGAGCAGCAGCGCGAGGATCGCTGGCACCAGTGCATGGCTGATGGACTGGCGCAGGAAACTCAGGCCGCCGGGGAGGAAGCGCTGCGGCAGCTGCAGCACCAGGCGGCCGGCAGCCGGGTCGTCAGGAAACGGTATGCCGATGTAGGGCAGGTTGACCGAGCGCGAGCTAACCGGCCAGTCCAGCCCGCGCTGGAAGGTCAGGTGCGCCACATCGGCCATGGGCAGCGGCTGCGTGCCCAGCGACTGCAGGCGACCGTCCACCACCACCATCCACACCGGCTCGCGCTGCTTCATCCCTGCCAGCCAGCTGTCGACGCCCGTAGCCCCGCCAGTACGCCAGGCCTGCTGCGCCTCTTCGGCATAGCCACCCAGGACATGCCGCGCATCCTCGGAGAGGTTGTAACTGTCGCGCTCCATCTGCTTGCCCCAGTTCCAGGACAGCCAGATCACCGACAGGCACAGCACTACCAAGGCAAAGGCGAGCTTCCAGAACAGCGAGTGGCGGCCGGGCATGTCAGTCCTCGGCCTCGGCAAAGACATAGCCTTTGCCCCACACGGTGTGCAACTGGTGGCGGACGTAGCCTATAGCCTGCAGCTTGCGGCGCAGGTGGCTGACATGCATGTCCAGGCTACGATCGTGGGCTGTGAAGGCGCGGTGCAGCACGTGCTGATAAAGGAAGGGTTTGCTGAGAGTCTCGCCCTGGCTGCCGAGGAAGGTCTCCAGCAGGCGGTACTCGGTGCCGGTCAGACCGGCCCACTGGCCGTCGAGGCCGACGTCGTCCTTCTGCGGGTCCATCTGCAGGCCGGTCACCGTATTGCCAAGGGACTGGCTGCCGCGCTCCAGCGCGACGCGGCGCAGCACTGCATCCACGCGCACGCTCAGCTCGGCGAGGCTGAAGGGCTTGGGCAGGTAGTCGTCGGCGCCCTGGGAAAAGCCGGCGATGCGGTCCTGCTCGGCGCCCAGGGCGGACATCAGGATCACCGGCACCGCGCGCTCGCGACGCAGCGTGCGGAGGATATCCAGGCCACTGGTGCCGGGCAGCATGATGTCCATCAGCACCAGGTCGTAGTCGCCGCCGCGTGCCTGGGCCAGGCCCTCGTCACCATCCAGGCACCAGGTAACCTCGAAGCCGCGCTCGCTCAGGTGGGAGGACAGGTGGGCGCCCAGGGTCGGGTCGTCCTCGATGGTCAACAGGCGCAGGCCGGACGAAGCAATGGCATTCATATCAAATAAGAGTGATTAGCAATTGCGTGAAGTATTCACGATTCCGCGTCGTCTCGGCAAGGCAAAGGGCTTCCGAGCAGGGGCCGAACCGCTACACTGCCGGGGATAAACGCATCGGAGGAAGCGCGTGTTCAAGGATCTCGGCATCAAGGGACGGGTACTGCTGCTCACCCTGCTGCCCACCAGCCTGCTGGCGCTGGTGCTGGGCGGCTATTTCACCTGGGTGCAGCTGGCGGACATGCACGCCCAGTTGATCGAGCGCGGGCAACTGATCGCCGAGCAACTGGCACCGCTGTCGGCCCCGGCCATGGCCCACCACAACAACGAGCTGCTCGAACGCATCGCCAACGAGGCGCTGGACCAGCCTGACGTACGCGCCGTGACCTTCCTCAACCCGGACCGGGAAAAACTGGTCCACGCCGGCCCCAGCATCCTCACCCCCATTCCTTCCGGCGACGGCTCGCACCTGAGCATGTCCAGCAATCTGGACACCACCCACTTCCTCCTGCCGGTGCTGGGCAAGCACCGCAGCCTCTCCGGCGACCCCGACGATGACGCCGAGAAACTGCTGGGCTGGGTCGAGCTGGAGCTGTCGCACCACGGCACCCTGCTGCGCGGCTACCGCAGCCTGTTCACCAGCCTGCTGCTGATCGGCGCCGGGCTTGCCGTCACCGCCCTGCTCGCCCTGCGCATGAGCCGCGCGATCAATGCGCCGCTGGGGCAGATCGCCCAGGGCGTCGCCCAGCTCAAGGAAGGCCGTCTGGAAACCCGCCTGCCCGCCTTGGGCAGCCACGAACTGGATGAGCTGGCCGGCGGCATCAACCGCATGGCCGAGGCGCTGCAGAGCGCCCAGGAAGAAATGCAGCACAACATCGACCAGGCCACCGAGGACGTCCGGCAGAACCTGGAGACCATCGAGATCCAGAACATCGAACTGGACCTGGCGCGCAAGGAAGCCCTGGAGGCGAGCCGGATCAAGTCCGAGTTCCTCGCCAACATGAGCCACGAGATCCGCACCCCGCTCAATGGCATCCTCGGCTTCACCAACCTGCTGCAGAAGAGCGAGATGACCACGCGCCAGCAGGACTACCTGGGCACCATCCACAAGTCCGCCGAAAGCCTGCTGGGGATCATCAACGAGATCCTCGACTTCTCGAAGATCGAGGCCGGCAAGCTGGTGCTGGAGAACATCCCGTTCAACCTGCGCGAGCTGATCCAGGACACCCTGACCATCCTCGCCCCCGCCGCCCACGAGAAGCACCTGGAGCTGGTCAGCCTGATCTACCGCGACACCCCGCTGCAGCTGGTGGGCGACCCACAGCGCCTGAAACAGGTGCTGACCAACCTGGTGAGCAACGCCATCAAGTTCACCCACGACGGCAGCATCGCCGTACGCGCCATGCTCGAGGACGAAAGCGACGACCGCGCGCAACTGCGCATCAGCGTGCAGGACACCGGCGTGGGGCTGACCGACGCCGACCTGCGCGCGTTGTTCCAGGCCTTCAGCCAGGCCGACAACTCGCTCTCACGCCAGGCCGGCGGCACTGGCCTGGGGCTGGTGATCTCCAAGCGCCTGATCGAGCAGATGGGTGGCGAGATCGGCGTGGAAAGCAGCGCCGGCGACGGTTCGGAATTCTGGATCAGCCTCAACCTGCCCAAGGCCCGTGACGACGGCGACGACCTGCCGCCCGCCATGGCCGGCGGCCTGCGCGTGGCACTGTACGAGCCCCATGAACTGACCCGCACCGCGCTGCACCACCAGTTGGAAGACTGCGGCCTGGAAGTCACCGAGTTTCCCGACCTCGCCACACTGGAAAAGGCGCTGTTGGCCGGGCCGTCGGACAAGGCGCCGATCACCCTGGCGCTGCTGGGCGTGACCGCCGCCGAACACCCACCCGAGGCGCTGCGCCAGTCCATCCGCGAGTTGGAACAGCATGGCTGCAAGAGCCTGGTGCTATGCCCGACCATCGAGCAGGCGCACTACAACGACGTGCTGCCCGACGCCCAGGTGCAGAGCAAACCCGCCTGCACGCGCAAGCTGCAACAGGCGATGAACGAACTGCTGCACCTGCGCCCCCTGCGCAAGGACAAATCGGCCAACGGCCGGCTCGAGCGCACCCCGCACCTGCTCTGCGTCGATGACAACCCCGCCAACCTGTTGCTGGTGAAGACCCTGCTGACCGACATGGGCGCAGAAGTGACTGCCGTGGACAGCGGCCTCGCCGCCGTCGAGGCCGTTCAGCGCGAGCGCTTCGACCTGGTCTTCATGGACGTGCAGATGCCGATCATGGACGGCCGCCAGGCCACCGAGGCGATCCGCCAGTGGGAAGGCGACCGTGAGGTCAGCCCGGTACCGATCATAGCCCTCACCGCCCATGCCCTCGCGAACGAGAAACGCGCCCTGCTGCAGGGCGGCATGGACGACTACCTGACCAAGCCGATCGACGAGCGCCAACTGGTCCAGGTGATCCTCAAGTGGACCGGCCTGGCGCTGGGCGAGCCACGTGACGAACGCCCGCGCCACACCGAATCCAAGCTTGACGGGCTCAGCGTCCTGGACCCCGAGGAAGGCCTGCGCCTGGCCGCCGGCAAACCGGAACTGGCTGCCGACATGCTCGGCATGCTGCTCGCCTCGCTGTCCGCCGACCGCCAGGTGATTCGCCAGGCCCGTGAGCGCAACGACCGCAATACCCTGCTCGAGCGCATCCACCGCCTGCACGGCGCCACCCGCTACTGCGGCGTGCCGATGCTGCGCGCCGCCTGCCAGCGCGCCGAAACCCTGCTCAAGCAGAACGAACCGGACGCCCCCGCCGCGCTGGATGAACTCGACATGGCGATGGCCGAACTGGCACAAGCGACCGAGGGCCACCTGGAAGCAGAGGCCGGCCAGCCGCACTGAGGACGGAATCCAAGCGATGCGCATCATCCTGTTCAGCAACCAGACCTACGATCGCGACAGCTTCCTCGCCGCCAACCACGGCCACGGCTTCGAGCTGCACTTCCAGCAGACCCAGCTGCGCCTGGACACCGTCGCCCTGGCCATGGGCTTCGAGGTGGTCTGCCCCTTCGTCAACGACGACCTGTCTCGCCCGGTGCTGGAGCACCTGGCCGCCGGCGGCACGAAACTGATCGCCCTGCGCTCGGCCGGCTACAACCATGTCGACCTAGCCGCTGCCCACGCGCTGGGGCTGGCCGTGGTTCGCGTACCGGCCTATTCGCCCCATGCCGTGGCTGAACATGGCGTGGGATTGGTCCTGGCGCTATGTCGGCACCTACACCGCGCCTACAACCGTACCCGCGAAGGCGACTTCTCCCTGCATGGCCTGACCGGCTTCGACCTGCACGGGCGCACCGTGGGCGTGATCGGCAGCGGGCAGATCGGCGAGGTCTTCGCCCGCATCATGAGCGGTTTCGGCTGCCACATCCTGGCCTACGACCCCTATCCCAACCACGCCATCGAGGCCCTGGGCGGGCGTTTCGTCGAGCTGGACGAACTGCTCGCGCGGTCCGACATCATCAGCCTGCACTGCCCGCTCAACGACGCCACCAAACACCTGATCAATGCCCAGAGCCTCGCGCGCATGAAGCGCGGCTCGATGCTGATCAACACCGGCCGCGGCGCGCTGGTGGACACCCCGGCGCTGATCGAGGCGCTGAAAAGCGGCCAGCTCGGCTACCTCGGCCTGGACGTCTATGAAGAGGAAGCCGACATCTTCTTCGCCGACCGCTCCGACCAGCCGCTGCAGGACGATGTGCTGGCGCGCCTGCTGACCTTCCCCAACGTGATCATCACCGCGCACCAGGCTTTCCTGACCCGTGAAGCCCTGGCCGGGATCGCCCAGACCACCCTGTCCAACATCGCCGCCTGGCAGGCGGGCCGGCCGGTCAATCTGGTCGAAGGTTGATCAGTTGCCCCTCGCATCCCGGCGCTGTGCCACCTAGAATGCCGCGCTTTCCCGGAGGACCCATGGCCCAGCACGATTTCCGCTACACCCTGCTCAACCCGCAATTCACCCTCAACGAGTGCCGCGCACTGACCCCGGGCCGCTACCAGGTCACCGGCATCGGCGGTTCGATCAAGGCCGGCGACACCCTGCTGGTCAGCCTCAAGGGCAGCAAGAGCCTGAGCATGACCCTGGAAGTGGAAAAGGTCCGCCACCTGATCAACCCGCCCGGGCAGTGGATGGCCGTGGCCAAGGGGCCGGCATTCCGTGAACTGGGTATCCACGAATGGACGGTCAACTGCGACGGTTGCGCGGCTACACTGGACTTCGAATTCGCCGTCGATGCCACCCTCGGCAAGGCCGCCCAACAGCCGGCCGCCGAAGCGCGCATCGCCGAACTCGGATGGGCCAAGGCCGGCAAGCGCCACCTTTGCCCGGATTGCCAGAGCAAGGAGACTGCATGAAAACCCTGATCGCCAGCGCTTGCACCGCGCTGGCCCTGGCCGGCTGCGCCAGCAAGCCGGTGCCCGAAGCCGAGCAGAACTACCGCGTGGAATGGATCGGCGAACGCCCGCTGATCGACTACACCCACATCAGCCTGACCCTGGACGGCGATGGCCGCGCCTATGGCAGCGCCGGCTGCAACCACTGGTTCGCCAGCTACAAGCTCGAGGGCGACCAGTTGACCTTCGGCCAGCCGGGCGCCACCCGCAAGCTCTGCGCCGACCTGGTGATGGAGCAGGAACAGCAGTTCCTCAAGATGCTCGGCCAGGTGCAGCGCTGGGACATCACCGACGAAGGCGAGCTGCGCCTGTGGCCGGCCAGCGGTCGCGCCATGCGCATGTGGCCGGAAGGCTGAGGCTCTTCCGGGCAGGTCTAGAAGAGCGTCAATTGCTCGTGGGCGCCGCGCAGATCGACCAGGCGCACGCCTACGCCGATCAGCCGAACCGCCTTGTTGCCGCGCTGGAAGGCCTGCCCCAGCAGCAGCCGATAGCTTTCCAGATCCCGCGCGGCGCCGGCCTGCTCCAGGGTGGTCTGGGTGAAGTCGTGGAACTTCAGCTTGATGAACGGCTTGCCCGGCCGATAGCTGGCGTCCAGGCGCGTCATGCGCCGCTCCAGCTCGCCCAGCAGTGACGGCAGCTCTTCCTGGCAGGCTGCCAGGTCCGGCAGGTCCTGGTCAAAAGTGTTCTCCACGCTGATCGATTGCCGCCGGCTGTCCACCTGCACCGGGCGCTCGTCGATGCCCCGCGACAGTCCCCAGAGCCGCTCACCGAAACTGCCGAACTCCTTGGCCAACTGGATCCGCGACCAGTCGCGCAGGTCCGCGCAGGTGCGGATGCCCAGGCGCGCCAGCTTCTCGGCGGTGACCTTGCCCACGCCATGCAGCTTCTTCACCGGCAGTTCGGCGACAAAACCGTCGACCTCATCGGGTGTGACCACGAACAGGCCGTTGGGCTTGCGCCAATCGCTGGCGATCTTGGCAATGAACTTGTTCGGCGCCACCCCGGCAGACACGGTGATGTGCAGGGTCTCCCAGACGCGCTGGCGAATCTCCTGGGCAATGCGCGTGGCGCTGCCGCCGCAACGCTCGCTGTCGCTGACGTCGAGGTAGGCCTCGTCCAGGGACAGCGGCTCGATCTGGTCGGTGTAGTCGCGGAAGATCGCGTGAATGTCCCGCGAGGTCTCGCGATAGACGTCCATGCGCGGGCGGACGATGGTCAGGTCCGGGCAGAGTTTCACGGCGGTACGCATGGCCATGGCCGAATGCAGGCCGTAGGCACGCGCCTCGTAATTGCAGGTCGCGACCACGCCACGCTTGTCCGGCGACCCGCCCACGGCCAGCGGCTTGCCCGCGAGGCTGGGGTCGTCGCGCATCTCGATGGCGGCATAGAAGCAATCGCAATCGATGTGGATGATCTTTCTCTGCCGAGTCACGAAGGAGGCGCCTGCATCACCAACGGAAACCGCCTTTATAGAAGACGGAAAACCCGCCCATGGTAATGCAAAAACCTGCCGTCCCGGTTATCCACAGCCGTGTAAATCACCCTTGTCGATCCCTGCGACGATTCCATTCCTGGCGGCTAAATATCTGATAGAAAATCACTTTTTCCCTTTTTTCATTGACACCCGGGCGCACCGGCGTAGAATGGGCGTCGCGGGATGGAGCAGTCTGGTAGCTCGTCGGGCTCATAACCCGAAGGTCGTAGGTTCAAATCCTGCTCCCGCAACCAGATACAGAAAAAGGCCACTCTTCGGAGTGGCCTTTTTCGTTTGCGCGTCATTTAAATTTTTGATCGCAGAACAAATATCGATTGACAGAGACTTTCATTTACGTAGAATGGCCGGCGCGGGATGGAGCAGTCTGGTAGCTCGTCGGGCTCATAACCCGAAGGTCGTAGGTTCAAATCCTGCTCCCGCAACCAGACACAGGAAAAGGCCACTCTTCGGAGTGGCCTTTTTCGTTTGCGCGCGATTTAAATTATTGATCGAAAACGAAATATCGTTTGACACGAGGCTTCATATCCGTAGAATTGCCGCCGCGGGATGGAGCAGTCTGGTAGCTCGTCGGGCTCATAACCCGAAGGTCGTAGGTTCAAATCCTGCTCCCGCAACCAGACATCAAGAAGAAAGCCACTCTTAGGAGTGGCTTTTTTCGTTGTGCGCAGAAAAAACCACGTACGGGTGGCGCCAGCCGAATGACGAAAATACTCTCCAAGGACTTGGGAATTCGCGACAGTGCCCCTACTCTGTCGCGCAGGATCGTTAGAGGTGCCCAATGAGCGCCAACCCTGCCACACCCGATACACCTGCCCCCGACGAAGCCACGCCACGAGCGGCATGGCTCGACTGGATCAACGCCAACCGCCAGGCACTCGGCCTGGGCGTAACTCTGGTGCTGTTCAGCCTGGCGTTGATCGCCTGCTACCACCTGCTGCGCGACATCGATGCCTATTCCCTGCACGACGCCCTGCTCGATGTGCCTACCACCGCGCTGACCGGCGCGTTCGCGGCCACCGTCGTGGGCTTCATCTTCCTGCTCGGCTATGAATGGTCGGCCAGCCGCTTCGCCGGTGTGAAACTACCCACCCCGGCACTGCTGACTGGCGGCTTCTCCGCCTTTGCCATCGGTAATGCCGTCGGGTTGTCGATGCTGTCCGGCGGTTCGGTGCGCTATCGCCTGTATGCCCGGCTGGGACTGGGTGCCGGCGATGTCGCGCTGATGACCCTGTTTGCCAGCCTCTCGCTGGGCTGCGCCCTGCCAGTGCTGGCGGCCGTGGCCGCACTGAGCGACCTCGCGGACGCATCGCTGGCCCTGCACCTGCCACAGTGGCTGGTGGCGGTCCTCGCGCTGGGCATCATCGCCTTCTGCCTGCTGCTGGTGGTCGGTATCGAACGTCGCCGCCTGCCCGAGCAACCTTCGCCGGACAGCCACTTGGTTCGCGTCGGCCGCCGCACGCTGCGCCTGCCCGGCCTGCGGCTGTCGCTGCTGCAACTGCTGATCACTGCGCTGGACGTTGCCGCTGCTGCCACCGTGCTCTATCTGCTGCTGCCCGAGGCCCCGCCCTTCGGCGCCTTCCTGCTGGTCTACCTGATTGCCCTGGCGGCTGGCGTGCTCAGCCACGTCCCCGGTGGCGTCGGCGTGTTCGAGGCCGTGCTGCTGGCTGCCTTCGCCGGACAACTGGGTGCCGCACCGCTCGCCGCGGCGCTGCTGCTCTACCGCCTGATCTATGTCGTACTGCCGTTGATCGTCGCCTGCCTGCTGCTGCTGTTCCTCGAGGCACGCCGCATCCTGGTGGCCAAGCAGGCGGTGCGGATCACCTCCGGCTTTGCCGCGCAGATCCTCTCGCTGCTAGTGTTCATCTCCGGCATCGTGCTGCTGTTCTCCGGCGCCACACCGTCCATCGATACCCGCCTCGACGAGGTCGGCTTCCTCGTCCCGCACCGCCTGATCGACGCCTCGCACCTGGCCGCCAGCCTGATCGGCGTGCTCTGCCTGCTGCTCGCCTATGGTCTGCGCCGGCGCCTCTCCGCTGCCTGGGCGCTGACCCTCGGCCTGCTGATCGCCGGCGCTGCCTTGTCGCTCCTCAAGGGCTTCGACTGGGAAGAAGCCCTGATCCTCAGCTTCACCGCCGCCCTGCTGGTGATCTTCCGCAGCGCCTTCTACCGTCGCAGCCGCCTGATGGACCTGCCCTTCTCGCCGCTGTACCTGGGCGCAGCCGCGTGCGTCATCGCCGCTTCCATCTGGCTGCTGCTGTTTGCCTACCAGGACGTGCCCTACAGCCATGAGCTCTGGTGGCAGTTCGCCCTGGACGCCGATGCCCCGCGCGGCCTGCGCGCGGCCCTGGGCAGTTGCCTGTTGCTGGCAGCCCTGGCGTTGTACTGGCTGCTGCGCACTGCGCCGCCGGCGATCCACGCGCCCACACGCGAGGAGCTGGACAGCGCAGCCGGCATCCTCTCCAACTCCGCTCAGCCCGACGGCGGCCTGGCCCTGTCCGGCGACAAGGCGCTGCTGTTCCACGAGGGCAACGACGCCTTCCTGATGTATGCCCGCCGCGGCCGCAGCCTGGTCGCGCTGTTCGATCCGATCGGCCCGGCACAGGCCCGCGCGGAGCTGATCTGGCAGTTCCGCGACCTCTGCGACCTGCACCACGCCCGCCCGGTGTTCTACCAGGTGCGCGCGGAGAACCTGCCGCTGTACATGGACATCGGCCTGACCGCGCTCAAGCTCGGAGAAGAAGCGCGGGTTGACCTGCGCCGCTTCGACCTGGAGAGCAAGGGCAAGGAGATGAAGGACCTGCGCTACACCTGGAACCGCGGCCAGCGCGATGGCCTGAGCCTGGAGTTCCATGATGCCGGGCAGGCGCCGATGGACGAGCTGCGCGCCATCTCCGATGCCTGGCTGGGCGGCAAGAACGTCCGTGAGAAAGGCTTCTCCCTCGGCCGCTTCACCCCTGAATACCTGCACTATTTCCGCGTCGTCGTGGTCCGATTCCAGGGCCGCGCCGTGGCTTTCGCCAACCTGCTGGAAACGTCCGGCAAGGAACTGGCGAGCATTGACCTGATGCGCGTCGTCCCCGATGCGCCCAAGCTGACCATGGAGTTCCTCATGCTCGGCCTGATCCTGCATTACAAGGAGAGCGGGCACACCCGCTTCAGCCTCGGCATGGTGCCCCTGGCCGGCTTGCAGCCGCGCCGCGGCGCCCCGCTGACCCAACGTCTCGGCGCGCTGGTCTTTCGCCGGGGTGAGCAGTTCTACAACTTCCAGGGGCTGCGTCGCTTCAAGGACAAGTTCCAGCCCGACTGGGAACCCCGTTACCTGGCCGTGCCCGCCGGATTGGATCCGCTGGTGGCCCTGGCCGACACAGCCGCCCTCATCGCGGGCGGCCTGAGTGGATTGGTAAAACGCTGATATGTTGAAACGACGCTGGCGACACCTGCTCGCCCTTCTCCTGCTGATCGTCATTGCCGTCGGCCTGCTGCTGTGGAGCCGCCCGGCCCCGCAGGCCTCCCTGGACCACCGCCAGTTGCCCGACGGCAGCGCCGCCAGCCTGGCCAACCCCGGCAAGCAGCCCAATGCACGCGTGCTGCTGGCCGTGCAGGCCGACCAGAAACTGGACGACGCCCAGTTGCTGGCCCTGGCCCACGACAGCGGCGCCCGTGTGGTGCAGTTCGTCTTCCCGGAGAACGACTGCAAGGCCCAGCAGGCTCGCATCCAGGCCGCTGGTGAGCTGCTCGACGGCCAGCCGACCCTGGTCGCCGGTATCGGTCCGGGCAGCGCCTGGGCCTTCCGCTGGCTCGCCGGGCAGACCGACGACAAGGCCAAGGCGCTGTCCGTGGGCTTCTCCCTGGAGAAGCCCGACTGCGCCGCCACCCCTCTGCCGCAGAACGCTCCCCACGGCCACTGGCTGGCTGCCTGGAACGACAACCCGGACGATGCCAGCGCGCGCTTCGCCCGTGGCTTGAAAAACGCCGAAACGGTGATCACCGATTACGACACGCCGCTGCCCAAGGTCCTTGCCGATCAACTGCGCCAGCAGCTGCAAGGCGGCGGCGATAACGTACCGGTGGTGGAAGTCCCGGCCGCCAAGCCCTCGGAAACCGTCACCCTGTTCTATTCCGGCGACGGCGGCTGGCGCGACCTCGACCGCGACGTTGCCGCGCAGATGGCCGAGCTGGGCTATCCGGTGGTGGGAGTCGATGCCCTGCGCTACTTCTGGGAGCACAAGACCCCGGAGCAGAGCGCCGCCGACCTCGCCCTGCTGATGCAGCACTACCGCGAGAAGTGGGGAGCCAAGCACTTCGTGCTGGCCGGCTACTCCTTTGGCGCCGACGTGCTGCCGGCGATCTACAACCGCCTGCCGGCGGACGCCAAGAAGGACGTCAGCTCGGTGATCCTGCTGGCCTTCGCCCGCAGTGGCAGCTTCGAGATCGAGGTGCAGGGCTGGCTCGGCAAGGCCGGCCAGGAAGCTTCCACCGGCCCGGAAATGGCGCGCCTGCCCGGACCGAAGGTGCTCTGCGTGTACGGCGTGGAAGAGAAGGACGAGAGCGGCTGCACCCAGCCCCAGGCCGTGGGCGAGAACCTGCAGTTGCCCGGCGGACACCACTTCGACGAGGACTACCCGGCCTTGGCCAAAAGGCTGGTGAACGCCATCCGCTCCCGCCAGTCAGCCGACGACGAAGGCTGACCGACATCAAAAGGGCCGCACATCGCGGCCCTTTCACTTTGCCTTCATGGTGTTTCAGGCACGCTTAAGGCTCTATGCTCAGACTGACAAGCCCGTCGCCAGAACGGGGCGTCACGATAACCGAGCCAAACAAGGAACCGTCATGAGCCTGTCCAAGACCCCGTCCCGCTACGGCAGCCTGTCCATTGCCATGCACTGGATCATGCTGGTGCTGATCGCCGCCGTGTACTTCTGCATGGAATATCGCACCAATTTCCCCAAAGGCAGCGACACCCGCGCGCTGTTCTCCCAATGGCACTTCATGCTCGGCCTGAGTGTGTTCGTGCTGGTCTGGCTGCGCCTGATCGGTCGCTTCATCTACCCCACCCCGCCCATCGTTCCGGCACCGCCGGCCTGGCAGATGGTCCTGGCCAAGCTCGCACACCTGGCACTGTACGGCCTGATGATCGGCCTGCCGCTGGCCGGCTGGATCATCCTCAGCGCCGCCGACAAGCCGGTGCCGTTCTGGGGCATGGAGCTGCCGCACCTGGTGGGCAAGAACCCGGACCTGGCCAAGCAGGTGAAGTACTGGCATGAAACCATCGCCGTGCTCGGCTACTGGCTGATCGGTATCCACGCACTGGCCGCGCTGTTCCATCACTACATCAGCCGCGACAACACCCTGGTGCGCATGCTGCCGGGCAAGGGCGAGGCAAAGCCGGAGTAATTTCCCCGCCCTGCAGCGCCGACCAGCCGTGGGCAAGGTCTGCTCCTGCAGGGAAAGCTGCTCTTCGTAGGAACGAGCTTGCTCGCTCCTACGAAGAGCAGTCCTGACGATAGGGCAGCGCAGCACGCGCCTCCTCGGCATAAGCCAGGATGCCCGCCCTCTCCCCTATCAGGAATTCCTGCACCGCCTCGCGCAGTCCGGGATGTCCCAGGCGGTGCCAGGAGCGGGTGATCACCGGCTCGAAGCCACGGATCAGCTTGTGCTCGCCCTGCGCTCCAGCGTCGAAGCGCTGGAGGCCGTGGCCGATGGCGAAGTCCAGGCCCTGGTAGAAACAGGTCTCGAAGTGCAGGCGGTCGAACTCCGCCAGGCAGCCCCAGTAGCGGCCGTACAACGTATCGCCGCCGAGCAGACTGAAAGCCATGGCCACAGGCCGGCCATTCTGGTGAGCGAAGACCACGCGGATCGCCTCGGGCATACGCTCGCCGATCAGGCTGAAGAACGCTCGGCTCAGGTAGGGCGCCTGCCCGCGGACCTCATAGGTGCTGCTGTAGCAGGCATAGACGAAGTCCCAGTGCGCTTCAGACAATTCGCGCCCTTCCATCCAGACGAAATCCAGCCCCAGCCCGGCGACCTGCTCGCGCTCCTTGCGGATCTGCTTGCGCTTGCGTGAGCTGAGAGCGTCGAGAAAGTCCTGGAAGTCGCGGTAGCCGCGGTTGCTCCAGTGGTACTGGCAACCCAGGCGTTCCAGCCAACCGTCTGCAGCGCCCAGCAGGGCATCGGCGGCAGCATCGGTGAAATTCACGTGTACGCCGGAGCAATGCCCCTCGTCCACTTCGCCCGCCAGCGCGCCGACCAGGCTCAGCGCGGCGTCCGGCGCGCCGAGCAGGCGAGCGCCGCCGACCGGGGTGAAGGGAATCCCCACCAGCAGCTTGGGGTAGTAGGGAATACCGGCGCGCAGGCAGGCATCCGCCCAGCTCCAGTCAAACACGTACTCGCCGTAGGAGTGGCTTTTCAGATAGGCCGGCGCCGCGGCGAGCAGGCGGCCATCGTCGGCCAGAAGCACCCGGTGGGAAGGTTTCCAACCGCTACGGCCGCCGACGCTGACGCTTTCCTCCAGGGCGGAGAGAAAGCCATGGCGCAGAAACGGCTGGTCGTCCGGCAGCAGGGCGTCCCACTGGCGGGCGTCGACTTCGGCAAGGCGGGAAATGGTCTGGATAGGCATGGCCGACAGTCTGGCGCGAGGCGCGAGCGAAGGGAAGATTCAAGCGGGAAAACTCGCACGCCGGTGACATTCACGTTCGTCGGTATCCGCCGGAGGGGCCGGCAGAGTGGTCTATGTTGGGGGTTAGCAAGGCTTGCCGGCGCACGACGCCAGCATCGTTCCGCTCGCCACACGCCCTTCGCGGGCCGTTGGCGACCAGCCAGGAGGACGCCCCATGAGCCTGATGCAATGCGAGTACCGCAAGTACACCATCACCGCCGATGTCGTCGAGCATCCCGGCCTGCCCACTCCCTGGGCCGGCGGTTGCCACATCACCGCCCCGGACGGGCAGACCACCAAACGCAAGACGCTACCGGTGGAGTTTGCCTTCATGTCGGATCTGCAGAAGGCCCAGCACGCTTCCATCGCCCACGGCAAATGGCTGGTGGACCAGAACCTGGACCACGACCGTCGGCTGTTCTGATCTCTAGCTGCTCACATAGCCCGGTTCTTCGCTGACCGGCGCACTGACTGGCAATGGCGTCAGGCTCACCTGAAGCGCCAGGAACTCCTGCGCGGATGCCCGCCAGGTCTGCCCGCGCGCCCACTGCGCGCAGGCCTGGCGATCCAGCCCCAGCGCCCGCAGGCAGGCGCTGCGCAAATCCACGTCCATCACCCCGGTGACGCCGTCCTCGAGGACATCCAGCGGCCCCGTCACCGGGAACGCCGCCACTGGCGTACCGCACGCCAGCGCCTCGACCATCACCAGGCCGAGGGTGTCGGTCAGCGATGGGAAGGCCAGCACACTGGCGCTGCGATAGGCCTTCGCCAGTTCGTCGCCGTGGCGATAGCCGAGGAACTCCACCTGTGGATAAGCCGCTTGCAGCTCCGCGCGCTGCGGGCCGTCGCCCACCACGCGCTTGCGCCCCGGCAGGTCGAGCGCAAGGAAGGCTTCGAGATTCTTCTCCCGCGCCAGCCGGCCGACATAGAGGAATACCGGTTCCTGGGGCGGTGCGCCCTCCCCCGGCTGAAAGCGCTGGAGATCCACGCCCTTGCGCCACAGCGCCAGATTGTCGAAAGCGTGATCGGCGAAAGCTCCGCGCATGCGCTCGCTGCTCACCAGCACGGCTTGGCTCGGTGCATGGAAGCGACGCAGGAAGGCGTAGCCCCAGGCCAGCGGCAGCCAGGGCCAGCGAGTGTTCACGTATTCGGGAAAGCGCGTATGGATAGCGCTGCTGAACTTCATCCCGCGGCGCACCAGCCAGCGCCGTGCAGCCCAGCCCAGCGGGCCTTCCGTGGCGAGGTGCACGCAGTCCGGGGCGAAGTCGGCGATCTTCTCGCCGACTGTCCACAGGTTCCACGCCAGGGGGATTTCCGGGTAGCTCGGGCAAGGCCGGTGACGAAAATCCTGCGGGGTGATCAGGCCGACCGTGTGCCCCATTTCCTCCAACTCGGCCACCAGTGCCCGGAGGCTGGTGACCACGCCGTTGACCTGCGGCAGCCAGGCATCGGTGACGATCAGCAGCCTCATGCCGCCGACTCGACCACCGCAGGCGCCTCGGCGCGCACCGGTTCCTCGGCCAGGCGGTAAAGCTCGATGCTGCCATCCCAGTGCTCGATCAGCGCCGAGCAGGATTCCACCCAGTCACCGCAGTTGAGGTATTCCACCTCGCCGATCTGGCGGATTTCCGCGTGGTGGATGTGCCCGCAGACCACGCCGTTGAGGCCGCGCTTGTGCACCTCGTGGGCGATGGCTTCCTCGAAGTCGCTGATGAAGTTCACCGCCGTCTTCACCTTGTGCTTGAGGTACGCCGACAGCGACCAGTAGCCGTAGCCATAGCGGCTGCGCCAGTGATTCAGCCAGCGGTTAAGCGTCAGGGTGAACTCGTAGGCGGAGTCGCCGAGGAAGGCCAGCCACTTGTGGTAGCGCGTGATGACGTCGAACTGGTCACCGTGGATCACCAGCAACTGGCGGCCGTCGGCGGTGGTGTGGACGATCTCGTCGACCAGGCGGATGTTGCCCAGCAGCAGCGAGGAATAGCGGCGCAGGAACTCGTCGTGGTTGCCGGTGACGTAGATCACCTCGGTGCCCCGCTTGCTCATGGTCAGCAGGCGGCGGATCACGTTGGTGTGCGCCTGCGGCCAGTAGATGCCGCCGCGCAGCTTCCAGCCGTCGATGATGTCGCCCACCAGGTAGATGCGGTCGGCGTGGTAGCGCTTGAGGAAGCCGGCCAGATGCTCGGCCTGGCAGTCGCGGGTGCCGAGGTGGACATCGGATATCCACAGGGTCCGCACCCGTTGTTTCTTCGTCGGCGTCATGCGTTGCGCGCTGCTCATCGTCGGCGACCTCCAGAGGGGTTTCTCCGAGTGTCGGCCGCAGCGGTGAAGCCAACATGACCGACTGGCGACAGTCCCGTGACAAGCCGCGGCGCGCTAGACTGTCCACCTGCCGCCAGCTTCGGAAAGCAGTTCGCATGAACCCGATCCTCTCCCTGCGCCACTACAGCCACGACCATCTCGCCCATAGCCACAGCCATGCGCAGCTGGTGCTTGGGCTGTCCGGCAGCCTGGATTTCGAAGTGGGCGGACGCGGCAGCCTGGTGACCCGGCAGACCTTCGCCGTGGTACCGCGCGAGGCCCACCACGCTTGCGCCAGCCCGGACGGCAGCCGCTGCCTGGTGGTGGACCTGGAAGACGAGGAAGACCTGCTCGGTGGCCTGGGCCTGCACTGCGACGCTGGCCGCCGCCTGCTGGAAACCCCCGGCCAGCGCCTGCTCAACAACGACCAGGCGCAACTGGTGCACTGGTTGGCCGGCAGCCCCCTGCATGACCCGGTACTGGCGCGCCAGGGTGCGATCCTCCTGCTCGCCAGCCTCGCCGCTGGCCAGCAGCGCGTAGAGGAACCTACGCAATTGCCGTTGGCCAGCCTCGACAGCTACATCGATCGCCACGCTGCGCATCCGTTGCAGGTGGCCGACCTGGCGCGGCTCGCCGGGCTATCCGCTGCGCGCTTCCATGCCCGCTTCCTCGCCGAGACGGGGCAGACGCCCATGGACTACGTGCGCCAGCGCCGCCTGCAATTGGGCCGCGACCTGCTGCGCGGTTCGCACCAATCGGTCGGCGAGATCGCCGCGCAGGTCGGCTATGCCTCGCAGAGCGCCTTCACCGCCGCGCTGGTGCGCCAGTTCGGCACCACCGCGCGCCAGCTTCGCCAGGAGGCGCGCGACAATTCCCGCTAGCCGCGCGACAGACAGCCGCGCGCCCAGGGCCTAGACTGCCGGCCATCGAACCCAATACCCCAACGGGAGCAGCGATGTCGGCAGACACCATCGAGTGGCAGGATTTCGAGCGCGTCGAACTGCGCGTGGGCACCATCGTCCAGGCCGAACCCAACGTGAAGGCGCGCAAGCCCGCCTACATCCTCCAGGTCGACCTCGGTCCGCAGGGGATCAAGACCTCCAGCGCACAGATCACCGCACACTATGAAGCCAACGAGCTGATCGGCCGCCAGGTGCTCTGCGTGTGCAACTTCGAACCCAAGTCCATCGCCGGTGTGCGCTCGGAAGTGCTGGTCACCGGCGCCTACGACAGCGACGACAAGGTGGTGCTCGCCGGTTTCGACAAGCCGCTGCCCAATGGCGCGCGGCTGGCCTGATCTTCGACTCACCGCGCGCCAGCCAGCCCGGCGCGCTTGCCTCTTTCCCGACAAGGCCCCGCCACAGCAATCGGCGGGAGCTCAGGCATGAATCGCATTACCCAACTCACACCCCGCGGCGCCCTGATCGGCCTGCACATCGGCGCCCTGATGTTCGGGCTGTCCGGCATCTTCGGCAAACTCATCCTCGCCGGCCCCCTGGTCATCGTCTTCGGCCGCGCGCTGTTCGGCTCGCTGTCGCTGGCAGCGGTATTCGCCGGGCATCTGCGGCAGCAGAAGCGACCTACGCTGAAACAGGCCGCCATGCTGCTGGGTGGCGGCGTGCTGCTGTGCACCCACTGGCTGACGTTCTTCCTCGCCGTGAAAGTCGGCAACGTGGCGGTCGCCACCCTCGGTTTCGCCAGCTTCCCCGCCTTCACCGTGCTGCTGGAAGGCCTGTTGTTCCGCGAACGCATCCGCAAGGGTGAATACCTGGTGGTGGCGCTGGTGTGCATCGGCCTGGTGATGGTCACGCCGACACTGGACCTGCGCGACGGCGCCACCGCCGGCCTGCTCTGGGGCACGCTCTCCGGGCTGCTGTTCGCCCTGCTGTCGCTGGCCAACCGGGTCAGTGTGCGGGGGATCGACCCAATCCAGGCGGCGCTGTGCCAGAACCTGACGATCATCGCCTGCCTGCTGCCGCTGGTGCTCTTCGAGTTGCCCGCGATTCGCAGCATGGACTGGTTGTGGCTGGTGGCGCTGGGCGTGCTCTGCACCGGTGTCGCCCACAGCCTGTTCGTCGCCAGCCTGCGGCTGATCAAGGCACGCACGGCGGCGGTGATCTTTGCCCTGGAGCCGGTCTACGGCATCGCCTTCGCCGCCGTGCTGTTCGGCGAGGAGCCGAGTCTGCGGATGCTGGCGGGCGGCGCGCTGATCATCTTCGCAACCTTCCTCAGCGCACGCGGCTCGCATTGACGACCTGTACCGCTTGGTTCTGGAGTGGAGATTGTTCGCGAGCAAGCTCGCTCCTACAAAGAGCCAAAGCAGTGCGTGAGACAAAAAGAAGGCCGCCCCGCAGCGTGCGTATCTCGAACCTTGCCCCGGGGAGGGAATGCCAAGGACTCATCGCACGACAGCCTGCGAGGCGGCCTGTTCGGTGTGGCGCCTGTGGATAAGGCGCCGGGAATCAGTTGATGCTGTACCCGCGCCCGCTCAGGCAGGCGCCCAATGCGCGGCGGTAGGTATCGGACATGCCGGCCGGCGGCGCCTGGGTAGCGGCGGCCGGGTCGAAGCCGCTCTGGCCAACCGCCCAGGTGTGGCATTCGTAGCGATCGCGGCTCTGCTGCTCCGGCGATTGGCCGCTGGCGGGATAGGCGATCACCTCATAGCTGGTGGTCGGCGCCGCCTGCACGGCAGGCGGTGTTTCCACCGCCACATACTGGCGACGGTCGGCATTCCACAGGTAGTAGGTCCCGGCGGCGACGAAGTAGAGCATGCTGCCGATCCACACTTCCCGCGCGTAATCCGGCAGCCCATAGCCGTGGCCTGGGCCCCAGCCATGGTACGGACCTGGCCCTGGGCCGCCCGGCCCGCCGGGTCCGCCATGCGGCCCCGCCAGCGCACTCGCCGACAGGCTCAGGGCCAGCAGGGTGGCGACGGATTTGAGCGCGATGCGCGAGGACAGCTTCATTTCACCTCCAGTCACGGGCGATCCACCGCCCGCCGTTCGTGGTGAACATTGTCTCGCGCCGCCCCTGCGCCGAGTGTCAGCACTGGGTAAAGACTGGGTAAAAAGCCCGATACACGGGGTATCAAGCCTGTTGCAGCAACCACCGGCAGTAACGCTGCACCCCTTCCTCCACGCCCATCATCGGCGCGCGGTAGCCCGCCTCGCGGAGGAAGGCGATATCGGCGCAGGTGTAGCACTGGTACTTGCCGCGCAACTCGTCCGGGAACTCGGTGTACTCCAGCAGTCCATCGCGGATCGCCGCGTCCAGGGTCAGCGGCTGCAGGTCCTGCTGTTCGCGCAGGGTATTGATCACCGCCAGCGCCACGTCGTTGAACGGCTGGGCACGGCCGCTGCCGAGGTTGAAGATGCCGCTGCGCTCGGGGTTGTCGAGGAAATGCAGGTTGACCCTGGCCACATCCTCCACCGAGACGAAATCGCGCAGGTGGCCGCCGGCCGGGTAGTCGCCGTACTCGCCGAACAGCTTCACCTTGCCGGTCTCGCGGAACTGGTTGAAGCAGTGGAAGGCCACCGAGGCCATGCGCCCCTTGTGCTGCTCGCGCGGGCCGTAGACGTTGAAGTAGCGGAAGCCGGCCACCTGGGTACGCGCCGTGGGCAGCACCTTGCGCACGCGCTGGTCGAAGAGGAACTTCGAGTAGCCGTAGACGTTCAGCGGCCGCTCGCAGGAGCGCGTCTCGCGGAACTCCTGGCCGCCGCCATAGACCGCCGCCGACGAGGCATAGAGGAACGGCACACCCAGGGACAGGCTGGCGTCCAGCAACTCGCAGCTGTAGCGGTAGTTGTTGTCCATCATGTAGCGCCCGTCGCGCTCCATGGTGCTGGAGCAGGCGCCCTGGTGCAGCAGCGCACGCACCACGCCGAAGCGTCCGCGGGCGTAACGCGCGATGAAATCGCCCTTGTCGAGGTAGTCGCTGATGTCGCAGTCGGCGAGGTTGGCGAACTTGTCACCCTCGGTCAGATCATCGACCGCGATGATGTCGGTCTCGCCGCGCTGGTTCAGCGCCTTGACGAGATTGCTGCCGATGAAGCCGGCGGCGCCTGTGACAATGATGCTCATGAGGGCACCTCCTGTGGAGAATGGGTGCTCTCAGACTAAGAGTGGTACGCGCGTACCCCGTTGATATGAAGCAAGGAAGTTAGCCAGCTATCGAATGGTTCCGCCGACCGGTACCGCGACGCTTCAGGAACGATCGTTATGGCCCAGATCGCGCTGCGGATCGATGCGGTCGCGCACGCGCTGCTTGAGCACCTTGGCCTCGGGGAAACCGCCGTCGGCCTTGCGCTCCCAGATCTGCTCGGCGTCGCAGGTGATGTGGAAGACCCCGCCCGTGCCCGGCACCAGGCTGACCTTGCCCAGGTCGTCAGCGAAGGTGCTCAGCAGTTCCTGGGCCAGCCAGGCAGCACGCAGCAGCCACTGGCACTGGGTGCAATAGGTGATGACGATTTCGGCTTTGGCTTCGGACATGAATCAGACTCTGCAGTAGGACGCGAACCTATAATACCGCTCTGAAATGCCCTACCGGACTCTTCTCTTCATGCGCCGACTGCTGTTCGCCCTCCTCCTGCTCCTTCCCCTCGGCGCCCTGGCGGCGAACACTCCGCCGAAGATCGGCCTGGTCCTCTCCGGCGGCGCAGCGCGCGGCCTGGCGCACATCGGCGTACTGAAGGCGCTGGACGAACAGGGCATCCACGTCGACGCCATCGCCGGCACCAGCATGGGCGCAGTGATCGGCGGCCTGTATGCAGCGGGCTATACGCCCAAGGAGCTGGAACAACTGGCCCTGGGGCTGGACTGGAAGGAAGCGCTGTCCGACTCGCCGCCGCGGGTCGACGTGCCCTTCCGCCGCAAGCAGGACGACCGCGACTTCCTGGTGAAGCAGAAGCTCAGCTTCCGCGACGACGGCACCCTCGGCCTGCCGCTGGGGGCCATCCAGGGGCAGAACCTGTCGATGCTGCTGGAAAGCCTGTTGGTGCACACCAGCGATACCCGCGACTTCGATCAGTTGGCGATTCCCTTCCGCGCGGTGGCCACCGATATCTCCACCGGCGAGAAAGTGGTGTTCAGCAAGGGCCACCTGCCCCAGGCGATCCGCGCCAGCATGTCGATCCCGGCGGTGTTCGCGCCGGTGGAGGTCAACGGCAAGCTGCTGGTGGACGGCGGCATGGTCGACAACATCCCGGTGGACGTGGCCCGGCAGATGGGCGTCGACGTGGTCATCGTGGTCGACATCGGTAACCCGCTGCTGGACCGCAAGCAGCTGGCCACGGTGGTGGACATGCTCAACCAGTCCATCACTCTGATGACCCGCAAGAATTCTGAAGCACAGCTGGCCACCCTGAAATCCAGCGACATCCTGGTGCAGCCGCCGCTCAGCGGCTACAGCTCCACCGACTTTGGCCGCGTGCCGCAGCTGATCGACGCCGGCTACCGCGCCACCAGCATCCTCGCCCCGCGCCTGGCAGCGCTGCGCAAACCTGCCGACGCCCAGGCAGTGGCGCTGAACGAGGCGCGCACACCGGGCGAGCGCCAACCGGTGATCGACCGCATCGAGGTGGAGAACAACTCCAAGGTCAGCGATGACGTCATCCTCCATTACATTCGCCAACCGCTGGGCGAGCACCTGGACCTGGAACGCCTGCAGCGCGACATGAGCACCCTCTACGGCCTGGATTACTTCGACCAGGTCCAGTACCGGGTCGTGCACCGCAAGGATGGCAACGCGCTGGTGATCCACGCCTATGGCAAGCGCGGCGGCACCGACTACCTGCGCCTGGGCCTGAACCTCTCCGACGACCTGCGTGGCGACAGCACCTTCAACGTCGGCGGCAGCTACCGCATGAACGGTATCAACCGCCTCGGCGCGGAATGGCTGACGCGCCTGCAGATCGGCGACCAGCAGGAGCTCTACAGCGAGTTCTACCAGCCGCTGGACGTGGGCTCGCGCTACTTCGTCGCGCCCTACCTGTTCAACGAGGCGCAGAACGTCGAGGCCACCGACAACGACGACCCCATCGCCGAGTACCGCCTGGAGCGCTACGGCTACGGGTTGAACCTTGGCCGGCAGATCGCCAACAACGGCGAGATCCGCCTCGGCGTGGCCCAGGCGTTCGGCAAGGCGGATGTGCGGGTCGGCGAACAGGACCTGCCGGACTTCCACTTCACCGAAGGCTACGCCGAGCTCAAATACTCCTTCGACACCATGGACAACGTCGACTTCCCGCGCGAAGGCGAGAACATCCAGACCTCCTTCCGCGAACACACGCCGTCCCTGGGTGACGACGACCGCTACCGGCAATGGGATTTGCGCCTGGACAAGGCGCTGAGCAGCGGCCCCAACACCTGGGTGCTGGGCGGCGGCTACGGACGCACCATCGATGACGCCGAGGTGGTGGTCTCGAGCTTCCTGCTCGGCGGCGCGCGGCAACTCTCCGGCTACCGCCAGGACGCCCTCGCCGGGCAGAACTACAGCCTGGGCCGGGTCATCTACTACCGGCGCATGACCGAGCGATCATTCCTGCCGCTGGACTTCCCCTTCTACCTCGGCGGCAGCCTGGAACGCGGGCGGGTATGGAACAACGACAACAGCTACGACACCGGCTACGTCAACGCTGGCAGCATCCTCATGGGCTTCGAGACACCGCTGGGTCCGCTGTCCTTCAGCTACGGCCTGAACGATGCCAGCGAGCACGCGGTGTACATCAACCTGGGCCGTAACTTCTGAGCCAGTCTTGTAGGAGCGAGCTTGCTCGCGAACTGCCCACCGGCAAACCCGCCGGAAAACGCCGTTTGCGAGCAAGCTCGCCCCTGCAATAGCCTTCGCGGCCCGATCCTCGGGAGGTAAGCAATGTCGGCCTCTCGCAAATGAAAAAGCCCGGCAAGTGCCGGGCTTCTTCATTCAGACAGCGGATCAGGCAATCAGCGCCAGCAGCTCGCGCGCTTCGGCCTTGGCCTTGGAGTCTCCGCTGGCGATCACCTGCTTGAGGATGCCGTAGGCTTCTTCCAGGTTGCCCTGGTCGATGCATTTGCGCGCACGGTCGAGGCTGGCCAGCAACTCGTCATGCTCGTGGCCGATGTCGTCGGGCAGGTCGAAGGTCAGGTCGTCCTCAACCTGGGCCTTGCTGCCATGACCGAACATCTCGCCATGTTCGCCCAGATCCAGCTCGGTGATTTCCGGCAGTTCATGCAGGTTGCTGCGGAAGTCCGATGGCACTTCCTGGGCGGCCTTGGAAGCAGCCTTGCCCTGCTTGGGCGACTCGAAGGGGTTGTCGAGCTTGTCCCAATCCAGGTCCAGCGACAGGTCGCTGAGGTTCATGGCGAAGTCCGGCTGGTCCTGCGCCGCCTTGGGCTGCTCCACGGGGGCAGCTACCGGTTCGCCCAGCTCGAGATCGTCCCAATCGGTCAGCGTCTCCCCGGTGGGCGCCTGGAGGGTGTCTTCCGGGCGGATCAGCATCGCCGGGTAACGCGACTTGAGCTGGTCGATCTGTTTCTGGTCGCCGCCGACTGCCGCCAAGGCGCGCTCTTCCTCATGGAAGCCCGCCACGTCACCCAGCTCGGCCAGCACCAGCAGCAGCTTCATGCGCAGCTCGCGGCGGTTCGGCTCGGCATTGACGGCCTTGCGCAGCATGTCGCGGGCCTGGTTGAAGCGGCCGTAAGCGATATAGATGTCCGCACCTTCCAGGCTGTCCGCGCTGGCGGCCGGCAGCCGGGCGACGCCCGGTTCCGGAGTGGCGATCACCACCGGATGCGGAACCGGCACCGGGGCCACGACGGCAGCGGCCAGCGGCTTGGCCGGCGGAAGCGGTCTGACCGGCTCGGCAGCCGCCTGCAGGGGCGGCATCTCGACCGGTTTTTCCTCGCGCTTGCGGCGGGCGAACAGCAGGCCAACCAAAAGTGCGCCGAGAGCACCAGCGCCCAGCCATGGCCAGTAGTTGAAACCGCTGTCCTGCGCGTCCTGCACCGGGGTCGCCGGCTGGGCAACGCTCGCAGCCGGGGCGTCCTGCTGCACCGGCGCCACCGCATTGGGGGCAGCGGGAATGGCATTGGTTGGCGCATTGGCCGTGGGAGCATCGGCTTCCGGAGCATTACCGGAGGCGGCTTCGCCCTGGCGACGATCCAGCTCGGCCTGCAGCGTTTGCACCTGCTGGTCGCGGCTCTGCAACGCCTGCTGCAGGGACTCCAGCTGCTTCTGCATGTCGTCCATGCGCTGGTTCAACTGGTCGCGCTGGGCGTTGGCCAGGAGCAGGTCGGCCTCGACCTTGGCGACATCGGCTCCACCGGCCGGCGCAGTCGACGCAGCGGTGTTGCCCGGTGCCTGGATCGGGGCAGCGGCTGCGGGCGCGGCAGGCGTGGATGCTTCTGTTGAAGCTGCCTGCGGAGCGGGCGCGGCAGTATTGCCGGCGAGCTGCTGGCCCTGCGGCAGGATCAGCGTCTGGCCGACCTTCAGTCGATGCGGATCGCCATTGACGAAGGCCTGCGGATTCAGCGCGACGATGCTGTCCATCAGTTGCGAGCGCGATACGCCAGTGCCGCTCAGGCGCGAACTGATCTTCCACAGGGTGTCATTGCGCACCGTGGTGTAGCGGCCATCGCCAGCCGGCAACGACGGTTGCGCCGGAGCCCGGTGTACAGGTTCCGGGCGATAGCCTGAAGCCCGCGAAGGCGCCGGCACGCTGCTCGCCAGATTGGCGGCCAGGCTGCGGTTGGCGCTGTACTCCGGCGGATCGATGAGCACGGTGTACTCGCGCAGCAGGCGACCGTTGGGGCGCTCCACGGCGATCAGGAAATTCAGGTAAGGCTCGTGTACCGGCTGCGTGGACACCACCTTGATGTATCCACGACCGTTGCGAATCACCGGGGTGAAGCGCAGGTTCTGCAGGAACACGAAGCGGTCGACCCCGGCATTCTCGTAGTCCGCGGGGCTGGCGAGCTTGGCCACCAGTTCGTCGGACGTCATGTCGCCGGTCTGCAGCAGAGCGATCTCGGCATCCAGCGGCTGGTTCAGGCCGGAATGCAACGTGATATCCCCCAGACCGAGGGCATTCGCGTGAGCGGAGACTAAAACCGAAAGTGCGGCAAGCGTCAGCGGAATTCTATTTATTCGAGCCATAACCCCATCCCATTGTCCGGGTCTGCACGCCATTCCCTGACCACTCGAAAGCAGCAGGCTGAACCTGTCCACACACTTGAAGCCATGCCGGACTACAGACCGTCACGCACTACCCACTGTACCTTGCAGAGTACAGGCCGTCTGATATCACGGATTAGGTGGTGCGCTGGATTTGGTCAAGATAAATCGTCGAAAAACCGGCGAATGGTTAGGGAGTGGATAGCGAATGGCCAGCGGCCCTGCAAAGGACCGCCAGAAAAATGGCTACTTTACCCGAATAACGTGATGAATTGCTCAATTCCGCTCGAGATTGCCGAGAATCCGACTGAGCGTTTTCTGGCATAGGGCGATTTCATCTTCGGTAATCCCCGCCAGCACTTCGTTGCGAACCGCGGCGGCGATGTTCTCGATGTCGGTGATCAGCACATCTGCCTTGGGGGTCAGGGCGATACGCTTGGCGCGACGGTCTTCGGCCACGGCTTGCCGCCGGACCAGACCTTGGGCTTCGAGGCCGTCCAGCAGCCGGGCCAGCGTCGGACCTTCGACCCCGACCGATTGCGCGAGCTCGCGCTGGGTGGGGGCGGCCGAGTGGCGCGCCAGGTGCAGCAGCACCAGCCAGCGCGCCTGGGAAAGTCCGAGATGACTGAGACGGCGGTCGAGTTCAGCCCGCCATGCACGCGAAGCCTGGGCCAATTGGGTACCGAAGTAGTGCTTATCGTTATCTGACATTGCGTCGGGCTTTCTACTGAGAGAATCGAGGATGAGTCGGCTAAGTTGATTTGACTAATTATTAGCCAGCTAATCAAGCCCGTACAATGACAGATTGTCGCAGGGTGTGACCTCGGGCCTCACCATTTCGCATATTGGTCTTCGACGAAGCCCCACAGATTGTCGATATGCACCTCGGCCTGCCCTGCCGGTTTCAGCACGCCACTGAAGCGCCCGAAGATCTGCTTGAAGTTGCTCGCCAGCACGCCGAGGTTCAGGCGTTCCTGATGCAGGCCGTGGGCTTCGAAACGCAACTCGACCTGGCCGTCATAGGAACGGATGGTCCAGAGCTGCAGCGGATGATCGCGGTCGAACTCGAAACGCACCGTATCGACCTTCACCAATTGGCCGTCGAGCCAGTAGCAGTTCTCGGTGAAGCTGGTCTCGTTGACCCCGCAGGACAGATTCAGGCCGACACGCCGCCCCTGCGCCTCGCCGGACAGGCACGCCCAGTTCCAGAACGTCTCGCGGCGCATGTAGCCGGCGGACCAGTCATGGTGGGCGTAGGCATCCAGCTCCCGCAGGTCGTAGTCGCCCAGCGCGCTACGCACCTCGCCATGGCAATGCACGCCGGCCACCTTGCGGGCGTAGACCCAGCCGTTGACCGCCGTCGGTGTGCAGATACTCATGGGTTCGAACGCTGGCTGCTCCTCGCTGAAACGGGCGTCGATACGGGTACCGTCGTCCAGTTCCACCAGGAGGCGCTTTTCCAGGGGCGAGGAACCATTCTCCAGGCGCAGCAGGTTGCGCCCCTGGCGCAGTTCACAGACACCGTCGTTGGGTGTCTGCGAGAAATTCGAGCCCTTGCCCAGCGGGCACTTGAACTGGCGCTCGATCATCCGCCCGCTCTCGGGGTGGTAGAGGTAGACGAAGCCGATGGACAGCAGGCTGAGGTCCGCCAGCGCGCAGCCGCCGATCAGCGTCGGGCTGATCAGGCCGAAGTACTGGAACTGGTGGAAGCTGCGCCACTTGCTCAACGCGCCGAGGCGGCGCCCCATGGGCGAGCGGAAGTCAAAGTCGCGGTGATTGATGGTCGCCGGGGTGCCGGGGAAGATGCCGTAGTGCGGTTGGCCGTTGGGCTGGATCAGCTGCTGCATGGGCGCGGGCTCGGAGGCAAGGTGCGGCGAATCCTAACACCGGCCCTGCGCACGCCGCAGTCACGCACGGCGCCAGCTCGAGGGACGGAATGGGCCATCAGGCGACGACCTGGTTGCGCCCGAACGCCTTGGCCTCGTAGAGCGCGCGGTCGGCGTGCTCGTAGATGCTGCGCAGTGGATGCCCGGTCTCCGGCCAAAGGCAGGAGACGCCGATGGACAGCGTCACCTCATCCGCTGTCAGCGATCCCTCGTGGGTTATCCCCAGCCCCTGTACCGCCTCGCGCAGCACCTCGGCACGCTCCTTGGCTTCCCGCTCGCTGGCGCCATAGAGCAGCACGGCGAACTCCTCGCCGCCCAGGCGCACGGCCATATCCAGCGGGCGCCGGGCACTGGCCATCAGCACCTCGCCGATACGCTGCAACACACCATCGCCGGCCTGGTGGCCGTAGCGGTCGTTGTAGGCCTTGAAGTGGTCGACATCGCAGAGCAGCAGTGCCAGCCCCACGCTCTCACGCTGTGCCTGGCGCCACAGGCGCTCCAGCTGGCGGTTGAAGCTGCGGCGATTGTGCAGGCCGGTCAGCGCGTCATGCTCGGCCATCACCTTGAGCAGGCGGCTGATCAGGAAATGCTGGCGGGACTTGTAGTCCAGCAGGTAGCAGCCCACCGCGCCGACCAGGTTGCCGAACAGCAGGAAGACCACGTTGCTGACCAGCTTGGGCAGCGGCAGCCCGGCATACAGCTCGAAGCCCACGTAGGCCAGCAGGATCACGGAAGCACTGCCCACCGCCTCGGCGAAGCGCAGGCCGATCAGGAAGTACGCAGCCATGCTGACCAGCAACAACCCTTCGTAGGGATAGCTCTGGTCGACGGTGTGGGCGATACCGGCGACTGCCGCCGCGCCGATGCCGACGCTGAGGATGCAGGCCAGGCTCAGCGGCACCAGCAGGTGGATATGGCGACGCTGCAGGATCAACCCGCCGCAGACGGTCAGCAGCACCAGCACGCCGATGCGCACGGCAAGCATCTGCCAGTGTTCGGGACCACGGATGAGAAGGAAATCGATGGCCGCCAGCGCCAGCCAGATCAGCACGCCGATGGTCAGCGCGGTGCGCTTGAGGTCGAAGCTGTCTTCGAGCAGGTAATGACGGTACTGGGTCTCGAGGTCGGGCTCGAAACGCAGGCGGCGAAAGCCCCGGGAGAGCTGTTCGGCATAGGCATTGGAGCGGACGTCGTCCAGCCAGCTTTGTTGTTGTGGCACGCTCACCTCTTCTCGTGGAGGTCTAAGTGCCACCATAGCTGTTCGGGACGTGCGTCACAAGTTTGTCGTTTTGCCCCGTCACGAAACTGACGGGGCAGTGCAATCACCAGCGATCGTCACGGGAGTTCCGGTAGCGGTCGTGGTTGTAGTAGGAGTCATTGCAATAGCGGCGCTCGGAGCGATTGTGATGCTTGCGGCAGTCTCGATCGTCGTCGTCATCGTCCTTGGACATGATGACCAGCCCTGCTACCAGCGCGACCGCCGCAACGCCGATCAAGGCGTTCTTGCCACCTTCGGTCAGCCCGCCACCACTGGCACATCCGCTGAGTTGCCCAACGACCAGCAGCCCCGCCACTACCCGCACCCAGCTCGCCATCTGTCACTCCGAAAGTGTTCCGTACTGACAGATAGGACTGGTGGCAAAAGGCGCCGTTGCTGGCACATTGATATTTCATCTGTAACGCCGTATTTCGGCGCGATCAGACTTCCAGCTCGGCCTGCAGGGCGGCGCGCACACAATGCAGAACGCCCAGCGGGACGCGGCCTTCGAACAGCTCGGCGATCGCCGTCACCGGCGGCAGCTCACCGTCCTCGTCGAGGAAGGCGTCCTGGATTTCACCGAGCAGTTCCTCGGGCAGGTCCAGCGCCTGTTCCAGGCCCAGCTGCTGCTTGCCGATGGCCTCGGCCAACAGGCTGTAGACGTTCTTCTCGCTGCAATCGAGCTGGCGGGCGATCTGCGCCGGGGTCATGCCGGCGCGGGCCAGGGTGACCAGTTCGTGGCTGAGGTCGGCCACCGGTGCCGGAGTGGCGGGCGCCGCCTCGGATTCGGTGAGCACATCGAGGAAGGCCTGGCCGTAGCGCTCCAGCTTGCGCGCGCCGACGCCGCTGACCTGGGCCATTTCCGCCAGCGAGCGCGGCTGGCTGCGCAGCATCTCCAGCAGAGTCGCATCGGGGAAGATGACGTAGGGCGGCACCGAGTGCTCCTGTGCCAGCTTGCGCCGCAGGGTGCGCAGGGCTTCCCACATCTCGCGCTCTTCCTGACGCACCAGCTGGCTGGCCGAACTGGCCCCGCCGGAAGAGGACGACTTGTTGCGCTGCGGCTTCGGATCGCGACGCAGGGCCAGCGTTTCCTCGCCGCGCAGCAGCGGACGGCAGGCTTCGGTCAGGCGCAGGCCATTGAAGCCGTCGACGTCCACATCGGCGAAGCCACGGGCGACCAGTTGGCGGAACAGCGTGCGCCATTCGTCCTCGGCGCGGGATTTGCCGATGCCGAACACCGCCAGGTGCTGGTGGCCGACGCTGCGCACCTTCTCGGTGTCCTTGCCCAGCAGCACGTCCACCAGATGGCCGACGCCGTAGCGCTGGCCGCTGCGGTAGATGGCCGACAACGCCTGGCGCGCGGGCTCGGTGGCGTCCCAGGTCTCCACGCCATCGACGCAGATGTCGCAATGGCCGCAGGGGTTGGGCATCACCTCGTCGAAGTAGGCCAGCAGCGCCTGGCGGCGGCAGCGGGTTTCCTCGCAGAGCGCCAGCATGGCTTCGAGCTTGTGCCGCTCGACGCGCTTGTGGCGCTCGTCGCCCTCGGAGTTCTGCATCATCTGCCGCAGCAGCAAGACGTCCTGCAGGCCGTAGGCCATCCAGGCATCGGCGGGCAGGCCGTCACGGCCGGCGCGGCCGGTTTCCTGGTAATACGCCTCGAGGCTTTTCGGCAGGTCCAGGTGCGCGACGAAGCGCACGTTGGGTTTGTCGATGCCCATGCCGAAGGCGATGGTGGCGACCATGATCAGCCCTTCCTCGTTGAGGAAGCGCTTCTGGTGATAGGCGCGCAGGTCGTTGGACAGCCCGGCGTGGTAGGGCAGCGCCGGGAAGCCCTGGGCGGAGAGGAACTCGGCAACCTCCTCGACCTTCTTGCGCGACATGCAATAGACGATGCCGGCATCGCCCCGGCGCTCGGCCAGGAAGCCCAGCAACTGCTTGCGCGGCTGCTCCTTGGGCACGATGCGGTAGAAGATGTTCGGTCGGTCGAAGCTGGAGAGGAACTGCTCGGCGTCCTGCAGGTGCAGGCGCTGGGTCATCTCCTCGCGGGTGCGCATGTCCGCCGTGGCGGTCAGGGCGATGCGCGGCACGTGCGGGAACAGTTCGGCGAGCTGGCCCAGCTGCAGGTATTCGGGGCGGAAGTCATGGCCCCACTGCGACACGCAGTGCGCCTCGTCGATGGCGAACAGGCCGATCTCCAGGCGCTGCAGGAAGTCCAGCATGCGCGGCTGCACCAGGCGCTCGGGCGCCAGATAGAGCAGCTTGATTTCGCCACGCTGAAGGCGAGCGGCGATTTCGCGCTGGGCCTCGGGGCTCAGCGAGGAGTTCAGCGCCGCCACCGGCACGCCCAGTTCGTCGAGGGTGGCGACCTGGTCTTCCATCAGCGCGATCAGCGGCGAGACCACCACCGTCAGGCCGTCGCGCAGCAGCGCCGGGACCTGGAAGCACAGCGACTTGCCGCCGCCGGTGGGCATCAGCACCAGGGCATCGCCGCCGCTGGCCACGCGCTCGATGATCCGCGCCTGATTGCCGCGGAAGGCGTCGTAACCGAAAACGTCTTTGAGGATGCGCAGTGCCTGATCGAGCATGGGGGACTCCGAATGAAGCCGCGCATTATACGCAAGCCGTCCGCCCACGGCCGGCACCTTGTCCGGGAAACTGCGGAAAAATCCGCCACATGCGTCCGAACCCCGCGTCGGCTCAGGCTGCACGGGCATTTGGCTTTTGCCGCGGGCCCCCGGAAGGACTACAATTCGGGACCGATCACCTCCGAGGTAGTACCCGATGTCCTTCGCCGACCAATTGTCCCGCCTGCAAGCCTTTCTCGATGCCGATGACCTGCACGAGGAAGCCTTGGACTACGTGGCGGCACACGGCTACCTGACCGCCCTGGCGATCTGCCCGGAGGAAGTGCCGGAGCGCGAGTGGATCGACGCCCTGTTCGCCGAGCCGCCGCACTACCGCAGCGAGGAAGAGCGCAGCGAAATCGAGTCGACCCTGGCCCAGCTCAAGGCGCACATCATCCGCCAGATGGCCGGTGACGAAGAGCTGGAGCTGCCCTGCGAACCCTACCTGGGTGACGAGCCGGACGACTCCGACATCCGCGGCTGGTGCATCGGCTTCATGGAAGGCGTGTTCCTGCGTGAAGCGGTGTGGTTCGAGCAGGCCGAGGAAGAAGTCAGCGAGCTGCTGCTGCCGATCATGGTCGGTTCCGGCCTGTTCGACGAACAACCCGAGTTCGACGAGATCGCCAGCGACCGCGGGCTGGTGGACGACATGGTCGCGCAGATCCCGGAACTGCTGACCAACCTGTTCCTGCTGTGCCAGGCTCCGGAGGAAAAACCGGCCCTGCTCAAGCCCCGCACCCACTGATCCATTGCCGGAGCCGCGCAACGCGGCTCCGGATTCGCTACGCGTACGTCGATGCCACGAGAAATCCGCCAAAGCCGTCACGCCTGGGTGCGCTACTGCCTGTTGGGCATCGGCTGGCTCAGCGTGGCACTGGGCGTGATCGGCATCTTCCTGCCGGTGCTGCCCACCACGCCCTTCCTGCTGCTCGCCGCCGCCTGCTTCATGCGCAGCTCCCAGCGCTTCTATGACTGGCTGGTGAACCACCCGAAACTCGGCCCGTGGATTCGCGACTACCTCGACGGCGAAGGCATTCCGCTCAAGGGCAAGGTCTACGCCATCGGCCTGATGTGGTGCAGCATCCTGATTTCAGGATTCATCGTGCAGCGGCCCTGGGCCTGGGCGTTCATGCTGACCAGTGCGACGCTGGTGAGCATCTACCTGATTCGGACAAAGACACGGCGATTGGATTGAGTCCGCTGCGGGCTCGAATACCCTCTCCCCAGCCCTCTCCCTGAAGGGAGAGGGAGCCGTTCACAGCGCCCGGCCAACTCGGCAATTCACCTGATGCCAATCCAGCCCCTTTCTCTGAAGGGAGAGCGGGCCATTGACGGCGCCCAGCCAACTCGGTGACTCGCCTGATGCCAATCCAGCCCCTCTCTGAAGGGAGATCGGGCCGTTGACGGCGCCCTGCCAACTCGGTGAGTCGCCTGATGCCGATCCAGTCCCCTCTCCCTTCAGGGAGAGGGTTAGGGAGAGGGCTATTGCCCAAGCACTGAAGCCCTCAGACTGGCACCACTTCGCCATTCACATCCTGCTGATCATCCTGCGCCGGCCCGACTGGCCCCACCCCATCCACCGTAAAGCCGAAGGTATTCACCCCGCCTTCGCTGCGCACGAACACCAAGCCGCCGTGCATGCTTGCCACCGCCTTGACGATGGACAACCCCAGCCCATGGTTGCTCTGGCTGTTGGCGCGGGCCATGTCGGCGCGATAGAAGCGCTCGAACAGCCGCGCGCGTTGCTCGGCGGTGATCGGCTCGCCAGGGTTGCTGACTTCCACCAGCGCGGCGCCGCGCTCGCCGCTCAGGCGTACGTCGATGCGCCCGCCCGGCGCGGTGTGCTGGGCGGCGTTGTAGAGCAGGTTGGTCACCGCGCGCTGGAATAGCGCGCGCTCGACGCAGGCCCGCGCATCGCCGCGCAGATTCACCTGCACGCTCTGTTCGTCGAAGATCACCTCGAGGAAGTCCAGCGTCGTCGCCACCTCGACCGCCAGTGAGGTTTCCACCCTTTCGGCAGCCAGCCCGCCCTGGTCGACACGGGCGAGGAACAGCATGTCGTTGACGATGGCACGCAGGCGCTCCAGCTCCTCCAGGTTGGACTGCAGCACCTCCTCGTAATCCTGCGCGCTGCGCTCGCGGGACAACGCGACCTGGCTCTGGCCGATCAGGTTGGCCAACGGCGTGCGCAGCTCGTGGGCGACATCGGCGTTGAACGACTCCAGACGCAGATAAGCCTGCTCCAGCCTGTCCAGTGCTTCGTTGAAGGCACCGGCCAGCGCCGACAGCTCCGCCGGCAAGCCGGCCAGGCGCAACCGCTGGGACAGCTGGCGGGGGCTGATCTGCCTCGCTTCGGCAGACAGTTCGTGCAGCGGCCGCAAACCGACGCGGGCAATCCAGTGGCCGCACAAGGTCGCCAGCGCGATCCCCAGCGCGGAGAGCACGAACAGCGTCATCAGCGTCGCCTCGCGGGCGTGCTTGAATGCCACGCTGTCGATCGCCGCCAGCAGCACCAGCGCCGGTCGTCCATCGCTGGCCGGCAGGCGGCCGACTCGGGCGGAGAGCGGTGCGTCGTGTTCGGGCAGCTCAAGCTCGGCATAACCGTTGCCGGTGCCGAGCATCCGGTTGACCGTCTCGTTGGGTTTTCCGTAGCGGAAGCGCGCGTCGTCGCTATCGATCCAGAAGCGGATCAGCTGGTACTCCTGGCTCAGGGTGTTGAGCTTGAGCTGCATGTGCGGCCAGCGCTCGGCGAGGTCGGGCTTGTCGAGCATGCGCGCGACCATGTTGAAGCGGGTGTCCAGCTCCGAGCGTTGCAGGCGCTCGATCTGCGCATCGAGCACGCAATAGATGGCCGAACCGATGAGCAGGAAGATGCCCAGTGCGGCGACGGCGAACATGCCGGCCAGGCGCGTCGACAGCGACAGGCCTTTCACGCTTCGCGCTCCTGCACGGTGCGGCTCTCCAGCACGTAGCCCATGCCGCGGATGGTGTGCAGCAGCTTGGTGTCGAACGGCCCGTCGAGCTTGGCCCGCAGGCGCTTGATGGCGACCTCGACGACATTGGTATCGGTGTCGAAATTGATGTCCCAGACCAGCTCGGCGATGGCCGTCTTGGAGAGGATTTCGCCGCTGCGCTGGGCCAGCACGCAGAGCAGCGAGTATTCCTTGGCGGTCAGTTCTAGGCGCGTGCCGCCGCGCTGCACGCGGCGGCTGACCAGGTCAATGGCCAGGTCGGCGATGCGCATCTGCGTGGCGCTTTCCAGGTGCGCGCCACGGCGGGTCAGCGCTTGCAGGCGCGCCACCAGTTCGAGGAAGGAGAACGGCTTGATCAGGTAGTCGTCGGCACCCTCGCGCAGGCCGCGCACGCGGTCTTCCACACGCTCGCGGGCGGTGAGCATGATCACCGGCGTCTGCCGCTGCTCGCGCAACGCGCGCAGTACGCCGTAGCCGTCGATACCGGGAAGCATCACGTCGAGCACGATGACGTCGTATTCGCCGTTGAGCGCCAGGTGCCGGCCGTCGATGCCGTTGGCCGCGACGTCCACGGTGAAGCCCTGCTCGCTCAGGCCGCGCTGCAGGTAATCGGCGGTCTTGCTCTCGTCTTCGACAATCAGTACGCGCATGCCGGCCCTCCGTTCGCAGCGTCCAGCCATGCTACCCAGCCGCGCTTCATGCCGCACCTCCGGCGATTACCGGCGCAGGCTGCGGGCGGTGGAAGACGCGGTCCAGCGCCAGGTACACCACCGGGGTGCTGAACAGGGTCAGCGCCTGGCTGAAGATCAGCCCGCCCACCACGGCCACGCCCAGCGGCTGGCGCAGTTCCGAGCCGGTGCCGAAGCCGATCATCAGCGGGATCGCGCCGAGCAGCGCGGCCAGCGTGGTCATCATGATCGGCCGGAAGCGCGCCAGGCACGCCTCGCGGATCGCATCGTAGGGTGACAGCCCGCGCTGGCGTTGTGCAGCCAGGGCGAAGTCGACCATCAGGATGCCGTTCTTCTTGACGATGCCGATTAGCAGCACCAGGCCGATCAGCGCCATCACCGAGAACTCCAGGCCCCAGCCCCAGAGCAGGAACACTGCGCCGATGCCCGCCGAAGGCAAGGTGGAAAGAATCGTCAGCGGGTGCACGAAGCTCTCGTAGAGCACGCCGAGGATCACGTAGACCGCGAACAGCGCAGCCAGGATCAGCAACGGCTGGCTGGCCAGCGAGCTCTGGAAGGCCGCCGCCGCACCCTGGAATTCGCCGCTGATGCTCGACGGCATGCCGATCTCCGCCTGCGCGCGCTGGACGAGACTCACGGCATCGCCCAGAGCCACGCCCGGCGACAGGTTGAAGGACAGGGTCACCGCCGGGAACATGCCGTTGTGGTTGATCTGCAGCGGCCCGGACTTGTCCGGCACGACCCGCGCCAGCGCCGCCAGCGGGACCATCTCGCCAGTCAGCGGCGAGCGCAGGTGGAACCACGCCAGGCTGTCAGCGCGACCACGCTGCCGGGAATCCAGTTCGAGAATGACCTTGTACTGGTTGACCTCGGTCTGGAACTCACCCACCTGGCGCTGGCCGAAGGCATCGTAGAGCGTCTGGCTGACATCCTCGGCGGACAGTCCGAAACGCGCCGCCGCCACTCGGTCGATCTGCAGCGAGGTCACGCTGGCACCCATCTGCAGGTCGTTGGAGACGTCCTGCAGGCCGCCCTCCTCCTTCAGCCGCTGGGTCAGCCGGTCCGCCCAGAGTGCCAGTGCCGCGCTGTCGTTGCTGCGCAGGGCATACTGGTACTGGGTGCGCACCGGGCCGGTGGCAAGGTTGATATCCTGGGCCGAACGCAGGTAGAGAACGATGCCCGGCACCTTGGCCAGCTTGGGCCGGATGCGGTTGATGAACTCGTCCACCGACACGTCGCGGTCGCCGCGATCCTTGAGCACGATCCAGAAGCGCCCGTTCGACAGGCTCTGGCTACCGCCGGTGATGCCGATGGCGTGGTTGTAGCTTTGCACCGCAGGGTCGGCGGCGATGATGTCCGCCAGTTGCTTGTGCTTCTCGGCCATGTCGGCATAGGAGATGTCCTCGGCGGCCTGGGTGGTACCGAAGATGAAGGCGGTGTCCTGGGACGGGAAGAAGCCCTTGGGAATCCCGACATAGCCGGCCACCGCGATGGCCACGCAGACCACGAAGCCGGCGAGCACCGTACGCTGGTGCTTGAGCGACCAGTCCAGTCCCCTGGCGTAGCGCGCCAGCAGCCAGCCGGCGATGCCGCCGTCATCATGTCCATGCTTCGGCTTGCCCATGAAGCGCGAGGCGAGCATCGGCGCCACGGTCAGCGAGGCCAGCACCGAGATCAGGATGGCCGCCGTGACGCTGACGGCGAATTCGCGGAACAGCCGGCCGACGATGCCGCCCATGAACAGCAGGGGAATGAACGCAGCGATCAGCGAGAAGCTGATCGAGACCACCGTGAAGCTGATCTCCGAGGCGCCGGCCAGCGCCGCCTCGACCCGATCCTTGCCCTGCTCCAGATGGCGGTGGATGTTTTCCACCACGACGATGGCGTCATCGACGATGAAGCCCACCGCGATGATCAGCGCTACCAAGGTCAGGTTGTTCAGCGTGAAGCCCAGCAGGTACATCGCCGCGAAACTCGCGCTGAGCGACACCGCCAGGACAGTCGCGACGATCAGGGTCGCCGACAGCTGGCGCAGGAACAGCCCCATCACCAGCACCACCAGGCCCATGGTCAACAGCAGGGTCAGTTCGACTTCGTGCAGCGAGGCACGAATGGTGCGGGTGCGGTCGTTGAGCACTTCCACCTCGACGCCCGCCGGCAGCATTTCGCGCAGGCGTGGCAACTCGGCCTGGATGGCATCGGAGGTCTCGACGATGTTCGCGCCGGGCTGGCGCAGGATCACCAGAGCAACGCCCGGCCGGCCATCCGGCCAGGCCTGCACGTAGTCGTCTTCCGGCGCCTTCACCACCTTCGCCAGGTCGCGCAGGAACACCGGCGCGCCCACTCGGTAAGCGACGACGAGATCGCCGTATTCGTCGGGGCTGAACAACTGGTCGTTGGCCGCCAGGGTGGACACGCGGCCGTCGCCGAACAGCGCGCCCTTGGCCAGGTTGATGCTCGCCGATTGCAGCGACTGGCGCAGGTCGGCCAGGGTCAGGCGGTACGCCGCGAGCTTCTCCGGCTGAGCCTGGATGCGGATCGCCGGGCGCTGCTGGCCGACCACGAAGATCTGCCCCACCCCGGCGATCTGGCTGAGCTGCCGCGACAGCAGTACTTCGGCCAGGTCGCTCAACTCGATCAGCGGCATCAGCTCGGAGTTCACCCGCACGATCATGATCGGGCTGTCCGCCGGGTTGATCTTGCGCCAGGTCGGCAGGTTCGGCATGTCCGCCGGCAGCCGGCCGGCGGCGGCGTTGATCGCGGCGGTGACCTCCTGGGCGGCGACGTCGATGTTCTTGTCCAGGTCGAACTGCAGGGTCAGGGTGGTCGAGCCCAGGGCGCTGGTGGAAAGCATCTGGGTGATGCCGGGAATGGCGCTGAACTGCACTTCCAGCGGGGTCGCCACCGACGACGCCATGGTCTCCGGGCTGCCGCCGGGCAGCAGGGCCTGGACCTGGATGGTCGGGAAGTCCACCTGCGGCAACGGCGCGACGCCGAGCCGGAAGAACGCCAGCAGCCCGAGCAGCAGCGAGGCGATGGTCAGCAGGCAGGTGGCGATGGGGTGGCGCACGCACCAGCCGGACATGCCGGCGCGCACACTCACGGCTCGCTCCTGCGGGCCAGGGCCTGCACGTCGCCCTGCACCTCGACGCGTGCGCCGGGCGTCAGGCGGGAATGGCCGTCGAGGACGACCTCATCGTCCACCGCCAGGCCCTCGACTATGGTGCGCCCGTCCACTTCCGCGACGATGCGCACCGGCACCTTCTGCGCCTTGCCGTCCTCGATGCGGAACACGAAGGCACCGTCCAGGCCACGGCGCACGGCACGACTGTCCAGCACCAGGCCGTTGTGCAGCACGCCTGACTGCAGGTCGATGGCGACGAACTGCCCCGGCCAGAGCTGGCCGTCCTTGTTGTCGAAGACAGCACGGACACGGATGGTGCCGGTGCTGGCGGCCACCTGGTTGTCGATGCTGCGCAGGTGGCCTTCGCCGAGCAACTGGCCGCCGTCACGGCTGCGCGCTACTACCGGGGAATCGCTGCTCATCAGCGGCTGCAACTTTGGCAGGCTTTCCTGCGGCAGGGCGAAGACCACCGAGATCGGCGACATCTGCGTGACGGTGAATAGGCCGCTGCTGTCATTGGTGCGCAGCAGGTTGCCGACATCCACGTTGCGAATGCCAACGCGGCCGGCAACCGGAGAGGTGATCCGGGTGTAGGACAGGCGCACGCGCTCGGCGTCGATGGTGGCGTCGTTGCCGCGCAGGGTGGCACGCAGGCGGGCGGCTTCGGCCTCGCTCTGCTCCACCGTCTGCCGGGAAATCGAGCCGCGCTGGATCAGCGCCTGGTAGCGCGCCAGGTCCTGCTCGACGATGCGCAGTTGCGCCTGGTTGCTCTGCTTGGTCGCCTCGGCCTGCTCCAGCGCAGCCTTGATCGCGCGGTCGTCGATGGTCGCCAGCAGCTCGCCCTGCTTGACCATTTGCCCCTCTTCGACGAGCAACGCGGTGAGCTGGCCTTCCACTTGCGGGCGGACCAGCACGCTGGCCAGCGAGGTAACGGTGCCGACGCCGTCGAGGTTCTGCGCCAGGTCCTCACGGGCCACTCGCGCCAGGGTTACCGGTATGCCGGCTGGCTGGGCTGCGGCCTGCGGCGCCTCGTGCCGGCCGGCAAAGCCCCAGATGCCTGCTCCCAGCGCCGTCACCCCCAGCAATCCTGCCGCCAGCCAAACCCGCCGTTGCCCCTGCATCCCGCTCTCCTGCGTCTGGATCGGCCACAGCGGCCGCATCCTGGGGTTATAAGCCAGCAGCCGGGACCGGACGCTGACCCTTAAATGACAATCCTGTCAGTTTCGTCTTCAAGGCCCGTACAACGGGGCTTTGCGCCTAATGGCGATAGGCCGGCGCAAGTTCTCGAAGACCGCCTAGACTCCACACATCCCACATGGAGCGCTGGCGATGCAGCCACCCCGAGGAGCCCTCTGGCTGTTCGCCAGCCCGCTGCGTCTGCGGGCCGGCGTGCTGCTGCTCGCGCTCCTCACGCTGAGCGCCGGCGCCGCCTGGAACTTCGACACCATCCTGAAGAACGCCGAGCAGCGCTACGGTAACCTCGGCACCGCCAAGACCCGCATCGAATCCTGGGGTCGCCTGATCGACGACAGCGAGAATCTCGACGAGATGGCCAAGCTCAAGGCCGTCAACGCCTTCTTCAATGGCGCGCTGGTGTTCACCGACGACCGCACCGTCTGGCACCAGGAGGACTACTGGGCCACCCCGGTGGAGTCGCTCTACAAGGGCGCCGGCGACTGCGAGGACTACTCCATCGCCAAGTTCGTCACCCTGCGCCGCCTCGGAGTCGCCAGCGACAAGCTGCGCATCACCTACGTCAAGGCGCTGCAGCAGAACCAGGCGCACATGGTGCTCACCTACTACGCCTCCCCCACTGCCGAGCCGCTGGTGCTGGACAACCTGATCCCGCAGATCAAGCCCGCCTCCCAGCGCAAGGACCTCCTGCCCGTCTACGCCTTCAACGCCGAGGGGCTGTGGCTGCCCGGCCCCGGCGGCGGCAAGCGCACCGGCGACAGCAAGAAGCTGTCGCGCTGGCAGGACCTGTTGACCAAGATGCGCGCCGAGGGCCTGGACCTCGACGAGACGCGATAGGAGAACCCGGCATGTCATTGCTCAAGCAACTGTTCCTGGCGATCTGCCTGTTCCTCGTGGTGGCCTTCGCCGGCAGCTTCGCCGCCAGCCTGGAAAGCTCCCGCGAGCAATTGATCGGCCAGTTGCGCTCCCATGCCCAGGACGCAGCGACCGCGCTGGGCCTGTCGCTCACCCCGCACGTGGACGACCCGGCGATGATCGAGCTGATGGTCAGCTCGATCTTCGACTCCGGCTACTTCGCCACCATCCGCGTGGTGAGCATTCCCGAGGGCAAGGTCATCGTCGAGCGCGACAGCGACACGCAGAACCAGCAGGTGCCGGCCTGGTTCGCCAAGCTGGTCAACCTCAAGGCCCAGGGCGGCGACGCGCTGATCATGCGCGGCTGGGAACAGGCCGCGCGGGTCGAGGTGGTCAGCCATCCACAGTTCGCCCTGGCCAAGCTGTGGGACGGCGCGCTGGGCAGCCTCGCCTGGCTGCTGGCCTGCGGGCTGGTCAGCGCCATCCTTGGCGGCTGGCTGCTGCGTACCCAATTGAAGCCGCTGGACCAGATGGTGCAGCAAGCCCACGCCATTACCCGCCGCGAATTCCTCACCCTGCCCAAGGAACCGCGTACCCCGGAGCTGCGGCGCGTGGTACAGGCGATGAACCAGATGGTCGACAAGCTCAAGGCCCTGTTCGCCGAGGAAGCCAGCCGCAGCGAGAAACTGCGCGAGGAAGCCTACCAGGACAGCCTTTCCGGCCTGGCCAACCGTCGCCTGTTCGACGCACGGCTGGACGCGCAGCTCTCGCCCAGCGAGCAGAACGCCGCCGGCTACCTGCTGCTGCTGCGCCTGAACGACCTGGCCGGGCTCAACCAGCGCCTCGGCGGGCAGCGCACCGACGCGCTGATCCGCGACGTCGCCGAACTACTGGAACGTGAGCGCGAGCAGCACGGCACCCCGGACTGGCTGGCCGCGCGCAGCCGCGGCGGCGAATTCACCCTGCTCGCGCCCGGCCTGGACAGCGCCAGTGCCGAGCACCTGGCGGACGAACTCAGTGCCGCCCTGGAAAACCTGCGCGGCACGGGCGCCAGCGATTGCACGCCGGTAGCGCACCTGGGCCTGGCGGCCTTCCGACCGGGCGAGCCCTCCGCTGGCGTGCTGTCGCGCGCCGACCAGGCACTGGCCCAGGCGCAGGCCACCCCGGACCGCACCTGGCAACGCCTGGACAGCTCCGGCAGCCAGCCCGCCCAGGACTCCCGCGCCTGGCGCGACTGGCTCGACGACGCCCTGCAGAAAGGCAAGCTGCAGCTGTGGTTCCAGCCCGTGCGCGCCTGCGTCGAGAATGGCGAGTTGCTGCACCAGAAGGTTCTCGCGCGGCTGCTCGATCCCAAGGGCGAGGCCGTGGCCGCCGGGCAATTCCTGCCCTGGATCGAGCGCTTCGGCTGGTCGGCGCGCTTCGACCTGGCGATGCTCGAACACGCCCTCGCCCACCTCGCCCAGCAACCGGCGCCACTGGCCCTGTCGCTCTCGGCGGAAACCGTGCGCAGCGCCGAGCCCCTGCGCCAGCTCTTCGAAATCCTGCGTGCCCACCCGCAGGAAGCGCAGTTGATGACGCTGGAAGTGGACGAACGCTACCTGCCGCCGCCGGCCGAGCTGGAGAAGCTCGCCCAGTCGGTCCAGGAAGTCGGCGCCAAGCTCGGCCTGCAGCACTTCGGCGGGCGCTTCAGCCTGATCGGCAACCTCACCCGCCTGGGTCTTGCGTACCTGAAGATCGACGGCAGCTACATCCGCGCCATCGACCAGGACAACGACAAGCGCCTGTTCATCGAGGCCATGTACCGCGCGTCCAACAGCATCGACCTGCCGCTGATCGCAGAGATGGTCGAGACCGAGGGCGAGCTGCAGGTGCTGCGGGAGATGGGGATTGCCGGGGCGATGGGCCGGCTGATTGGTGCGCCGAAGCCGTCGCAGAAGAACGGTTCCTGATGTCCTTGCAGGACCGAGGGGGCGCCTAGCCCTTGCTCGCGAACCACCCCCGCGACGGGGCCTGTTCGCGAGCAAGCTCGCTCCTACATGAAAACCTGCGTCACGTTCCGGCTCCGGCTCCGGCTCTTAAAGACTTCCAGAAAAACATCCGAGCACTCCGGACGGCCCCGTTCAGGAGGCCTCGTTGAAGCGGAGTTTCAGGGGTTGAGCGACATGGATGTCGCGAGAGCCACGATGGGCCAGGGATGGCCCGTCGTGGCATGCCCCTGAAACTTCGCTTCAGCGAGGGAATTTTTCGCCCCAAGCGAAAAACCGGATGTCCGGGGCAAGACCTTTGCCCACTTTGGGGCGTTTGCCAAAGTGGGTCGCCCGAGGGGGCGAAACGAGAAGTCCGCGCGCCCACCGAAGCGACGCTGGAATCTCCAATCAAAAGCAAGAGCATTGCGGAGGAAATCCACTCTTACATGGGGACACCAGCGTTGGTCGGGTTCGCGAGCAAGGGCTAAGCGCCCCCCTCGCTCCTACAAGGGGCAAGCAGCGCGCCAGATCAGTCCTTCTTGCCCTTCTTCGCGCTTCCGTAAGCGGCCTCCAACGCATCATTGATCGTCTTGAGCACCTTCACCCGCGCATAACGCTTGTCGTTGGCCTCGATCAGCGTCCAGGGCGCAATCTCGGTGCTGGTACGATCGACCATATCCCCCACCGCATCCACGTACTGGTCCCACTTGTCACGGTTGCGCCAGTCCTCCTCGGTGATCTTGAAGCGCTTGAAGGGAATCGACTCGCGCTCCTTGAAGCGCTCCAGCTGGGTGTCCTGGTCAATGGAGAGCCAGAACTTCACCAGCACGATGCCGTAGTCCACCAGTTGCTCCTCGAAATCGTTGATCTCCGCATAGGCGCGCAGCCAATCGGCATCGGTGGCAAAGCCTTCGACCCGCTCCACCAGCACGCGGCCATACCAGGAACGGTCGAAGATGGTGAACTGCCGGCGCGCCGGGATGTGCCGCCAGAAGCGCCACAGGTAGGGTTGCGCACGCTCCTCTTCGGTGGGCGCGGCAATCGGCACGATACGGTACTGGCGCGGGTCCAGCGCGTCGGTGACACGGCGAATCGCGCCGCCCTTGCCGGCCGCGTCGTTGCCCTCGAACACGGCAATCAGCGAGTGGCTGCGGAAACGCTTGTCGCGCATCAGCGTGGCCAGGCGCGCCTGCTCCTTGGCCAGTTGTTCCTTGTACTGGTCCTTGTCCAGCTTCAGGCTCAGGTCCAGCGCGTCCAGCAGCCCCTTGTTGTCGAGGCTGGAGACCAATGGCGCGGCATGCGGTTGCGGCGTCGGGCGGTCCTTGCGCTTGAGTGCGGCCTGCAGGCTTTCGAGGATGGTGCGGCCCACCGTCAGGCTGCGGTAGCGCTCATCGGAACCCTCCACCACGTACCAGGGCGCGTAGTCGCGGCTGGTGCGGCGCAACACGCGCTCGCCGTAGCGCACGAACTTGTCGTAGACCTCGCTCTGCTTCCAGTCCACGTCGCTGAGCTGCCAACTGCGCGTCGGGTCATTCTCCAACGCCTTGAGACGCTCCTTGAGCTGCTTCTTGGAGAGGTGGAACCAGAACTTGAAGATCAGCGCACCCTCGTCGGAGTACATGCGCTCGAAGCGCTCGGCGTCGTTGATCAGGCCGTCGAGCTGGCTGTCCTTGATCTCGCCGGTAACCCGCGCGTAAAGCATCTGGCTGTACCAGTTGCCGAAGAAAATCCCGGTCGTGCCCTTGGGCGGCAGGCGGCGCCAGAAGCGCCACTGTGGTGGACGGGAAAGCTCCTCATCGGTGGGCAGGAGGAAGCTTTCCACGCGGATCAGACGCGGGTCCATCCACTCGTTCAGCAGCTTCACCGTCTCGCCCTTGCCGGCCCCCTCGATACCATTGATGAGGACGATCACCGGGAAGCGCGCCTGCTGCTTGAGCTCGTACTGTGCCTCGAGCAAGGCCTCGCGCAGCACAGCGACTTCCTTCTCGTAGGTTTCCTTGTCGATGGAATGACCGATCTCGGCGGATTCGAACATGCAGCTCTCCTTGTTTCGAAGTGAATAGAAGGTAGCGGAAGTGACGCAGCCTGTCCTCGGAATGGATCGGCTAAACTGCCGCCTTCGCTTCCCTGCCCTGCATTCCTTCATGCCAGATATCAGCAGCGCCCAGATCGACTGGGACGAGAACGGCCAGCCCACTTCCCGCGTCTATGGCGACGTGTATTTCTCCCGCGACTCGGGCATTGCCGAAACGCACCACGTGTTCATCGACGGCAACCGTCTGCCAGAGCGCTTCGCGGCGCTACCAGCGGGCGGGCGCCTGTGCATTGGCGAGACCGGATTCGGCACCGGGCTGAACTTCCTCTGTGCCTGGCAATTGTTCGAAGCACTGGCACCTGGCGGTGCACGGCTGCACTTCGTCACCACCGAGAAGTACCCGGTAGCCCCTGAAGACCTGCGCCGCGCCTTCGCCCTCTGGCCGGAGCTGGCGCACCTGTCGGGGCAGGTGCTGGAGCAGTACGTGGCGATCAATCCCGGCTTCCAGCGCTTCGTCTTCGCGGGCGGCCGCGTGGTGCTGAGCCTGCTGATTGGCGATGTACTGGACACGCTGCCGGAGCTGGACGCACGCATCGACGCCTGGTTCCTCGACGGTTTCTCTCCGGCGAAGAACCCACAGATGTGGAACGACGCGCTCTACGCGCAGCTGGCCCGCCTTTCGGCGCCGGGCACGACCCTCGCCACCTTCACCAGCGCCGGTTTCGTCCGCCGCGGACTGGGCGCAGCCGGCTTCAAGATTCGCCGTACCCTGGGCTTCGGCAAGAAATGGGAGATGTCCCAGGGCGAATTCATCGGCCTCGAACAGCCCGCCGGCAAGCCCTGGTACGCCCGCCCCGCTCGCGCGAAAGGAGCGCGCGAAGCCCTGGTGATCGGCGGTGGCATGGCCGGTTGCGCCAGCGCCGCGAGTCTCGCCGCACGCGGCTGGCAGGTGACCCTGATCGAGCGTCATGCCGGCCTTGCCGAGGAAGCCTCGGGCAATCCCCAGGGCGTGCTCTACCTCAAGCTGTCCGCCCACGGCACCGCACTGTCGCGGCTGATCGTCAGCGGCTTCGGGCATACCCGGCGGCTGATCCAGCGTCTGCAGAAAGGCGAGGAATGGTCCGACTGTGGCGTGCTGCAACTGGGCTTTGATGAAGCCGAAGCCGGCCGCCAGGCGAAACTCGCCGACGCCTTCCCCGACTCGCTGCTGCGCCTGCTGGACAAGGCCGAGGCGGAAAACCTCGCCGGCGTCGGCCTGCCCGCTGGCGGGCTGTTCTACCCCGAAGGTGGCTGGGTACATCCGCCGGCCCTGTGCCGGCACCTGGCGCGACATCCGAACATCCGCGTGCTGGCCGGCGAGGAAGTCCGCCTGCAACGCGAAGCCGATGGCTGGAGCGCCTGGAGCGGCGACGCGAAACTTGCCAGCGCGCCCGTCGCCATCCTTGCCACCGCCGCCGAGGTGCGCCGCTTCGAAGGCGCATCGAGCCTGCCGATGAAGCGCATTCGCGGGCAGATCACCCGTGTGCCGGCCACCGCCGAAAGCGCTGCATTGAGCACCGTGGTCTGCGCCGAAGGCTACGTCGCCCCGCCGCGTCACGGCGAGCACACCCTGGGCGCCAGTTTCGAATTCAAGCGAGACGACACTGAGCCATCATTGGAAGAACACCTGGGCAACCTCGACCTGCTGGCGGAGATATCCACAGACCTGAGCGAACGCATGCACATCGCCCAACTGGACCCGGCAACTCTGCAGGGCCGCGCCGCCTTCCGCTGCACCACGCCGGACTACCTGCCACTGGTGGGCCCGCTGGCCGACCGCGAAGCCTTCGCCAGCGCCTACGCTGTACTGGGCAAGGATGCGCGCCAGGTGCCGGAAACTCCGTGCCCTTGGCTCGACGGCCTGTACCTGAACAGCGCCCACGGCTCCCGCGGGCTGGTCACCGCGCCGCTGGCTGGTGAGTTGCTCGCTGCCTGGATCGACGACGAACCGCTACCCTTGCCCCGTGCCGTGGCCGAGGCCTGCCACCCGAACCGTTTCTTCCTGCGCGACATCGTGCGCGGCCAGAAGAACGCCTGATCATCTCGCGGTCCAGCGACAGGACCGCGACCAGCTTCCAGAGCGGACCACCGACATGGATGCACTGCTGCTTGAATCCTCCGCCATCGGCCTGATCCTCGGGCTGCTGCTGGGCCTGACCGGCGCCGGCGGCTCGCTGGTGGCGCTGCCGCTGCTGCTCAGCCTGCACCTGCCGTTGCACGATGCCATTGGCGTCAGCCTGGGCGCGGTGGCGCTTTCGGCCGCCATCGGCGCGGTGCCGCGCGCGCGGCAAGGGCAGGTGGCGTGGAAACCGCTGTTCTGGCTGGTGATCACCGGCTGGCCGGGCAACGCCATCGGCCAGTGGCTGGGCAAGTTCGTGCCCGATGGCTGGCTGATCATTGGCTTCTGCGTGCTGGTGCTGTGGTCGGCCTGGCGCATGTGGCAGGGCTCCAGCCAGCCGCGCGTGTCCGACCAGCCGACGCGCAACGGTCCGCTGCTTGCGGTGGGGTTGGCGGTGGGAATGCTGTCCGGCCTGATGGGTGTCGGCGGCGGCTTCCTGATCGTGCCGGGGCTGCTGTGGTTCACGCCGCTGTCGATGATGGCGGCAACCGCGACGTCCATGGCAGTGATCGCGCTGGTGTCCGGCGGTGGATTCCTGCTCTATCTGACCCACGCACAGCCACCGCTGCCCTTGCTGGCGTGCCTCGCGGCGGGCGGTGCACTGGGCGTGCTGTTCGGCAATCGCCTGGCGGTGCGCCTTGGCGGCGCGACGTTGCAGCGCCTGTTCGCGCTGATGCTGGTGGCGGTCAGCCTGTCCCTGGCGGCACAGAAACTGATGAGCTGACGCTCAGAACTCTTCTTCCTCTTCTTCTTCCTCGACGCCGCTCCCCGGCGTCTCGAACAGCTCGGCCGCGCGCAACAGCCCGGCGAGAATCGCGTGCTGCTCCCATTCGGGCAAACCGGCGAAGCGTTCCAGGGCGTGCTCGGGCAGTAGCGCCGGGCTGTGTTTCAGCGCTTTGCGGCCATCGGCTTCAAGGCTCATCCATTGCTTGCGACGGTCATCATCGTCGCGCCGCCGCGTCAGCAGCCCCTTGCTTTCCAACCGGGCCAGCGCACCGGAAAGCGATGACTGGGACAGCGCCACATGCCGCGCCAACTGACCAGCGGTTATCTCCCCCTCCAACTCCACCACCTGCAGGATCAGCAACTGCAGAGGTGTCAGTTCGCCATCCCGGCCCAGGCTCTTGGAGTGCACCTCTGCCGCCTGTTGCAGGCGCCGCAGGGCCTGCAACATCGAGAGTGCGTGGGCGTTGCGCATCGAAGTCTTGCTGTCGGCCATTTAGTCCACCTGCTGCTCCGTCATTTTTCCTCAATGAAATCAAATAGAACTCTCGCCAGATCGACGGGTCATCCCCTATGGGCCGCGTAAGAAGGCGTCGCACCTCGACGCTGTCGCGCCCCACAGGCGTCCATGAGACGCCACCCACTTCATCCCCAACGGAGATCCGGTAAGGACATGTGCGGAATAGCAGGAGTACTAAATACGCGCCCTAGAGGGGATTCTAGGGCCTTCTCCCCCCCCTAAAACCCCCTTTAGATCATCGTTTTGGTACAAAAAGTGGTACGAGAACGATCTCGCCTTGCCCGTCCTGGGCACCCTACTCCCCCAAGATTCGCTTCACATACGCCTGGCAGGCAGTCAGTTGCCTGATGGCGTCGTCACCCCGGTTGACGATCCCGAGAAGAGCCGCAGAGTCTCCAGGGTCAAGGTCGGCTCGACCTTCTGCATCACCCACGCTTCCGGCGCTGGCGGTGCCGGGCACTTGGGCGGCGGCACTGCAACCACTGACCTTGACTGACAGCCGGCGCTGAGCAGTGAGCAGATCAGCACGAAGCTGAGAGTTCTGATGCTGGGCATCGGTGTACTCCTGATATCGGGTAGCGGAATCCTGCTGGATAGCCTTGGCGAGCGCTTGGCGCTGTTCGTTGGCGGCCTGCTGGGCCTTGGCGGTCGCCTCTGTGTCAGCCGCCAGATGCCGATCCCATTTTTCCTTCCAGACGGCATCCGTTCGTGCGCTGCCCTCGTGCCAGCCACCGGCGGCGGATAGGAACAGCAGTATGCCGGCGAGCAGCGGCTTCCAGTAGCTGAGTAGCCAGATCATGCCACTACTCCACCAGCCGCACGGTACTGCTGTACCAGGTCTTCAAGGCGGTGCTCACGCTGGCCGTACCCTGCCCCGGGCAAGCTCGCCCAGATGTTCGAACACTTAGCGATCGCCTCGCGCACCCTGCCGGCCTGGATGTCACCCATAGCGCCACGCTCGCGGATCTGTTGGATTGCCACGCGGTCCTGGCTCTCTGGACTGAAGTCCTTCAGCTGAAGCAAATCGCGGTAGGGCTTCCACCAGCGGAACAGCAGTTGGTATCGGCCGGCGGCAGTCGACGCCAAGCCTTTGCTGTTGACCTTCACGAGGATGTTTGGATGACCGGCGTAGTTGCTGAAAACGTTAGGCGAATCCAGCCCGCCGACAATCACGTCGTAGCCGTCGTCTTTGGTGTAGCGGCTGGTTCTCGTCCCCTCGCTCCAAGCAAGCATGTCCAGGAACGCGACGACATTCTTTCCTCCGGCGGCTGATACCGAAATCACTGCCATTTAACTGTCCCCACAAAGGTGAATGATATGAGACGGATTGATATTTCCGGGCTTCGCTTTGGGCGTCTTTTAGTGATTGGCTATCTATCGCCTGGAGAAAACGGAGGCTCTCTATGGCTGTGCCAATGTGATTGCGGAAATCAGGCGAAAGCGCTCAGCAGCCATTTACGGGGAGGCTCGACACGCTCTTGTGGCTGCCTTGCCTCTGAATGGTCTTCTCACATGGGGAGCAACCCTGAATTTGTCAGGAAGCGCGCCGAGAAAGTCACGAAGCACGGCCATAAGAGGCCAGGCAAAGTTTCCGTGGAGTACAGGACATGGATCGGCATGAAGCGCCGCTGTTATGACGTGAAGTGCAAGGACTACCCGAACTGGGGTGGGCGTGGAATCAAGGTGTGCGACAGATGGAATAACTCTTTCGTCGCCTTCTTTGAGGACATGGGGCCCAGGCCGCCCGGCAAATACAGCATCGATCGCCTGGATCCAGACATGGATTATTCGCCGGAAAACTGTAGGTGGGCGACATTCGCACAACAGGGTGCAGAGAATCGTCGAGGACTTATGAAGATCGTGGTTGAAGGCCTTGAGTTCTCGAGCATCGCCGATGCGTGCCGACATTTCGGCGTAAATCTCACCACCGCTCACTATCGCATCAATGCTGGGATACCCGCGGAGTTAGCGGTTTCCACAACAAGCAGACTCAAGCCGCGCCGATCCAGGGAATCTTATCTACCCAAGAGCGTCAGGAAGTCGCCCTGAGCGCAGGAACAAAAACGCCAGCTCTCTGGCCGGCGTTTGGGTAGATGCGCAGGAGCTGCGCTTCGGTGATTGGCATCAAGTCTGCTCCCAGCTCATGACGCGAAGGATCGGCGCGAAGTTAGGGGTGGCGCTGTTCTCAACGCCAACGACGAATCCAACCTGGTCAGCAGTGATGAAATCAGTCCGGCCGATGGTGTGAATCACCAGCCAGTTGACCCCGTCTTCACTGATACTGCAGATCCGATTGGTGCCGTTGTCGGAGATGCGAAGCCAGTTGGCCATCTGAGGAATCTTGACCGTCGTGTAATCGGCATTGAAGGAGGTCCCCGAGTTGAACTTCGTCGAGCGGATGGCAACGGTGGTCAAGCCGAGATCACTGGCGATCACATCGAAGATATGCATAGCGCCGCTCGTGCTATTGCGGAAGCACAACCCATAACTCTGGAAGGCCTTGTGGGCCATCACCGCCTTTAAATGCGTGGTGATTGTGTACGGCGTACCCGGTGCAGTGCGAACCCTGGCCACCACATTCGCACCGGCGCCTGCTGCCCCACCCGTCAGTACCTGGTCGAAGGCGCTGCTCGTGATGGCAGACGTGCCTTGGTTCACCCACGACCAACCAGAGGTCGGCGGGGCGACAAGCTTGTTTACCGGCCCCCATGGCAACCAGGAGGTTCCTGAGTCGAAGACAAGGATGTTCTTGTCCGTCAGCAGAGAGACGTTTCCGGCCGTGCTGGCTGCCGGCAGCGAAGCCGAATCGGTCTGGTTGATCACCGAACCGCTGCCACCGCCGCCGCCGCCAGAAGCAGAAATTGTGATGTCGTCAGTGTTCTGGGTGATGGTGACGTTTGTCCCCGCCACAAGGCGCCGGGCGACAACGTTACGAGACCCATCGATACTGGCGAGCACCTGAGCGCCACTTCCGCTATTGCTGACCCCGGAGATGCCCTTTGGCTGAAGAACCCACGCCGAACCGCTGAAGCGATAGAGGTTTCCGTCAGTGGCATCCTCCACAACCCAGCCGGTTTCAGGTGTGCGGGCCTGCCAGCCCAAGCTCGTGCGATAGAGCGCCAGGGCATTTGCAGCAGCTCCTGTCACCCCTGCCCAGGCCGACGCCATGATGTAGAAGGCGCCATCGAGCGGCGAGCCAGGCGCGGCGGTCAGGGTCCGACTGATCACCGGAGTCTTGAGCAGGACGTCGATCCAGGCCAACGCCTCGTTCACGTTGAGAGCGTTGTCCTGGCCGTTCGCGGTCTCAAGAAGTTTCGCGTGCGGGGTCGTCACAGAGTGACCTCCAATGGGTAGCCCCGCCCGATTGCGGCGGAGATCATGTAAAGACGGAAGGTGATGGCACTTTGCGCGGAGCCGAAGTCTGTAACCTGGTCAGTCGCCGAGTAGGTCCAGGCGCGCGAGGTGACGCTGATGGTTCTTTTCACTGTGGCGCCGGACATGACGTCGATCTGGTAAGACTCGGAGGCCTCGCCAACGGGCGCTTCGATGCCATTGGTCCACCAACTGCTGGACAGCCGGCTACGGCGATGGAAGGTTCCGGAGAAGTTTCCGGAGCCATCGCGCGAGCCCTTGGCCAGCACTGGGCTCAGTGGCTTCAGGTTGACGCCTCGGTAGGTGAAGCTCTGGCTGAGCGCCGAGTCGATGTCACCGCCCGAGGTCACGGCCTTGTAGATCATCGAGACGCCGATCGTGGCTTGCGCCATGCCGATGAAGGCGTTATCCGGGTCCTCCAGCAAGACGAAGTAGTCGCCGACCTGGTGAAGACCGGTAGCCCACTCCGTTCCTTTATCGCCGCGCACCAACCCAGTCACGATGTAGGAACCATCGGTCTGCAGGGTTGCGGTCTGGAAGCGAACAATCTCCCAGCGTCCATCGACGCCATAGGCCGCGTAGTTGCGGCCAAGCACCATCTGGTCGCGGGTTATGCTTTCCATCTGGCCCGCCAGCATGGTCACCGCGAGCTGCGAGACGTAGTCAATCAGGAAGCCTGAGTTTGCCGTGAGTGCATTCCTGGCAATACCGATGGAGCCCTTCTCGTTGTAGCCCTGGATGTCGGTGTAGGTCTGGCCGCCATCTGCCGAGCGAACCACCACAGCACCGGGCCATCCATTCGAATAACCGGCCGCCGCCGAAGCGAAACCAGGCTCGTTCTGGAGGGCGTCATCCACTACCGGGATATCCATTGGAACCCAAAGGCTTTCGCCGGCATTGCCGACAGTCCCGTCAGGGCCTGGAGCCGGCGCGCCGACAGCCGTCCGGACGTAGGTAGCCGCGCTGTTGAGAAAGCCCTTGGCAGAAACGATCCCATTGGCGCCTGTTGATACCTCGGTCAACCGGATGTCGAAGATCCCGAACTTCGAATTGGCCGTCACGACGTCCGCCGGCTGCAGCGCTTGGTAGGTCGGTGGCAAGTTCAGGGTGAACGGCTGCCGCTCATCCCAGGCGCTATCACAGGCCATCGTAGCGATCTGCGCGAGCTCGTCGTCACTGAGCACCAGCCCAAGGTCGATGGTCTGCGAGTTGACAGCCATAGTCCCGATCCGCTCGTAGGTCTGGCTTGAATCTGCATACTCACGAGTAGCGCTGATCCCTTTTGCAGTCACCTTGGCTGGCAACTGGGTATCCATTTCCCGATCGTATGGCAGCGAGTCACCAATCTCGTCCGAGTCGCTGGCCGCCAGGTCGCCCCATGGAATCGATACAACCGAAGGCTGGCCACGCGGTACAAACTGAAGCTTGTAGCCATTCATCCTGGCATCGAAGGGCCACGCCGCGCGCAATGGCTCGATGATGTCCCGAATCGAACCGCCACCGATGCGGTAGCCGGTGACGAGTTGGGTCAGCGAGGAGGCATCGATGTCGCCCGGCCCGATCAGTGCAGAGCGACTGCACTCCTCCTCAATGATATCGCCCAGGCTGATCTTCTGCGGATCGACAATGCCCAGCGAGTACCACTGAACCGTTGCCGTCTGATCGGTGGACAGGTGCCAGGCGCGCACAATTAATGCGTCAGAGAAATACACCGAGATGTCGGCAGCCGAAGGCGCAGTCGGAAGCGTCAAGATCAAATCAACGGTAGAGAGGTCAAGGCTGATCCGGTAGACCCTGTTGGTTGTGCTGCCGGTATACAGCCACAGACTCCCATCCGATATTGCCGCCTTAGCGTTCGCCGTCATCGTAAAAGCAAACGTCTTCGCGGCCAGCGCTGTACCAAGGCCGTTGTATTGCGTTACGCCAGAGGGCGTAAAGGAGTACACAACCCCTTCGCCAACCGCGACGGCATAGGAGTTTTCGGTTATCTGTATCGGGGTGAACCCCTTCTGCCCGAAGTAAAAACGCGGAGACGGAGGCCTTATGATGACTGCAGCCCAGTTCCCTACCTGTTGATACTGCCCATCCGGATAACTAGGGTCTGCAGGGCCAAATAACGGTCCATTTGCAAGGCTTGGGAAAACTTCTCGGATGTCCTTGTAGAACAGCTGCTGATCATTCGTACCCGACGGCGGAACATCGAGCGACTGGATTCCACTGATGATCTGTCGCGCTTCAAAGCCCTGCGAGTTCAGGCGGAAGGTGTAACGATCGGCATAGCTGTTCGGTGGATAATCGCCGCCCCAGCCCGGCACCCAGAAGTCGACGCGATCTGCGGATATATACGCGACCTTAGGTAGCAGGCCAGGGACAGGAACAGTCAGGGTTGCCTGGCGGATGATGCGCTGATCGATATTGGTCGATGAAACAACCTCGACCTTGAACTGGCTGCCGGCCAGCGAATCACCATAGTCCTTGAGGGCGAACTTCTTGAACTTGATGTAGGCAAGACCGCGATAGGCAGGTGTATTTGCCACGCCCTTGTCAGCCTGAATATCAGGGTCCGGCATCTGGCTGTCGGTGCCGCGGTAAAGCTTCCAGCCCTTCGCCGCGTTATTGCTGGCGACCATGGTTTCCAAATCGTCACTGCCCGCGTTGTAGATGAGCTTGTCGCCGCACCAAATGCGGCGCACGCCAGCGATTGGTCCCTCACCCAGCGACAGAGCGAAGGTCGCGTAGTACTTGTAGGTCGTCTGCGAGGCACTTGAGCTGCCGCCTTTGCCGCCGCTCTTTTTCTTCTTGACGACGACATCTAACTTTCCGCCCTTCAGCCAGATGACGTTACCGGACGTGCCAACCATGCCGTAGAAGCGCGGGATCGGGTTGCCGTAGGCGCTGTCCTGGACGGTCGGGATCGTCGGCGACGGGGTCTTCGCTTCGGGGAACAGCTTGCGGTAGAGGCTGTCGATGATGCCTGGGCCGCCGCCCAGCATGATGTTATTGAACTTGAAGATGCCGCTGTCGCGACCGAAGATCTGGGCACTGAGACTCATTCCTCGACCCCTTTAAAGCGGTATGCCATGAGGATGCGATGGCGCCAGGTCGAGTCCACGCGGTGGTGGCAGACATGGCCAGCCTCCTCGCTGGAATGGATGATGTAGGGCTCGCCGCCGATGAACCCGGCATGAATGGCGATGTGCTGGGGGGCCTTGCTGATGCGCATAGCAAGCAGGTCGCCAGCGTTCGCTTCCGCCGGATTGATCCGCTCAAGGCAAGGCTGGCGGTCAAGCTCACGCTCGAGCGTTCCGTCGTAGGGGTCGCGCGCGTAGCCAGTCGTGTCGATGCACTCCAGACCTAGAACTCCACAGATGTGGATGTAGAGCCCTACACAATCCAGCGCCAAACCGGCAATCCGCCCCTGGTGCATGAACGGCGTGCGCAGGGTCGCCATGGCTACGTCGACGATCTCGGATCGCTTCATGAACCACGCCCAACTTGGGTGTACTCGGAAGTGCTCGGAACGTGTGGCTGGCCGCCGAAGTTGATCACGTTGCCGAACTTGTCGCGGCAATCGTCCAAACGCTTGCGGCAGCCGGGAATCATCACGTAGGTATCACCGACCTGCGGCAAGTAGTACGCGCCGCCATGCAGATAGAACTGACCGCCGGCGGTACTGCGCTTGATCTTCAGAGGCTGCAAGCCGGCATTCTGACCGCTGGTGAACAGAACCTCTCCAGCAGTGAACCAATCGTCGGCTTCAGTGCGTGCAACGCTCTGGAACTGGTACTGGCTGGTAACTGAAGTAACGCTGCCGCTCACCTTGAAAGCCGTAATGCTCGGACCATCCGGAGCAGAACGCGGGCCTGTGCATCTGCTACGTGTGGAGGCAATGATCTGGTCTCCAGTCGGCCCGAGGTGCCCGTCAAACAACGTCCACTGGCACTGCGGGCTATAGATTCTTCCGACCTCCTGACTCAGCACATCAGCAGCCGACATCACCTCTGTTCTGTAGGTGTTGTCATTGATCGTGACCTTACCAAGGAAGCCAAGAGCTAGAGCCTCCTCGTCCTCAATCGGTGCCTTCCAACTGGTGGCAAAGGCATAGATCCGTGCGTTGTCGAACACGCCACTGCCGAGCTGATCGCGAGTAATACCGTGATCCAGGATGCCGGTCAGGTCGAAACTGCCTGAAGCGAGATTCGACTGATCGTCGAAGCCAGTGAACTCGTACCCCGTGTCACAGCGATAGACCTGGCCATTACTCATGACGAGGTCAACTGGATACTCCGTTATCCTGACGGTTGTGCCGTCGCGCGCCACAATTCGGGCGCAGTGAACCTTCGTCGGCCAGTCGGCAACGTGTGGCTTCATAGAACTCCAGATACGACAAAGCCCGCACTGGGCGGGCTTTTTGCCGGAAGGTGATGCGAGTTGGTTAGAGGATTTTGTCCCAGGGGATATTGCCTGCCGCATAACCTGCAGCGGCGATGAGGAGAATCAGCCAAATGCCCCAAAATCTCAGGGCCGGCAGCTTGTCCGCCATCATTCGCACCTCTCGTATGATCTTGCTAGAATCCAACCAAGTTCTCCTCATGGGATAGTCATGGGGTTGAAACAGAAAGCCCTGGGCGTTGCGAGCGCCCGGGGCTTTTGCTTTTCAGGTGGGGAAAGGTTAGCGCTTCTGGGTCAGGGCGCGCCGCTCGAAGTCGATGATGCGCTGACGGTAATGCTTGATGGTCTGCGCGGTCATCACGCTGCGCTGCTCGGCCTTCGTCTCTCCATTGAGATCCTGTTAGTGCGCCAATAGCGTCTCGCTAGTGTATGTGCCGTTATGGGTTGAAGATCTCAATGACGTCGATATTCCCGGCGTCGATCGTGTCCCAGTTGGAGAAGCGGCTGCTGAGGTCGTCGGTGAAACGCATCGGAATGTCGAACTCACATCCAGTGGTTACCAATTCTCCGGCCTGCGGAGCGGTATTCACGACTCCGCCGCTGGTGTAATCGCTGAACCCGGTGGAGTTGACGGCCACGGTAATCGACCCTGCGCTTCGAGCAGTGATCGGCGAGCGCATCCCGTTAATTTGAGTCATCCCAACCACATTGGCGATCAGCACCGACTCGCCAACGGCCATGCTGTTTGCGACCGTGATGGTCGTCGTAGAGCCCTTGGTGATGTTCGTGATCACGCCGGTCTTGTTCGCCGCCATGGTCACGATGCCGGTTGTGTTGTCGACGCTCCACTGGGCTGCCGGGAAGACGGCACCGTGAACCCCTACCTTCACGGTGCCAGCCACCGGCTTCCTGATCCGCCGGCGGATGCACGAGGCATCCGAACTATCGCCGTACCAGCGCATCAACTGGTACACGCCAGGCACCGTCGGATTCACTAGGACCATCGGCTGGTCGAATGCAGTCGGATCGCCGCGGTAGTTATTGGTGGAGTAGTCGGCCGGGTGCATGACCCGGAAGCCCCGATAGGTGCCGCCGGCGCGGTTGTTGAGGTCTACGATCTCGCTGATGATGAAGTTCGTCTGGCGCTCGAACTCGATCGTCATGGATGCCTTGATGTACGGGTGCTTCAGCGCCCGGTACTCGTTACCGCCTGCCGTGACCACCGTCTCCGCCGCATAGCTCGAGCCGAACCCGCTGCCATAGTCGATGTTCTCTGCCAGGCGCTCTTCCAGGAACTGGCTCATCATGCGTACCTGTTGGCTTTGGTGACTGCGCTGACGACTCGGCGGCCCATGCGCGCGGTCGACTCGCGCATTCCCTTGGAATCGTTGGCGCCGTTGAGGTTGATGTTCACGGTCGTCGAGCGCTGCTGATTGAAGGTTTGGCCAGGACTGGATGGGTCAGGGCTTTGACCACGGCGAATGGCCTCGAGGTTGTCCACACCGATCCGTGAAACCGCTGCTGCGTCGAAGACGAACTCCTTCCCGTGGACCACGCCAGCGACATCGTTCACTCCGCCATCGCCGGTATAGCCACCAGTCTTGAAGCCAACGCCCGCGATGCTGGCGATGTTCGCCGCGGTCATCACGCCGGCCGAAATGGCCAGCGCTACACCCACCGGGTAAGGCGGAACCGCCAACGCATTCTGGATCGCCGTAAAGCCGGAAATTGTGGCCTGCGCGATGGCTGCAGCCTTGCCTATTGCACCCAGGCGCTTGTTCCCGGACTGACTCAGGGTCGCCATTTGCCCGAAGAATTGCTCGCTACTCTCAAGGAGCGCCTGGTTTTTCGCCTGATCAATTTTCGCTTGACCATCTCGACCTTGCTGGTTGATCGAATTCACCCGGGTGGCATAGGTCTCCTCATTGATAGCTTTGGCGTCGAGGAAAGCTTTCTGCTTCTCCAGTTCAGTCGTCCGCCAGATTTCGAGTTCTCTGGCTTCCTCATCCAGGCGGGTCATTTCGCTGTTGGCGCCACCGACGCTGGCGTCCAGATTCCCGACTTTCGGGGCCTTGGTGACGCCCTCAACGGTGCCCTTTTCAACATCCGACTTGCTGGCAACATCGCGGATCTGCTTCAGGGTTTCGAGACGCTGCAGAGCAGCCACGTTGCCCTGCGTCTCGTACTGCGCGATCTTCTTCGCGTAGTCGAGCTCGAACTGCATGTCGTTAGCGGCCTGGAGCTGTCCTGTCTCCTGCAGGATCGCGAGACGAACGTTGTCCTGATCCACCAGGTCCTGCTTCGCGTCCAGTTCGGTGGCGAGGTCGAGCAGGTGCTGCTTCTGCTGGGCGTTGAGCTTGGAGAGTTCGCCGTTTTCCAACTGGTAGCGGACTCGCGCGACCTCCGTCGTCTGCCCGAACAGGGCGACCTGCTGAGCCAGGCTCTGCTCAACGTTTTTGTACGCAGAGGCAAGCTGTTTGGCTGAGCGCTGCTCGTCAGTTAGCGCTGAACCTCTCGGCTTTGGCGGGGCTGGTGGCGCCTCGGCATCAATCTTTGGCTTTTCCTCCGGAGGCGTCTTTGGAGGAGGAGCGGCGGCGCCATTATTGGAGCGCGCGGACATAAGTTCGTCGTTCAGTTTGAGAAGCGCCTGAACGCCTTTGATCTCCTCGCGCAGTTTCGCCATCTGAGGCGACTCTTTCGCATTGGGATCAATCGTCCGAAGGTTTGCCAGCGCCTTCTCTTGCTCAGCCAATTCGCCCTGCTGCCGAATAAGCTGGTCGTTCAGGCGCACGATATCATCGGCCGCAGCGCGCCCACCGTTGGCTTGATAGGCCACCTCAGCACCAAACCATTGGACGACTGAAATAGCCTCACGGACGCCTTTCGCGATGTTGTTGAATACCGTGACAACGCCAGCAGCAAGCTCCTGCGCAGCACGGATTGTCTTCGGATCCTGAAGAGTCTCTGCAAGCTCGCCAATGTTGCCCGTCAGGATTGCAGATGCTTTTGAGGTCTCGTTGACCTTGCCGACGAACACCTGGAAGGAGTTCGAAAGCGCAGTCGTGGAGTCCGCAACAGACGTCTCCATAGACGCTGCTAGCTCTTCGTTGCTGTCCCGCGACTGCCGAAGCGCTTCGTTCAGGGCCGCCAGGCTCAGCTTCCCTTCAATGCCGAGCTTGCGGATGTCAGCCGTCGAACGCCCGGTGGCTGCCGCCAGGTCATTCACGATGGTCGGCATCGCCGCCAGGATCGACTGCCAGCCGTCCGATTCAACCTTTCCGGTCTGGATGGCCTTGGAGTAGGCATCGATGGCCGATGACGCCTTGTCTGCCGACGCGGCGTTGGTCACCAGCAGGAAGCTGAAGCTGTCCGTGATATCCAGGGCGTCGTCGGTGTTGTAACCCAGCGTGCGAATGGCGTCGGCCGTCCGGATGTAGACCTCTTGGGCCTCGTTCAGCGGACGATAGGTGGCGTTTGCGGTCTGCAGCAGGCGGTCCTGGACCTTGGTGTACTCCTCCGTCGATGAGGTCGCCATCCTGATTCGCGCGGCCATCTGGCCGTACTGGTCCGATGCCGCGATGATCGCCCGCACGCTGATAGCTGCAGCCAGGGCGCCGAACGCCTTGCCCAGCCCGTTGGTCGACTTCGTGAGTTCTTGGTTCGACTTATCCGCCTTCGCCGTCACATCGATCATGATGCGCAGCTCGTCGGTGGCCTTCTTCGCCGACGTAGAGTCGACCGACAGGACCAGGCGGGCGTATTCAGTCATTGTGTCGGACCTTGGTGGCGATGGCGTCGAGACGCATGATCGCTTCGACCTCCAGGGGCTCTAGCTCCTGATGGGTCATCAGCGACCAGTTGCGCAGTTCGGTGTAGGTGAGAGGGTCGGGTGACCGGCGGATCTGGAAGAAAACGCCCAGCAGGTAGGCGAGTTCATCTGGGATTGGAGGCGTCTGGAGCTCTGGGGGCTGCTCGCCGATGACTCTGGCGATCTGTTCCAGGTGTTCACGAGTCGTGCGCTTCGAGCCCGGAGCGCGCTTTAGGAGCTTTAGCTCTGCTTCGGCGTGTCGCTCGAGGGCTCCGAGGCGATCCCGAAAAAACGGGAGCGGTCCGCTGCCGCGCTATCAACAGCATCCGCGACGATAGGCGCGTTGGAGAGGAATTCACGCACTGCTTCAGGCGTGCAGGGTTCGTCGAACGACCAGTCGGCCACCAGGGAGACGAGGCTGTTCATGACGGCCTCATCCCGAGCAGCAGCGCGGTCCCAGTCGCTGGCGTTGGCGGGCAGGTCACGCATGGTACGCGATCCTTCGAACTTCACCTTACGGAAGGCGTCGGAGTCGATGCCCCGTACCATCAGCCAATGCTCCGAAGGGCTGCCGTCGGCCTGCATCAGTTGCATCTTCACGCCCTTGTCGGCGTTCGGCTTCGTGTAGAAGTCTTCTTTGCGCATGGTCTCTCCAGACACAAGAAGCCCCTCCGAAGAGGGGCCGCTTGATTAGCTGCGGGTGATGCGAAGGGTGGTGGTGCCGTCGTAGCCGGCCGAGTAGGTGTACTGCGGGATCACCGCACCAGGACCGCTGACCTGCTTCTGGCCTTGGGTATAGCGAACCTTCGGCAACTCTATGGTGTAGCTATCGGTACCCTCTTCCAGCACAACGATGTGGCTGGTTTCGGTCTCGTTCAGCACCTTGGCCCACAGGGAGCCGTCCTTGAGGTAGGCGTTCATGGTGCCGGTGACGGCAGCGATGCCGTTGGTGACGCAGTAGGCCTCGCGCTGGAACAGCGAGAAGGCGGCCTCCATGCCGTTATCGAGACTCAGGTTCCACTCCGTGGCATAGGCGATCACCTGGCCGCCTTCGGTGAAGGAGCCGTTGGTGGTGACCATCATGTCGCTGGTGGTTGCGGCCATGAATGTGGCGCCGCCGGGGATGGTGTAGGGCTCGGCTTTGGTGCCGATCATCCCAAAGGTAATACCGGCCTTGTCGCCCAGCGGGGCCGCGATGTTCATGGTGTTCACGCGGCAGCCGCGGTAGATGTAGTCGGCGCCGATGTCGGAGTGACGCTCGAGGATGGCGAAGGAGCGCTCGGTCGAGCCAACGATCAGCACGTCACCGGTCCAGGTTCCCTGAAGTGCCGCCTCGATCAGGTCGTCGAAACTGCCGAAGCTCACCTCGGCGGCGATCTCGCCCTGGACGCTGTAGTTACCGCCGCGGCTCGGCGCGCGCTGCCGGGCCTGGTTGATCTCGGCCGACTCGATCTGGTTGATGTTCGGGCTGAGGCCTTCGGTGACGAAGCGGATCGGCTTGAACTGGGGGTTACCCGGGATCGAGCCTTCCATGACGATGGTGATCGACGGGCTGGCCGCTGCGTCCACCAGGGTGACGGCCGAGCCGTCGACGTTGGTGACGGTGATCTTGCCGGCTGCGGCGGTGGCGATCTTGCGTTTGCCGTTGTTCGCCGCGTTGGCGAACCCGGAGACGGTGATGATCTGCCCGACGCCCAAGCCTGCAGTCAGGAAGCCATTGCCGGAGTCGTTGTAACTGGAGTCCGACGCGGTCGCGCTGATCGTAGCGGCGGTCTTGGTCGCGCCCTCGAGGACGTAGTAGAGCTTGACGGCAGAGCCGTTGGCGAAGCAGGCCATGGGTTATACCTCCGGGCGGATGGTGTTGGCGCTGTAGTAGATGGAGACGTTGATCTGCTGCCAGCCGTCGACGGGCCGGAGGTTGTTGCGGGTGACGCGGTCGATGTGGACGCATTGGGTCTGGTAGACCAGGCGCCGGCCGGCAACGAAGTAGTCGCGCAGCTTCTGCACGGCGGCGAGGATGTTCCCGGTGCCGTCGTTCATCGGGTAGTTCAGGTCGACCTGGAAGAGGCCGACGGTTTCATCCATGCCGCCCACACCGAGGCTCGAAGGGTCGGTGCTGGCCGGCAGGTTGAACCAGGCCGCCCAAGGCAGTGACGGCGACGGCGGGGTGAAGCTCTTCCCTTCATTGGCAGTAGGGATGCCGAGCGCAGCCGCCGTCAGCCCTGACACCAGGGCGGCGTTGATCTTGATTTCAGACATTGGTCAGACTCGAAACTTGGCGATGGCGGTGTCGACGATGCGCTGCACGCGCGCCAAGTTGCGGCGCACCATGCCGTTCGGGGCTTGCTTGCTGCTGCCGTACTCGAGCTTGTCGATGTAGGGGAGCGAGTTCGACATGAATGTCTCCTGCCCTGCCCCTTCCGGAGTCTTGGCAACGATTTCTGAAATGGCGGCCGATCCCGACTTATCCTCGCGGTTGATCTCGCCCTGGGCCGGCTTGTCAGTGGTCGTCACCCAGTTGCCGCGGGCGCGGCCTGTGTCGACAGGGGTGTCTTTCACCGTGCCGCTGAAGAAGTCGATGGTCGCTGCCCTGGCGATCTTGTCCTGGGCGTCGATGATCTTCCGGACCGCGCTGTCCATGTCGCTGGTGAAGCTCATCACTTGCGCCCCTGGCAGAAGTACACAAGCGGAGTGCCGGCGGGGTTCGCTTCCTTGACGTTCACAACCTGCCAGAGCACGCCGTCGACGTCGATGCGGGTGGTAAGCGCAGGCGCCCAAGCCAGCCCCCTGGCGGCGATGATGATCTTCTTGTCGCCCTGGCGAATCTCGGAGCCTTCGGCGTACTGCTGGCCGGATTCCTGCAGGGTGTAGTCCAGCAGCAGGAGCTGGGCCGGCTGGCTAATGTCAGTCGGCGGCGTGGTCCACGTACCGCTCACATCGTCATATACGCCTGCGGTGACGTCGCGCAGGGTCTGCTCCGACCCGAAACGGCTGATCAGGCGCAGGGCCGTCGCAGCCATTCGGTCGTAGAAGGCGCTCATGCGCGCACCAGGCGGCCGTTGTAAGGACCGAAGGTGTACTTGGCGAAGAAGCCATCGGACTGACGCCCTGCGGCAGCCTTGGCCTTGTAGCCGCTGATGGCGCCGTACTTGACGTCGACGGCGCCCTCTACGCGCTCCTCGGTGACAGCACCAGTGCGGGCCTCGGGCGGGTCAATGTCGTCCTGGTGGATTTCGCAGGCCAGCGCCATCTGTCCCATCTTGATGTTGCGAGGCAGTGAAGCGCCATCCGCCATGAATCCACGACGGACGGTGTAGTAACGCGGCCAGGGCAAGCCCTGCTCGTCATGAAGCTGGGTGCCTACCCACTCCATCGCCCACATGGCCACGCCAGCGCGGCGCAGGATCGCTTCGCGCGCGGCGGTGTCATCCGGGATGGTCCAGCCGTAGTCACTGGCGAACTGCACCAGTTCATCAACGGTGGCGAAGGAATCGGCATCAGGCAGGCCGCCGCCAGTTTCAATGACGAGGGCCATGGTCAGGCTTTACCTTTCGCCATGGCGTCAGCGGCAGCCTTCTTCAGGCCTTCGGCGACGACAGAGCCATCCGCACGGACGACGGAGTAGTTGCCGCGGCCCTTCTGGACCACAGTCAGCGCCTGCTCGGTCTCGGTCTCGGTCTCGGTCTCGGTCTCGGTCTCGGTCAGAGTGTTCGTGACCTCCTCAACCGGAGCAACAGCAGCAGGCTGGCCGAGCAGCTTTTCGAGTACGAAGGCGGCGGCGTGGCCATCCTCCATCTCCGGCACCGTCCATTGACCGTAGGCGACGCGGGCGAAGTAGGCCTCACTGGCATCGACTGCAACGCCAGCGTAAGGCGCCGGGCCATGGGCTTCCACCGGAACTCCGGCGAGAAGAGCATCATGGCCGACGTTGCTGTTCCAGGTGATGATCTTGCCGGCGCGTGCCAGAACATCGCTCAGCGGCTCAGATTCACCACCGGCAACCGGATGCGCGCGATACTCGTCGTGCTCAACGGTTTCTACCCAGGCTTCCAGCTTCTCCACTGTGTCGAACGGGTGGGCGGCATCGCCAACCACCTGGGCGCAGAGGATAGCCGGGCCGTCGCCCTTCACGGGCTTCTGGATATCCAGCCCCAGCGCCTCGAAACGGTCGCTCGGGCATTCGAATTCGGGGATCTGGTTCAGACCGCCCAGGCCAACCTGCCAATAGCCGTCTGCATCGTCAGCAGTGGCGCGGCTCAGGTAGCCGTAGTCGATCACGAGGACCGGCACGTCGCGCTCCTGGTAGTCACGCAGCGCATCGGCGCCCTTGCCGCGCAGGCCAACGATCACAACGAGGTCGAAGTCCTCGATGCAGCCATGCCCGTAGTCCGGCAGGGATCGGAACAGTGCGCGCTGGCCCTGCAGTTCGAAGCCATGCTTCATGGCCACTGCGGCAACCTGGTGGTCCCGCGCGTAGATACCGATCTTCATTGCAACCTCCAAAAGAAAGCCCCTCCGAAGAGGGGCTTCTGGCCTTAGCGGCTCTGGATGACCACGCCCGCGAAGTCCTTGAAGGAATCGCGGTTCGGGTCCCAGTTGGTGCCGGTACCCAGAGCGGTGTCGGTGGGGTTGGCAGCGCCGTTGGCGATGTCCCACTTGAAGCCGCGGACGCCCAGGTTGTAGGCGAACTCACCCTGCAGGCGGGTGATCAGGTTTTCGTTGCCGGTCACGTTCTCGATGACCAGCTCCTCTTCCTCGGTGTTCTCGACGATCAGACCGCCGGCGGTGAGGCCGAGGGTGTAATAGTCGGTCACAGCGGTGGAGCCGGAGCCGGAGTTCACGAGCAGCGCGTCGGAGTCGGTCACCAGAACCGGGCGGTTCAGGGTTACCGGGGTGCCGGTGGCCACGTTGAAGTTCGACACGCCGTCGATGTTGGAGGTGATCTGGTTCTGCACCAGGTCGTAGTAGGCCTTGGAGTGCATGACCCAGCACACGATCTGGCTGCCGGCGTCGCCGAACTTCGACAGGCCGGAGACCAGGCCAGCGGTACCGAGGGTGCCGTTGGTGGGGATGGTGTACTTCACCGCAGCCTGGGCGTTCAGGGCTGCGCGGCCGGCACGCAGGGCGGAGTTGAGCATTTCCACCTGCATGGCCTTGGCTGCCTGCTCGCCGAGGATGAAGGACATCTCATCTTCAGCCAGGCCGGCCATGATCTTGCGGAAGGCGTCCTTGGTCTGGTCGACCGGGCCGATCTTGCGGTTCAGCTTGACGCTGACCCACTCGTCCTGGGTCATGCCGAGGATGGTGGCGGCCGAGGTGCTGGTGGTGTCGCGGCGGGTGATCAGGTTCGCGACATTCTTGAAGAACGCCTGCTGCGAGAAATCACCGCGGCGGCTGAGGGTGGACAGGGCGATCGCGCCGGCCGAGGCCGCGTTGAACGCGTTGCTGTTCTGGGTCAGGGTCTCGATGACGCCCGCCTGGAACTGGTCCTGATAGACCTTGAAGTCAGAAGCTTTGCCTGCGGCCATGATTCATTCTCCCAATGGCTTAGGCGGGAAGCGCCAGGTAGGCGTCTTTCCCGTTTTTGCTGATGTATTCGGCCTTCTGCTTGGCGGTCATCTTGGACCGCGGGGTGCCCGGCCGAACGTCGCTACCAGTGCCGCCGGCGCCGCTGCCACTGCCGTTGGCAGGGAACCAGTGCGGGCGAGTCTCTTTCATCTCCGCGAACCACTCCTTGAGGGTCAGCGGCTTGCCGTCTTTGCCGAAGCGACCTTCTTTGGCGATGGGGTTACCCTCATCGTCCAGCTCGAAGTCGCGCGAAGCAGCCAGCATGGCGTCCTCCATGGCGAACTTGTGGACGCCTGCGTCGGTGGCGGCGCCGATCACCTCGCCCTTGAGCACGCGGGAAGCGAACTTCTCGGTGCGGGACTGATGACGGGTTGCCTCGTCGCGGGCGGCCTGCAGATCGCGGTCATAGCCGGACTTCATGCGCTCAGTGCGCTTGGTCAGGACTTCGTCGATCTTGCCGGCTGCGATGAGCCCGGCTTCTTCGTCGTCCGAGAAGCGCTGCAGGATGGATTTCACGGCCTCGGGGTCGATGCCGTCGAAGGTCTTCAGCTTGTCGCCCTGCTCTTTCAGCTTGCCCAGGAGCTCGGAGTTCTTGGTCTTGAGACCGCCCACTGCCGCGCTGACCTGCGCATCGATCAGAGCCTGGATTTCCGGGGTGATCTCTGGCCCTTGGCCGCCACCACCGTTACCGCCTTCGCCGCCTTCTTCCTGCATGAACAGCTGCTTGAGTTGGAACATGTGTTATCCCCTTGGGACTGTTGGCGCCCTTGGCGCATAAAAAAGCCCCGGCATTGCCGAGGCTGGAAATGAAAAAGCCCGCACTAGGCGGGCTTCTGGAAACTGGTTTGATCAGACGATCTCAGGCTTTTCCTTGCCGGTGCGCATCTTCACGATCCGCCCTTTCAGGGTCCTGCAGACGTCGCAGATGTCTCGGTGGATCACAGTCCCCTTGGTCCGGCGCCCGTTCTTCACGAAAACACCGTTCTCCACCGTAACAGCGCTGCGGCCGCCGCACTCCGGACAGGAAAGCATCCCGTCCGGCTTCGGGGCGTTCTTCAGACGCTGAATGAGCTTTTCCTTCTCGGTCGGCTCACGCTTGGGCACTAGGCGAAGGTGATCAGTCATGCAGCGATCTTACGCCGCAACACCCGCCCGCTCAAAGAGGTCTTCGTCGCGCTGTTTCAGCTGGTCCAGGGTGTAGACCTTGCCCTTGTCGTTGGTGAACTTATCGATGTCCACCTTGCCGTCGCGGAAGAGCTTCCCGCGGGTCGGGCCAAGAACTTCGTCCTGGAAGGCAGCCGGCTTGTCGCGCAGCCAGTCGCTGTAGGTCACGTCGTCAGCGACATACCCGTCCATGCTCGCCTGGGTGCCCTTGCCGATCTCTTCCTTGGTAAGGCCCAGTTCCTCCCAAGACTTGATGACAGGGGTGGAAGTGCTGCGACAGTTGATGTGCCGCGGCGGCATCGGGCCTTTTCCGATCGGGAAGGTCTTACCCGACAGGCTTGCGCAGGTGATCGTGGTCCGGCCGTCCAGCGTGGCCAGGAATTGCCATTCATCCACCAGGTCGTCGTTCTCCGCGTAGAAGGCCTGGCGGGTGAAGTTCGACAGGTGGTTGACCGAGGTCCGGACGATTGCCTCGGCGTTCCGGCGGTCAATCTCCAGCAGACCGTCTGCGTAGCCGGCAGTGCGAGTGCCGCGAATCCGACGGACCATCTGGTCAATCGTCTCGCCTTCGACAAATCCGGTGCGAACGGCATCCCGCACGCGGGTCATGCGGTCCGCTTCGAGGTCTTTGGTGAACTCCGAGAGCAGCTTGCCCTGGAATGGCCTGGCCATCGCCGCCGCGTAGACCTGCTGAGCGTTCACAGTGTTGACCGGGACAACGACCTGGACTGGCTCAGGGATGGTGTTCACAAAGAGCTTGTGCTGGTAGTCAGCCTCGTACGCAACGTAGGCCTGCATCTCTTCATCGAGCTCACGCCCGAGAGCTTGATAGGCCTGGGCGTTCAGGGATTTCACTGATTGAAGCAGTTGGTCCAGGCGCTGAACCGTAAAGCTACCGGGCGACATCTGCTCAATCGCTTCCATGAGCTTGGCATAGAGGTCGTTGTCCACTCTGTTGAGTAGCGCGATCATGCGCCGCACCACGCCATTGCTGAACCGCTGCATGCTGACCGCGTGCGCGATCTCGGCGTCTGCCAGCTTGTCGTTAACCGTTGCCACCGCCGGCTCCCATCATGCCGAGCGCTGGGCCTTGCGACTCGATGCGCTCCTTCTCCGAATCCCAATCCAGTTCGCTGGAGAGCACACCTCGGCGCTGGTACTCGCCGAACAGGGTCTCGTCGGAGAGTTTGCCCTGGGACGCCATGCTCAGCAGGGTCGGCATGGTCGCTTCCGGCGCGTAATCGATCTCGAAGTTACCGCGCGCCTGAACGTGGCCGCCGTCAGTCTCTTCGATGTAGTCCGCCATGATCTGGAGGACCTGGGCGTAAGCGTCCTCGAACTGGCCGGACATCATCTGCAGCGGCGACATTTCGATTGCGGCGTCTTCCTGGGCCTGCTCGGCGGTCTTCGGCGCGGCATTCTCCAGACGCAGGAGCTTGGCGCCGGCAATGCGCATCTCCTCGATCATGTCCTTCAGGGAGTCGCGGCCCGCCTCGATGGCCTTGCCGCCGTGCTCCACGTAGGAGAGTTTGGCTTCCGGGTTGTCGTTCTTGGCCAGCGTGCCACCACCGATGACGATGGCGTGATCTTCCTCGAAGCCTGCGCCGAACAGAATCGGCACCCTGGCGTAGTGCAGGATCGTGTCCTGGTCGCTCTGGCTCTGCCAGTGCTTGACGTTCAGATAAGCCAGCTCCATCAGCGGCGGTTTACCGGTGAGGAATCCGGTGCGCTTGGTGTAGAACGGCACGATCGGGATGTAGCTGAGGCTGGAGGGGCCGCTGTCGTGGACGTACCAGCCATCCTTCCCGGCGTGCCGGTAGATGGCCCAGCTACCTGGCTCGAGCACGCGTATCTGCGCGACAGCCTTCTGGCCGAAAGCGCCCTCATCCTCGTAAACGCATTCCTCGTAGCGGAACTGCAGGAGCTGGCCGCCGGACTCCTTCCAGCCCAGGACCTGCTCAGGCCGGATGTGGATAGCGTATGGTCGCGCGCCAGTGGTGATGACGTCCGCCTCGGTGACGATGGTTTCGCCTTCCGATTCGTTCGCCGGGCTCTGCGGGTAGTCGACGTAGACAAAGCTGATCGACTTGGCCAGGGCGTCCTCGAACCAGCCGCGGCCGAACACTGTGCCGTTGTTGCCCTGCTGATCGATGTCCTGCCAGTACTCGCGCAGGCGCGCAGGGACGTCATCCATCAGGTGGATCGGCTCGGCGAATACCCGGCTGCCCATGTTCATCACGGTTTCCGAGTAAGCAGGCAGCAGCGTGGACGACAGCAGGCGGCACTTGTAGGACTCGGAGTCCTCGGCTGGCCAGCGCGGCAGCAATTCCTCACCAGCAACACGCATCGCCCCAGTCCCGCCCATCAGCGGACTGACGATGGCCCAATGGGCACGCATCTTCTGCACGTCGGGGCTGACGATGCTCGGATCATCGCTCATTGGGTTACATCCTTAGGGGCTCGGAGGTTGCTTTGCGAATGCGCTTGGTCTTCGCCACTGCGAAGTACCGGAATGCGTCTGATCCGTGGGATGACCAGTCATGCAGGGGCTTGTCCTTCCAGCACCCGTGCTTCTCGTCCCACTCCTTGCGGTAGTTCTCCAGGGCGTTCAGACCCTCTTCGCACATGGCCTCGTCGAAGGCGCAGCGCGGAAGAATCTCGCGGACCTGCTCGATGCCCTCGTCGACACCCAGCTTCGGCACCACGTTGAACTTGATGGCGTACCGCTGGCCGTCGATCTCGTAGCCTTCCTTCGCCAGTTCTCGGCGTGTCTTGCCGTCGCTGCCGAATTCTCGGTTGTCGATATCGTGCGGACCCCAGTGCTCGCCATATGCGTAGCCGCGGCCCCTGGCCTTGTCGCGGAGGATCTTGAGGTAGTGCCTCAACCCCTCGCCGCTGTTCTCGTAGTAGTCGACGGCATGAAACTCTTCGCCGACCTCACGTACGAACCAGATCGCGGTGGAGTCGCCGACACCGATGTCCCAGAAGGTGTGAACCACCTGGTGACTGTTGTCGGGAAGCTCGCCGATGCGCTGCTTCTCGTAGAGCTTCGAGAACTGCTTGGCGTAGTAGGCGCCCTCTACCGACTGCTGGAACGCCTCGGCCGGCGTCGACGGGTATTCCCGTTTCATGTCGTCGCCGAGGGTTCTCTCCTTGGCGGCGTACCAGGCCTTCTGGCCTTCGCTCAGTTTGATGCCGTGCTTGGCCTCAAGCTCCTTGAAATAATCCTGCAGGCGCTGCGGTGCCGGCGATAGCGGCTCAACCTGATACTCAGGGCTCCGCCACCAGGGGAAGAAGAAGAACTTCCAATCCAGCTTGCCCAGCGGCGCGCCGGTGATCTTCTGCCTCTCGGCCGCCTGGCTGAAGTCGAAGAAGTAGCCAGCCCGTCCTTCCGCCGTCGACTCGATGGTGACGACGCAATCAGCAGCCACTGCCTCGAAGGCGCCAGTGACGATCTCCCTGGCCTTGTCAGGGTACTTGGCGCAGATCTTCCCGAACTCGGAGACGTGCAGGTAACGCAGTGTACCGCCGCGAAAGGAGGTGCTGACGTAAAGCGAACCGCCCTTGGCGAACACCAACTCACCAGCCGCGTCGTTCCTGGCTGGGTTCGCTTTCCTGATCTGCTCGGGCAGGTGGTCGTAGGCGTACTTCACCTTCTCGCGGAACAGACGCTTGGCGTCGTTCAGCGTGTGAGCGATCAGCGCGCACTTGGCCGACTCGAACAGCGCCGCATCCAGTTGGATGATGCACTGCTCAGTCGTGAAGCCCAGCTGGCGGGCCTTCAGGATGATGTTCCGGGTGTGCAGCCCCTCGAAGTAATCGAGCTGCTCCGGCGTCATCCGGAACCTGACCTTCTTACCGTGCCGGTCCGTGATGAAGTAGAGGTTGTTCAGGCGCCATTGCTTGTCCCTGAGCAGCTTCAAGTGCTCGGGCTTCATGCTCAGGCTTCCTTCGATAGCTCATCCATCAGCTTGGACAGCTCGTCCGAATTGGTCGGGGTGTCTTTGTCGTCCAGGCCGAATGCCTGGCGCTCCAGGATTTGCAGGTTCTTCATGGCCGAGGACAGCTGGAACAGGGTCTTGGCGTTGCTGGGCAGCGCGACTGCGGCGAGCATCGTGGCCCGGCGCATTCCGTTCTTGTCCTCGCGCGTCTCGTCCTCGATCGCGTCTTCGATCTCTTCCCGCTTGCGGATAGTCAGCAGCAGGTCATCCATCAGCAGATCAGCAAGGTTCGTGGCCTTGCGAATGTCCCGGCGATGGGAACGAACTACGGTGACTCCTTCCTGGGCAGCCTCCTCGATAATCCCGGCATCATCCTCAGGGTTCGCAGGTTGATCGTCGCGAACCTCGCCGCGAACGAGTTTGTTGCGAACTTCCTTGCGGACCTGCTCGGAGAGGTCGCGCTCCCATCCGCCAGCCTTTGCACGCTTGCGGATAGCGGTGTCGCTTACCCCGTGGCGATCAGCGATTGTGCGGATCGACAGGGCGCCGGCGCGGAAGGCGCGCTCGATAGCTTCCCAGTCGGTCTGCTTAGTAGTCATTGCCGCTAGCCCTTGGGCAGAGTGAAGGTGCGAATCAGCCCGCCGGTGCAGGTGTCACGCTTGGCTGCAAGCTCAACGGCCTGGAGGGCGGATGCACCCATGTCCATGGCGGTGAACGCATGGTCGCGCCCACTGCCGATGGCATAGCTCCGATCCAGCAGAACCTCACTCTCGTATACGCGGCCATCGCTGAAGCAAAGAACCGAGAGCTTCTCGTCACGGAATACCAGCGCCCTGGCATCGAGGTCGAAGCCTGGGACTTCGCCGAAGTACGCCGCGATCAGTAGCTGGATGTCTTGAGTACTGCCTGCTCCGAAGAACAGCACGCCATCGCGCTCTCTCTTCTTGTCGAAGTCGTCATACATCACCGTGTCGCCGGCAGTTACCAGCGAGTCGTAGGCGATCACTCCGTCCTTGTAGGCGATGGTGGTCATTGGCTCTTGAACTCGAACTTCATGCCACGCATCGCAGTGTCAGCGATCTTCTCGCCGTCCGGCTCCATGCCTGTCAGCCAGGCGAACACCATGCAGGCGCGGACATAGGGGATTACCCACCATGCGCGCTTGATGCTTACGGTCAGTTGGGTGGCGGCCATCACTCACCTTCCTTCTGCTCTCTCGGCAGAGAGGGCTGGGCGATCACCCGCGACACGGCGACGGCGATGCCCAGGATCATGTTCACCACAGAGAACACCAGCGGGTCGACGGCGCCCTGGAATGCAGACCATCCGGTTGCGGCGGCGTTGAGCGCCACTCCAAGGATGGATAGCTGCACACTGCTCAGCCGCCACCAGTGCTTGGCTTCAGGGATGAGCTCCATCTGGTTTCACCGCGGGTAGTTGTTCGAGGCTTTCGGCGTAGCGCTTCCACTCGGCCGCGTCTTTCATGGCCTGGCGGAGCTTCCGGCGAATCGGCTCGATGGGTTCGCATTGGCAGTCACAGTGGCGGACTACCGGAGTCGGGACGTAGGGCCTGGAGGGTAGCTGCACCCTCTCCTGCTGCGCACAGCCGGCGAGGAGGACGATCAGCAGCAGCCGTTTCACTTCGGCCTCGTCTGAAGCACCAGCCCCTTCTGCCATTCCATGATCTGGGCGACTTTGAATCTGCTTTCCTGGGCTTCGACCCGCAGCGAGTCGATGAACTTGTCACTGCTGTCCCGTGCGCGCTCCAGGGCCTCGACCCGCTGGGTCAGAAGCGCCTGGCTGGTCTGGTAGTTGCTGAGCTGGGCATTGATCGATGAGAGCGACCCGATCACGAAGGTGAAGGCGCCTATCGCGGCAGCGGACAGCAGGGTCTGGACCACCGGGACCACGAGCTTGAACAAGGGACTGTCCGCAATGCGCGAAACGTCGGTCATTGCGTGTCTCCAGAAGAAAACGCCGGGGACGTACTAGATAGACCCGGCAGAGGGCGCTGGGGAGCGCGCGGAAAAATGGCAGATGGCTGGCGCTGATCTCCAGCATGCTTGAGCTAACCCCCTAACTGCATAGGATGCAGCACCCACTAAGCAGTCGCGGCAGGGGATGCGGGGCCGGCTCCCTAATCTCCCGACTGAATCGGGCGCTCGTTATCCGGCGACGCCTTACGCGAACTTGGTCCAGTCAGCCCTGGAATTCATCTGCACTTCTGATGCTACCACCGAGCACTCGAATGGGCAGGAACGGAAAGTCCCGGCAGGCTCGATGGTAGTCGTTGGGGTGGATCAGGATGCTCTGGAGTGTGATCCCGCGTCTCTGCGCCTCGTAGTACCAGCGCTTGATGCGGGCTTCGAGGGGCATGCGGGCTCCAGAAACGAAAAAGCCCCGGCGTGTGCCAGGGCTTTGGATTCGACTACTTGGGTAGCATGAGAGAATTTTGTTCGGTTGTTCGGTGGAATGCAAGGTGTATTTTCAGCATTTGCCGAACTTTTTGTGAATCAGGCTGCCTGGCGCTCGATCAGCTCGTTCTGCTCCAGGATCGAACTCACCGAGCGGATCCCCTCGGTTACCTGATCCTCTAGCCAACGGAAGGTCAAGTGCTTCCACCGGCGCAGGCTGCCTTCCGGTGTGCCGTCAGTGTCCCACCGGTGAATCTCGTAGAACTCCGGCTTGAGTCCGCGGCGAGATGTCTTGGCGCCTGCCTGCACGCCGCGCTTCGGAGGAATGGCCCAAGCCGTAACGCAGAAGGTGCGGAAAAGGTGATGGGCTGGCGTTACCACCCTTGGAACCAGCCAGCGCACCGCATCGCCTACCTCGATATCGTCGATGCTGTACTTGGCCACCAGGGCGTTCCAGTGCGCCTGGGAAAGCTCACGATGCAGAAGCGCGCGGGTCATCGCGTCCTGGGTCAGCCGCTCCTCGGTCGACAGTGGGCATGGGTTAGCCGCCAGGGGCTCCTCCTGCCAGCCAGACTCGTACCGACGCTGCCAGTCGGCCTTCTTGGTGCCGTCGATGGTCTCGATGCTCATGATGCGAGCGATTGCGTGCTCGGCGTCGCGGTAAACGGTCATAGTCATTCCCCTTTGATAAGCCCGTATTCCCGAAGGATTGCCCACTGGATTGCGATGTAGTCGGCGAGGGTCATTGCCGTATGGTCCCCATTGCTTTCCATTTCTCGTATGCGGCGGATGGCGAGTCCCCATACGCCAAGCGCGAGTGCTTCGCCCCATGCCAGAAGTAGCTGCTGATGCAGGACCAGATGCCGTACTGCTTCTTGATGCGAGGCTTGCTCAGAAGGTGAAAGCACGAACCGTTCGGCATGATGCTCATTACGCTGCTCTCCCCTTCAGCTCGCGCACCTTGGCGCGGAATTCGGCCGTTTTGGCCTCGTAACCTGCAGGACGGCGAAACGCCGGAGTGACGATTGCTTCGGTGGCATCCCACCCAGCGCGGAACCTATCGATGATGGTGTTCTCAGTAACTGCTGCGCCGTCAAAGCGCGACCACTCAGCGGCAGTCATCGTTACCCCTTCAATGCTGATAGCCACCGCATTGCTGCGCTCATGCTTGTGGTTTGTCTTGGGCGCTGGAGCGATCCGCTTTCTGCCGTTGTGAGTGATCTTCTGTGCGTACACAGCATCGAAATCGCTGTATCCGCGGCTCTTCCTGCCGATGATCGTCCGGCCGCTAACCTTCACTCCTGGGACGCGGCTCCACTCCTCAGGAGTCAGGGTCACTCCGTCGATAGTTATGCGGTGATTCTTCTCAAGAGATGCCTGGGCTGGGTAATCCCGCCACGTGTTACATGGAGGGCAAAGTGGCCGAAGGTTTTCTTCGACGTTGTTCTTAACGTCGCGATCCTTGTGGTCGATGTGGCATGTAGACCAGTTCAAAGGAACGCCGCAAAGCTCACAATCAGGAAGAGCGGCGCCGTACTTTGCGTACATAACCATTCGGTGCTCGGCGATATAGCCCTGACTGTCTCGCAGCGGATGAGTTGGCTCATATAGCCGCTGATAGCCCCTTCCGGGCATCGTTATCCTGTACACCCTCGTGTAGCCAAGATCCTCCTTCTTCTTGTCGAGCTTCAGCGTAAAATCGCCATTCCTACGAAGTCGGAAGTAGTGCATTTGGCAGAGTTGGACTCCCTTGTAGTGGGCTTCCCGATCGCAACCATCTACGCGGCATTGCATTTGCGTCGAGCCTCCATCCGGCGAATTTTCTTGGAGAAGACAGCCTTCAGGCGCTTCAGGTATGGGATGTCGTGCCTGGCGACGGAGTTGTTTCCTTCCAGTTGATCAACCCTGGATTGGCCAATCTTCTCGATCAGGCGAGGCCGATAAACCATCAGGTTTCCGCTCAGGTGGTTGTTACATGCACTGCAGGACTTGTTCATGTTCCACAGGTTGAACCTGAGCTGAGGTGCGGCTCCAACACTGCGGAAATGCGAGCAGTGCCATTGGCCTCCCCATGTGGCTGGCTTGTCGCAACTGACGCAGCCGAGATGCTCGTCGCGTAGGCGAACGTACCGATTGATTACCGCCTGAGCTTCGCGCAGGTGATCCGCCCTGCTCTTCAGCTTCTCCCTGCGCACCTTGATCTCTTTGCGCTGGCGATCGGCGATCGCCTTCCGCGCAGAAGCCTGGTTCATGTCCTTGGTGGCCAGGGCGCAGGCCGGGGAGCAGACCTTCTGCGTGGAGCTGAAGCGCGGTACGAATTCCTGGCCGCACTCAGCGTTCTGGCAGCGCTTTGGCTTGGTCTGGCGGGTGGAGAGCGTCATGCCTTCACCCATCTGCGAACTGTTAGCTCGCACCCGGTCATCAGGCATACGCCATTGGCCATGCCGCGGTGGGTGATCGGACGATCGCAGCCGCAATGGCATTTTCGGCGCCGGCCGCGACGCTTCTCCAACTGCTCCATGTAGCGGACGTTCGCACTGGCGCTTCCCATCTCACCCCAGCCAGCGGTTCCACCGCGCATTGCGGCCGAGCGAGCGTTCGCGGAGAGACTATTGAGGTTAATCACGCCTCGACCTCCTTCGCCTTCTGCTGCTCGGGCTGGAAGTCGCCGCGGAGGGGCATGAGCCATGACTCCGGCAGCGCTGCGTCCGTTACGACCCGCTGGAACCCAAGCGTATTGGCAACAAGGATTGATTCATGCCGAACCACCCAGCATTGAAGGCGCTCTGGGTTTGCCGTCCTTGCATGTCGGCCGCAGTCAATTTGCGACTCATTGCTGGAGCGAAGCAGCTCTACAACCTTCCCCAGATTCTCTTCATGGTTCGCCTTGATCACGAGCGCGAGATCGCCAGCCTTGAACTTGCTCATGCGAAACTCCCCATCTGATCGGCTGCGGCCATGGCATCAGCCTCGGTTTCGAAGTGAGAGGACAGGACCAGACGCCAACAGGCGGCGAATACGTCGCGGTACAGCGGCTCGAATGCCGTGTCATCCATGTTTGCCCAGCTGATCGACTTGGCTTCCTTGCGCACGCCCTCTGGGGTGTGCACCAGGTGGAAGTGGCCGGCCTCGATGGTGATCCACTCGCGGAAGGCCTCGCGGCTCTTCTCGACTGCAGGGAAGCGGTCAGCGCGGTCAGCTTCCAGCTTCTCGATGTAGGCAGCGACGGCGTTCTGGAGCTGCCCAGGACGTCCGTTCAACTCCTCGAAGTACTTGGCCAGTCCGCGGATGCCGCGCATCTCTTGGCGAGGAACCAGGCCGCCCTTCGGCTCCCAGTACTCCCAGGCCAGATCGAGCATGGCGAAGAACTTCCCGTGGAACTTGGCATTGCGCATCTTGGTGAACTTGCCATGGACAACCTGGCCGGCCTTCCACTTCTGGACGGTTTCGCGGTCTGCCTCGGTGGCCGGCACCAGACCCTGGGCGGTACGAATCAGTGCGAGTTCAGCCATGGCTCGCTCCAAAGGCGACAGCGAGCGCCATGCAAAGGCCAATTCCGATAAGGCTACTGCGGTTCAGCGATAGCCAGCCGAAGAACGACAGGATGGCGATGATGGAGAGGTCAGCCATTGCACGCCCTCCTCTCTACCTCTACGCCCGCATCGCCGCGCTCGACGATCTCGTCGCCGATCACGCCGTTGGACTTCATCGACTCGAAGGCCTGGTAGGCGTCGCGGTGGTCGTCGGCGAGGATGATCGCCACCCGGTGGGCGCCGTTATGGATGTACTCGATCTCGAATTCAGCCATCACGCCACCTCCGCATTCGGCCAGATCGACTGCACGACCTGCAGCGGGTCGCAGTCTTCCATCAGGATCATCGTGAATGCCGGGCGGCCCGGCAGGATTACCTTCCAGCAGCGTTTCATCACCAGTCCTCCTGCTTTTCTTCTTCGCGGCGGAAGTGGCTGGCCAGAGGCATGAAACGAGACTTCTCACCCTGGAATGCGGTCAGCACGGTTCCGATTTGGCCGTCACGGTTCTTGCGGATGATGATTTCCCCGATACCCTTGTCTTGGGTGTTCGGGTGATAGACCTCGTCGCGGTACACGAACATCACGATGTCGGCGTCCTGCTCGATGGCGCCGGACTCGCGGAGGTCGCTGAGCACTGGGCGCTTGTCAGGGCGGGATTCGCAGCCACGGTTGAGCTGGCAGAGCAGCAGCACCGGGCAGCCCATTTCGCGCCCGAGCAGCTTCACCTGGCGGGACATCGTAGTGACGTCGTCGACGCGCCCCTTGCCGTCGCCCTCCACGAGACCCAGGTAGTCGATAGCGATAAGGCCCAGGTCACCCATGCGGTGCTTCTGCCGGCGCGCGATGGAGCGAATCCGCGGCATGGTCATCACCGGAACGTCGGAAACCACTATCGGGGCATCGCGCAGCTTCAAGGTCGCCGCGCCGAGTTCGGTCGAGTCCTTATGGGCGCAGGAGCCGTCCTTCAGGTTCGGCAGCGGGATACCGCCTACAGCGGCCAGCAGGCGGTCAGTCAGCTGGGTCTTGGTCATTTCCAGGCTGATGACGAGGGCCGGTTTCTTCTGGGCGATGGCAACATCAGCAACGATGTTCATTGCCAAGGTGGTCTTACCCATGGCCGGCCGACCAGCAATGACCACCATCTGGCCTGCCTTGAGTCCTTGGGTGAACTTGTCCAGGTCGGGGATGCCGGACTTCAGGCCGTCGATGACCTCGCCACGCATCGCCCGGTCGTGTCGCTCCTGGATCACCTCAACGTGATCTCGAAGGATGTCACCGATCATCTGGCACTCACCGTCGGCGCCGCCAACATCCAAACCGAGCACGAGAGCCTGGGCCTGGGCGATCTTGTCCTCGATGGAGCCGCTCTGGTGCGCGATCTCCTCAATACCGCTCGCTGCGCCTGCGATCTGGCGGGAGATGGCGCGCTCACGGACGATGCGGGCGTACTCCTTGGCGTTGGCCACACTGGGCGTATTCGCCATGATCTCGCCGACGTAAGCCATGGTCCGCGTTTCGTCGTCCAAGAATTCCTTGGCTTCGCCGAGGGTGATGATGTCGATCGGCGTGCCTGCCAACTCAAGGTCGAGGATCAGGCGGTACAGGTCGGCGTTGATCGAGTATGCGAAGGCATCCGGCGCCAGCTCATCGGAAAGAACGCTGATCAGATGCGGCTGCTTGAGCATGGCGCCGATGACGCCGTGCTCTGCTTCCAGGCTATGGAGTTCGATCATGCTTGCTCCTCCAGTTGGCGGAACACTGCACGGGAGCAGATCACTTCGAGACGAGGAACAACGTTGGCGCCGCGGTACCAGACCTGAGTCATGCGGTTTGCGCGGTCGAAAATGGTCTTCCAGAGCGGGCTGGCCTGGTGCTTGTCGCTCTCGTTCCAGCGCTCAACGATCAGGGCGCGGAGAACCTTGTCGCCGGCAACCGCGACAGTGGGAAGATTCGGGCAGGTGCGGTGGTACAGGTCGATGATCTTGTCGACCGGAACGCCGGCCTCGCTCACGGCCTTGGCGGCGCGCTTAGCCATCCAGTTGACCAGGAAGCGGCGCCAGTCTTTCTTCACTTTGCGAGGGTTGGCAGCAGCCCAGACTGCAGCACGGGAAACTTCGGTTTCCACGTCAACCGGGGCATAGACGCCAGCCCACTTTGCGATCAGCTCGGGCTCAACTTGGAATTCCTCGCCATCGAACGAAACCCCGTTGGATTTCTCGACCGGAGGGTGATCGGCCCCCTGGGGGGCGGAAATCTGTTCCGAAGGAACAGTTTCTAGGGGGAGATCTTCTTTCTTTGTATAGAGAAGGGTCTGAGCAGATTTGGTCTCACTCGACTGCGCGCCTAGTGAGACCACATTGTCCGAGTGAGATGATTTGGTCTCACTGAGACTGTTTTCCTTCTCCTCGAAGAAGACCCACTCGTTAGCCGGAGCGACGCCCAACTCACCGCGGCTTCCACCAATACGGAACAGGATGCGACGCTCGAGGAGGTGGCTGATCGCCTTGGAAACTACGTCGCGGCGCATGTTGGTTAGAGCGCCAATCTCGTCGGCAGTGAGGCGCTTTGCCTCGACCTGGTAGCCGATCGTCTGGCGGCTTACTGCGAAAAGAACGCGGAACTCACGGGCAGGCAAATCAACCTTGGCCAGTGATTCCATCAGGCTGTTGTCCATCCGGGTAAACCCCCCGGTATTGCGCAATGAGATAACGTTGCTCATACTGACTCCGTTGCTCGCGTTTCCATTTGCACTCCGGCTGCCACCGGTTTGCGCATTGCCAAGGCCCTGTAGTACTGCTGCAGGGCCTTGTTCATTTCTCGCCGCGCATCATTCGCGCAAAGCGATTCCAGCTCTTCCGCCGCTTTGGCCATCGCCTCGTAGTCCCCTTGAGTCAGTCGCTTTCTCATCAGCTTTCTCTGGTTGCCTACATCTCTAATGCGAAGCCACAGGGACGTTTTCCGCGGTTCCGTGAAAATCAAAATCCGCGCACGGCGCGGAAAATCAGGCGACCTTCACCGAGTGCTCGAGCACTTCCACAGCGGAGCGGATCTCACTGATCGAACGGCTCAGGGTTGCCTTCTCGAACTGGGTGATGCGGTTGTCTTCCAGCGCGTCGTGAAGCTCACGGGTCACGTCGCCTACTTCAGCCAGGAGCCCTACCAGAGCCTGCAGGGGCGCCTCTGCGCGCGGAGTGGCTCGTGCCACCAGGTCGTAGCCGTACTCGCCGAGCAGCGAGCGCAGGATGCGGCGACGGCCTTCCTCGGGAACGTGGGCCAGAACCAGGCCGAACATCTGCAGGTTCATGCGGTGCTCTTCACGGTTCGGGTTGGCGCAATCCAGCAGGCGGGTGCGGTTCACCCCCATGCTCTTGGCCAGATCGGTGCCGCCGTGGGCGATCACCTCGTCGTGAATGGCCTTTTCGAAGTTTTCCATCTCGCGAATCCTCGTTTCGTTTCGCGTTCCGTCGCTGACGGCGCGCTGGCAACCTGTCATCACTCGATCAACCGACAGGGAATTCCCCATGCCGCTCGACCTCCAAATCCGTGCCGGTCTGCCCCGGCTTCCTCACCACTGCGCAGGTGACGCGTTCTCCGCTAGGCTGAAAGCGCCAACCGTCAACCAAGCAGAGGTGAATCCCGATGGCACAACTGACCTTCAAGTGCTCCAACTGCGGCGGCGAACAGTTCGAGCAGCCCACCAACCCGCAGGACGATTCGGTCATTACGTGCGCCGGATGCGGAGCCAAGGGCGTCTACGGAGAGATTCGCGATCAGGCCATGAAGCAGGCCAAGGAACTCTTCCAGGGGAAACTGGGGAACCTGTTCAAGGGCAAGTAGCGACCGCTCAATCCGGTCACCAACCTCCTCCAGGGCGCGAAGATCCGCAGAAATCTCAAGCTTCACTGTCTCTCTCCCGCCCGGAGGAACTCCCCCATGGCTGCTGATCTGTCCGAATTACGTGGCGAAGTACTCGCCCTTACCTGTGCCCTTGCTGCTCTGCTGAACGTTGCCCCTATCGCCTCTCAGGCTTCGATGTGGCGGCGGTTCGAAGAGCTGGAACATCTACTGCTGGGTAACCTCGACGACGCCGGGAAGGCAGGTTTCGCCTGCGCCGTCGTGCGGATGAGGGTTAAGCGGCAGTGCGCCCAGGCGCAGCGTTAGCGCGGAGCGTTGCTGCATCAACGGCGGCACCGCGCTGGCTAGCCAAGCCCGCAATGGCCTCTGCGTAGTTGGTTTCGCCGGTGTACTCGGTTCGCGGCAGGCTGCAGGTCGCAAGCCACTTGTAAACGGCCCGGTCGCTGATACCGCACGCCTTAGCTACCGCTGGCACGCCACCGGCGATGTCGATGAATTCCTTGAGATTGCTCATGGCGGCCTCCGGGCCAATGTGAACCATGAGTACATATTATGTCTGAACTGAATGTACATGCAAGAACATGCGAAATTGAACGCATGGTTCAGAACATCGAAATGATCAGAAGCGGCTTTGCTGCGAGACTGAAAGAGGCTGCTGCAGACGCAGGGCTGAAAGAATGGGGGCTGGGCAAGCGTTTAGCGGATGCTGGCAAGGTCACTCCGAAGGCGGCCAGCAAATGGCTGAACCTTGAGTCGATGCCTGATCGGATGACGATGCTTAGGCTCGCCGACTTCCTGAAGGTGCGAGCTGAATGGCTTGAGCACGGAGTCGAACCCAAGCAAAGCAAATTCATGACCCCAGAGATGACCAGGGAAGCTATACGTCTAGCGGCCCTGTCCGCAGAGAACATCGGTAACGTCGAAGGCGGACCGATGGCAGTCAAGGACGGTTTGGTTCCAGTCGTAGGGATGGCGCAGTTGGGAACGGACGGTTATTTCGAGGCCCTGGATTACCCAGTAGGCCATGGGGACGGCTACATCAGGATCAGCAGTGATGATCCGAATGCTTACGCGCTGAAGGTTGTCGGCAACAGCATGGAGCCGAGAATTCGTAGTGGTGAGTTCGTCATCATCGAGCCGAACAAACCGTATGTCGCGGGCGATGAGGTGCTAGTCAGGACGACAAGTGGTCAGTCCATGATCAAAGTCTTCATGTACGCGAGGGATGGCATGGTTCGCCTATTGAGCGTGAACGATGCCCACCCACCGCTGACGATCGCCGAGACAGACATCGAGAAGATCCACTTCATGGGCGCTATCTCGAAATCAACCAGGTACGTTGAGCTTTAGCCGGGCAGACAGGGAGTCCAGATGGCACTCGTCAAATGCAAGGAATGCGGTGGTCAGGTATCAAGCAACGCCAAGGCTTGCCCGTCATGTGGCGCAAAGCCGCAGAAAACGGTGGGCACCCTTGGCGGACTGATCGTCATTGGCATTGCAATATTCATCTTCTCCAAGATGTTCGGCGGATCCGGGGCGACCGGGGGATCTGGCGCTGCCAAGACAGTCGACCATTGCAGCGATACGACGATGGCGTTTGTTATGTCTCAGGGCTTCGTCGAGAAGTCGCTCAAGGCTCCGTCAACCGCCGACTTCCCCTACATCACGTCAGATGGTGTCAGCGTCTCCAAACTTCCGTCCTGCAAGTTCCAGGTTGATGCCTACGTGGACTCCCAGAACAGTTTTGGCGCAAAGATCAGAACCCATTATGTAGCGGTGCTCGGGCCATCCGCTGATGGGAAGACCTGGACAGCGCAAAGCGTCAAGTTCAAATAACTGACGATCCTGCGCAAGGAGGCTCTATGCGCTCTGTAGCCATTCTTATGCTTTTCGCACTGCTTGCTGCCTGCGGCCACACCAGGGTCGACTACACCCCAAAGCCTCGCCCAGGGATGGATGCTGCGCAGGCGGCATCGGTGGTCGAGCAGGGTTTCTATGAGGACTTCGGGAAGGAAAAGGCCCAGTCAGCCATGGTGACGCCCGAGTACATCGCCCTCTCGAACGGCACCGTGAGTCGTGGCGTAAACCTCGGCCAGGCGTCTGCGTATAACGGCGTCGTTGTCGGCCTTGGATCGACCTACATGACAACCCAGGATATCAACCAGCGGATCTATTTCCGGTCGGTTGGCGACATCCAGGTCTACAAGAAGAACGCTCGCGAGAATCGCTATGCGGTGATCATCCGCACCGTCGAGCAGACCACGGCGCGCCGCATCTTCTTCCGCTCCGAGTCGCGCGCCGAGGAGTTCGCCGATGCGATGGAGTATCTGAAGCGCAGCTATGCGGCCGGCACTCTCGCGCCCCAGGCTCCAACGGCACCTGCAGGCCCAGCCTTGACGCGCGATCAGCAGATTCTGAAGCTCCAGCAGCGCAACCTGCCCTACGAGCAGTACCAGCAGGAGTACCGGAGGATCATGGGGCAATGAGCAAGGATGACGAAATCGAAATTAGCGGGAACGGACAGCCTCCATCTGAGCCAATGAGCTCAGAGCGCTCCCAGCGCGTCCTGAAGGTTACACCTGGTCTTCTTGCCGGGTTTCTGAACAAGGTTGCGCCAGACGCAAAATGCAGCTACTGCGGCCAAGCTGAGTACTTTGTTCCAACTGACCCTAATGGCGAATCAGCAGCTCTAGTTACGGCTGCTGTGCCTCACGTCAAAGGCATCGGCGCCTGGATGTATATGCTGATTTGCCCGAACTGCGGGCATACGGCTCTGTTCAATGCTCACCACATAGCGCCAAAAATCATCGGGGACGACTAATGGTCGCCGTCGCCCACGCTGATGATTTTCAGGTATTCACTTCGCTTCGCGCGATAGAGCGAACGGTGATCAGCTTCGAACTCACCCTGGAAGCCACGCCGTTCGGTATACTGGAGAACGTAGATGGCTCATCCCCAGCAGCCATCGAGGTTGAGGAAATGGCAGCAGCACAAACACAGGCTTTCCAATGGAAGGAAACGCTCTCACTGATCGGCGTCATGCTGCTCGGAGGGCTTACCCTATACGGATTCATCGACTCGAAGATCGACAAGATCAACGACAAGATGAGCGACGTGGCTTCCGAGCAGGCTCTCCAAGACATTCGCGAAGAGCTGCGGAAGAGTCGAGAGGACATGAATCATCAGTTTGAGTTGCTGCGGAAAGAGATGCGCGACGACAGAATCATCACCACGAACGCCATCCTTGACCTGCAGAAGCAACAGGGACGCCTTGGCCAAAGCCAATAGCCCGCTGAAGCTCACAGACAAGCCCCGCACCGCGGGGCTTTTCGTTTCTGCCAGGTCTTGACCGCCCTGCCCGTTTTGGTAAATTTTCACCTGCCGTGTGGCTCGGAGAGCAGCGGCTACATGGCAAAGGCCGCATCTATGGGTGCGGCCTTTTTCTTTTCTGTCCTACGCTGAAACCTCTGCCCAGGAGGTTGCCATGGCCGACTCCCCTCTCCCCGCCCTGCTCTACCGCCTCAACCAGAACATCAACGCCGTCGGCGCCGCAGTCGAGGAGCTGGCTATCTGGGTTGAGCAGCGAGGCTCGACCGAGACATCCGACGCCGTGAAGCTCCACCTGGAGACGCTGATCGAGAACTCCGACTTCATCGCCGAGGCGATGGTGGAGCTGATTGCGCGCGAAGGATGACTTGCCTACCAATCCAGAAGATCCGGAATCGCCCATTCTTGGCGAGACTTGTTATCTGACACCTGAATCCATCCATCTCGTATCTCGTGGACAACCAGTGTTTCTCCAGGACGGACTTCCCGAACGACGCGAGCCTGGATGTCTGGAGATTCCCGCAGAAACACCTTCGCCTTCAACGGGGCCGTCATCTGACCGACTTTGACCGCTGGCTGGCGGCCCTCCGGTGATGGATAGTTCGGCTGCGGTTCCGCAATGGAAACAGCAGGCCTCCCGCTGCGCAGGTCCTGCTCCATCTTCTTGCAGGTTCTATCTACGAACTGCCATGTCGAACTGCCGCTTGGCTGCCGGTCGCGCTCCTCATGACACAGATCGATCGCTGCGCGCGCCTGGCTACGCGCCTTCCCTTCTGGCGTGGAACCAATGTAAGCGCCGAACCCGAGCAACGCCACGCCGCCAGCGATGACAGCTAACGCGGCCCACCCCAGTGCTCCGATCCCTTTCTTGGCTGCGCTCACGGGCAAGCCGGCGCCTGCAAGTGTCGATCCGCAGTGCTTGCACTTGACGGCCTCTGACTTGATGAGCTCGGCACAGAACGGGCATTTCTTCTCGTCGTCTTCCATGGTTGGCCTCCTCCATACATAGCCTTGGATTCTACCCGCCAGACCATCCAGTAACACGAACTTGAGCCCGCCACGTGCGGGCTTTTTCATGCCCTTCAGAAAAATATGTACCACTGGTTCTTGACTCGATATGAACCTGTGGTACATATTTAATCCCAAGCCGAGCAACACACCGCCGGCCAGGCCAAGCGCCGACGCTCTTTACACAATCCGACGTGACCCAAGCGACGTACCGGCCCCAGCCGGTGGTGAGAAAGCTAAACCGTCGCCCACGCAGCCTCTGGAAAGCTGCCGGACTCCCCATATGGGAGGACGCCAAACCATGCAAGCCACCGGGAGCGCATCGACCACGAAATGTGCAATGCCGGCAGGTGGGGAAACCGCGGCGCCGCGCATGGGGAGGAACAAATGACAGAGGAGGAACCAGCCAATGCAGAACTAAGCCCAGCCGACAACACGGGTCGGCACCTCGCGAGCAGCTGCCCACATCACCAGGCCGCCGGGCTGCAGTAGGCCGCGAGAGAAATCCTGAACCCCATGACCTGCTCCGTAAGCCGATTGAAGGCGCAGCGAGGGAAGCCCAAGGCCAAACATATCTAGTCCGAGCTGCTATCGGCAGTGGTGAGGACAGCACCACCCGCGGGTTGTAGAAGCCCAGTAGGCGAACGCGGAGCGACACCGAATCGAATTAGCGCGCCGAGCTTCGGCTGAAGGCGCGCCGGACCTCTCGTCGTGTGCCCTACACCAACTGGGCACCGGGGCTGTACGCGGCGAGTTGTATATGCCCGACGACCATGGCGAAACGAACACGATGCCCACGGCGCCATGACCAGGGAAGCCCCAAGCCACCATCTAGAAGGCCTTAGCTGCAGGCATCGGCAGCGGGTCAGACGACACATTGTTGAGCATGCAGCCGCTCAAGATCCCAGAAGGTGCGAGCGGCACCAGTGCATCACTTCAGCCAGTTCCCCAGAGCTGGCTGCGGGATGACAACCGGAACCTGGAAGATAAGACGATGAAAACTGTAACCCTCTACGAAATCCGCGAATACAAAGGCACGAGCTACAGCACCCGCATGAGCAACAAGCTGCGCGACCGTAGCAGTGCAACCAAGCTGGTAAAGCGCCTGAAGAAGATGGGTCATGACGCTTTCGTAGCCTCCATGAAGGTGGCCGCTTAATGAGCCTTACATATGAACAGATAGAAGCGATAGCCGACCACATGAGGTCGGCAGGCTTCGATCCATCGGAGCTGGATAACGATCAAATTGCCATCCTAGCCGCCTGCATATTGGAAGCTCTTGGGATTGATCTAATCAAGTAACTAACTGGCAAGTTTTCCTGACATAACCAATTTGCCACTTGGCTTCATACAAAGGTAAGAAGCATGAACGAACAATTAACCCTGGATGGCCAGCCAGTAGTACAGAAGTTGAGAGTTTTCTGCGTTGATGAAAGCGATTACTACGCAGCAAGCACCTATGAAGAAGCCATAGCTAAGCATGCAGAAATGCTTGGGTGCGATCCGGATGACATCGATAACTGTCAAGAAGTAACTGGACCGCTTCTAGATGAGCAGTGGGTAGATGAAGACAAAGCACCGCTTGGCACTCTTCGCGAGTGGCTGGCTGAAGCAAAAGGCGTGGAATGGCTTACCGGCACAGAATAGCCGCCACGATTTTCAGTTATAGGCATCGAACCTTGGAGTCATGAGGGGAGCGGTCTGAATCCCAGGGCTGACTGGAAACCTCAGTAGGTTGGGCGCGTCCACTCCTTCCGCGCACTGACTCACCAACCGAAGCGGCCTCGAGAAAGCCGGAGATCAGCACCGGCCAGACCGCTCCCCCATGGCTCCGCACACAGGAGAAATAGATGAGTAAGCACACGCCGGGGCCTTGGGAGGTCCGTAACCGCGTCGAGGTCTTTTCCAAGCTAGGTGCAGACAGCGGCGACGGATGCCTAGCACACGCATCTGATGGCTGGATGATCGCTGACTGTGATCCAGGAGTTCATACGCTGACGGATGAAGGCTTCAGCGATGAGCTTGGCCTTGGACTGAAGGAAGCCAACGCCCGCCTTATCGCTGCGGCGCCGGAGCTGCTGGACGAACTCAAAAGCCTTTACCGCGCTTACGTTCGCCTGCTCGAAGCTGCTCACGACCGAATCCTCTCACTTGGTGGCGATTGCGACCCGGTAGACAAGATGGAGAGCGAAGATCAGAACCTTCGCTCGGCTCAGGCAACAATCAGCAAGGCCACCGCCTAACGCGCCCTTGCGCATACACACACTGGAGGCGAGATATGGCAGCTGGTGACTACTACTCATGCGACGTATGCGGCAGCAAATGCTTCTACGACGCGAACCTGAACTACGAGTGGCCCGACAAGAACGGCAACGACTCGTGGGGCAACAACATCCCTGCTGACGAGATGATGCTCGGCACCAACTGCAAGCTCGACTACTGCGGGGACATGGCTGCCATCTGCCGAGACTGCCGGGCGACACACGAGATTGTTGTGCGCGAGAAGAGCGCCGACTGACTCCCCGGCAAGGACGCCACCCTTCAATGGGGATGCATAGCGGAATGATGATCCGAGCACGGGCTAGACGTGAGCTTTCCGTCACCTAGAGAGCAAGCCGGCTTCATCCCCGGCCATCCCCACCCTACCCCTCTTAGCCCGGTACGCCGGGCATTTTTTCGGTAAGCGAACGGGCATTACAGGTTGCGTAACGGCAGCCAGTTATGCGGCAACAACTCGGCGATCTCACTGGCGCGCTGCGTCGGCAGCCGCATCAGC
>NZ_LZDG02000037.1:0-3165 GCF_001672555.2 Pseudomonas sp. AU11447 | reverse complement strand
GCATCGCCGATGGTAGTGTGGAGTTTCTCCATGTGAGAGTAGGTCATCGTCAAGCTCCTATCCCAAGACCCCTGGTCAGCTTCGCTGGCCGGGGGTTTTGCTTTTGCGCGCGGGAAAGTCGGGCCATTGCTGCGTAGGCAATTCAGGCATGCCTCTATATGATGCGTGCCTGACTGTTGCGGGGGTGATATGCAGACCTTGCTGAAATTGCTGAGCGATGGCCGCTTTCATTCCGGAGAAGAGCTGGGTGCTCTCCTCGGAGTAAGTCGCAGCGCCGTCTGGAAGCGCCTTGAAGGCTTTGAGCGTGACTACGGTATGGTCGTGCAGCGAGTGCGCGGCCGTGGTTATCGCCTGGAAGAGCCGCTGAGCATTATCTCGCCCAGGGCCAACTTCGGTCCGTGGCCTCTCGATGTCCTTTTTTCGATCGATTCCACTAATGCCGAAGTACTGCGGCGCCTTTCTGCCGGCGCTGCGGCACCGTTTGCCATCCTGGGTGAGCGGCAGACCGCTGGGCGCGGCAGGCGAGGGCGGCAGTGGGAGAGTCCCTTCGGCGCCAACCTTTATTACACCCTGGGTATCACTGTACGTGGCGGTGCGCAGGAGTTGGAGGGGTTGAGTCTGGTGGTCGGCCTTGCGGTGGCAAGAGCGATCCAGTCTCTGGGCGTGAAAGATGTAGGCCTCAAGTGGCCCAATGACGTTCTGGTGGATGGCAAGAAGATTGCCGGCATCCTGCTTGAGCTCACGGGAGATCCTGCTGACATCTGTAGTGTTGCGATCGGCGTCGGCATCAATGTGAACATGCGCAAGGCAGAGGCGATCGATCAGCCCTGGACTTCGGTGCGCGAGGCGCTGGGTAGGCTGGTTGACCGTAACGAGTTGCTGCAGGCGCTGGAGTCTCAGCTTGCGGATGTTCTATCCCGTCATCGTGAGTGTGGCTTCGCTGCCAGTCGCGAAGAGTGGGAGTCCCTTCATCTATGGCAGGGGCGGCAGGTCACGCTGTCCACTGCTGCCAATAATATCGTTGGGCGCGCGCTTGGCATCGATGAGCGGGGCGCGCTTCGCCTTCTGGTCGATGGCAAAGAGCACAGCTACAGCGGAGGCGAGTTGAGTCTGAGGTTGTCGGATGATTCTTGAGTTGGATTGTGGAAATAGCCTGATCAAGTGGCGAGTGGTCAGAAAGCATGACCTGGTGACTGTCGCCGGTGGCGTGGCAGGCTCGGATCAAGCCTTGCTCGCGCAGCTGCAGGGCAGTGAGGCGGTCGATATCCGCTATTGCCGCATGGTCAGTGTTCGCAGTGAGCAGGAAACCGACGCGCTTCGTGTGAGTCTCGAGAGTACTTTCCCCATTGCGGTGCAGATTGCTGCTCCGGCAACTGAGCTCAGCGGTGTGCTCAACGGCTACCGGGAGTATCAGCGTCTGGGAATGGATCGCTGGCTGGCCCTGGTGGCTGGTCACTGTCTGGCGGGGCGCGGATGCCTGGTCCTCGACCTTGGAACTGCTGTGACCTCGGATCTGGTCGATGCCGCGGGCAAGCATCTGGGAGGCTATATCGCACCCGGCATGCCGCTGATGCGAAGCCAGTTGCGTACTCACACTCGGCGGATTCGTTATGACGACGAAGCAGCCCATGAGGCACTACAGAATCTACTGCCGGGGCAGGAAACTTCCGAGGCGGTGGAGCGTGGTTGCGTGCTGATGCTGCGCGGGTTCGTGCGGGAGCAGATCGAGTTGGCCAACAAGCTGCTGGGTGATGACTGCGCTGTTTACCTGACCGGCGGAGATGCTGAGCTCGTCAAGGATGAATCTGCTCGCGCGGTTGTGCTTCCGGACCTGGTATTTCTCGGGCTGGCACTTGCCTGTCCGATCGAGTGAGTCTGATCGATGCGCTGGTTCTTTCTTTTCCTGCTTGCCCTCAACGTCTTCTACTACGTCTGGCATCAACAGCAGGCGCCTCTCCGCCCCAAGGAGATTGCCCCGCTCAGCCTGTTTCACAGTGAGCAGAAGAATATTCGGCTGCTCAGCGAGTCTGCGGAGACGCCTCAGCGTCGCCAGGCTGAAGAAAAGGTGGCGACCGCTCCCGCATCTGCTTGCGTCTACCTGGGCAGCTTCCCGGTCGAGGATCGCGCCCGGCAATTGGTGCAGCGTCTGTTGAGTCTGGATGTGCAGGCTTCCGTGCAAACAGTGGATGCTGCTGCTGGTGTCGACTTCTGGGTTTATCTGCCACCGTTGGCGTCGCGCCAGGCATCACTCTGGCAACTGCGGGAGTTGCAGGCTCGAAAGATTGACAGCTACATCATTACGGAAGGGGATCTGACTGACGGGATCTCCCTTGGCATCTTTCAGCGCAAGGACTCCGCCGACAGCGTGGTGGAGCGGCTGAAGACCGCTGGCTACGACGCTTTGGTGCGTGAGCTGGCTCGTTCGCAGCATGATTACTGGGCGCAGATCACACCGGAAAGCGGGCGCCTGGTGGACGACTCCCTGGTGCGCCAATTGGCCCCGGATTTCCCCGAATTGCAGAAACAAACAATGCCGTGCAAAAACGTTGCAAGCGCTCAATAGTTTGAATAGAATGGCGCCCGCTTCACAGGGGTGACCTGAAAAGGTTGAACACTGGAAGCCGTTGTCGAAGAGCTAAGCTCAAGTTTTTTAAAGAAAAACAGTTGACAACGCGGTGGCAGGCTGTAGAATGCCGCCTCACTCGGAGGGGTTCCCGAGCGGCCAAAGGGATCAGACTGTAAATCTGACGTCTCAGACTTCGAAGGTTCGAATCCTTCCCCCTCCACCAGTTTCAAGCGTGAGCTGCAAGCTCCGCGGGTATAGTTCAGTGGTAGAACCTCAGCCTTCCAAGCTGATGATGCGGGTTCGATTCCCGCTACCCGCTCCAAGTTTGTTGCTGATGTCTTGCTCATGTAGCTCAGCTGGTAGAGCACACCCTTGGTAAGGGTGAGGTCAGCGGTTCAAATCCGCTCATGAGCTCCATCTCGCAAAGGCAGATATGAAAATATCTGCCTTTGTTTTAATGGTGACGTGACTTTCTCAATTCCTTACGGGAGGCGGTCAAGATGGCTAAAGAAAAGTTTGAGCGTAACAAGCCGCACGTAAACGTCGGCACCATCGGTCACGTTGACCACGGCAAAACCACTCTGACCGCTGCTCTGACC
>NZ_LZDG02000035.1:0-100845 GCF_001672555.2 Pseudomonas sp. AU11447 | reverse complement strand
CCCGGACATCCGGTTTTTCGCTTGGGGCGAAAAATACCCTCGTTGAATTGAAGTTTCAGGGGCACGCSRCGAMGGGCCATCCCTGGCCCATCGCCGCTCTCGCGACATCCATGTCGCTCAACCCCTGAAACTCCAATTCAACGAGGCCTCCTGAACGGGGCATTCCGGAGCGCTTGGATGTTTCTCTGGAAGTCTTCTAGAAGCCAGAACCAGAACCAGAGCGTGATGCACGCTTTTCCTGTAGGAGCGAGCTTGCTCGCGAACCCGCAAGGCACGGTGCAATGCCGTTCGTGAGCAAGCTCGCTCCTACGAAAGGCCCGGCCTATCGGGCGCAATACTCCGACGGCGCCACGCCCAGTTCGCGGCGGAACATCTCGCTGAAGCTCCCCGGCTGATACCCCAGCCCATGGGCGATCTGGCTCACCGCGAGGCCTTCGTTGAGCTGCGCCACCGCCGTGGCCAGCTGCACCTGCCGGCGCCACTGGGCGAAGCCCATGCCCAGGCTGCGCTGAAACAGGCGGGCGAGGGTGCGCACGCTGGCGCCGGCGTCGGCGGCGTGCTGCTCGAAGGAAATCTCCTGGCTCGGCTCGGCCATCACCGCCAGGCACAGGTTCAGCAGGCGGCGGTCGGAATCCTCCGGCAGCGGCACGCGCAGCAGCAGGCTGCGGGCGCGTTGCAGCTCCAGCACCGCCAGTTGCGACAGCGCCTGGTAGTAGTCGGTGTCCGGCTCGCGCTCGTGCTGCACCAGTGTGACGATCAGCTCGCGCAGCAGCCCGCCGACCTCGAACGCCTGCACCTGCTCGCCCAGCGAATCCGCCGTGCCCGGCCGCAGGTAGATGTTGCGCATCTGCAGCTCGCTGACCACGCGGATGCCATGAAGCACCTGGGGCGGTAGCCAGACGGCGCGATTGGGCGGCACCAGCAGCGCTTCGGAGGGCGTCTCCAGCCACATCACGCCGGACATCGCATAGAGCACCTGCCCCCAGTCATGGGAGTGCGGCTCGATGTGCAGGCCGCGCGGATAGCTGCGGGCGAGGGCGCGCAGTGGAGCGGGCGTGGCGTCGAAATCGGGGGGAGCGGCGCGGGCCATGGGACGATTCGGGCAGGGGAGATGGGCCGCATGGTAGCCGCCACGCGACGGCCTGACGAGTACGCGGCACTCGCACTGGCACGCCGGCGCACCACCTTGTCACGAATTCTTTACGGTGCGGCGGCATGCCGCACGGGGCTTTGGGCGACGTAAGGATTTCTTGCCGCGCCGTGGCTCCCGTGGCCCCGGTAACGCCCCGCCGGTGGCTTGTTCCAAAGCTCCGCGGCGGTTGTGATGAAGGTATTCCAAACGCCTGGGCGGCCCCTGCGCCGAACCAGCCGATAACGACAACGAGGAGGCCGGATGAACGCCGTGACCAAGATCGAGCAACACAACCCCATCGGCACCGACGGCTTCGAGTTCGTCGAATTCACCGCCCCCGACGCCCAGGGCATCGAGCAACTGCGCCAGCTGTTCACCGGCATGGGCTTCACCGAGACCGCCAAGCACCGTTCCAAGGAAGTCTTCCTGTTCCAGCAGAACGACATCAACATCGTGCTCAACGGCAGCCCCACCGGCCACGTCCACGAGTTCGCCAGGAAGCACGGGCCGAGCGCCTGCGCCATGGCCTTCCGGGTGAAGAATGCCGCCCAGGCCGCCGCCTACGTCGAATCCCAGGGCGCCAAGCTGGTGGGCAGCCACGCCAACTTCGGCGAGCTGAACATCCCCTGCGTCGAAGGCATTGGCGGTTCGCTGCTGTATCTCGTCGACCGTTATGGCGACAAGAGCATCTATGACGTCGACTTCGAGTTCATCGAAGGCCGCAGCGCCACCGACAACGCCGTCGGCCTGCTGTGCATCGACCACCTGACCCACAACGTCAAGCGCGGCCAGATGGACGTCTGGTCCGGCTTCTACGAGCGCATCGCCAACTTCCGCGAGATCCGCTACTTCGACATCGAAGGCAAGCTCACCGGCCTGCTGTCCCGCGCCATGACCGCGCCCTGCGGCAAGATCCGCATCCCGATCAACGAGTCGGCCGACGACAAGTCGCAGATCGAGGAATTCATCCGCGAGTACCACGGCGAAGGCATCCAGCACATCGCCCTGACCACCGAGAACATCTACGAAACCGTGCGCCAGCTGCGCGCCAACGGCGTGGACTTCATGACCACTCCGGACACCTACTACGAGAAGGTCGACACCCGCGTCGCCGGCCACGGCGAATCGCTGAAGGACCTGCGCGAGCTGAGCATCCTGATCGACGGCGCACCGGGTGACGACGGCATCCTGCTGCAGATCTTCACCAACACGGTGATCGGCCCGATCTTCTTCGAGATCATCCAGCGCAAGGGCAACCAGGGCTTCGGCGAGGGCAACTTCAAGGCCCTGTTCGAATCCATCGAGGAAGACCAGATTCGCCGTGGCGTGATCTCCGATCAGTAAATCGCTAGCAGGGTGGCCGCGCGCGTAGCGTGGCCACCTTCGGAGAAACGCCATGCTCACCCTGTACTCCTACTGGCGCTCCAGCGCCGCCTACCGTGTGCGCATCGCGCTCGGCCTCAAGGGCCTGGCCTACCGCCAGGTGCCGGTGCACCTGGTGAAGGACGGCGGCCAGCAGCACGCCGCCGACTACAAGGCGCTCAATCCCCAGGAACTGCTGCCGCTGCTGGTGGACGGCGATGCACGCATTGCCCAGTCCCTGGCCATCCTCGAATACCTCGACGAAACCCATCCGCAACCCGGCCTGCTGCCGCGCGATGCGCTGCAGCGTGCGCAGGTTCGCGCACTGTCCCTGCATATCGCCTGCGACATTCACCCGCTGAACAACCTGCGTGTGCTGCAGTACCTCAGCGGCCCGCTGGCGGTGGCGGACGAGGCGAAGACGGCATGGATTCGCCACTGGGTCGAAACCGGCCTGCATGCGGTAGAGGAGGGCGTTTCCAGCTGGAGCGGCCCGCTATCCCTCGGCGAGCGCCCCGGCTACTTCGAGGCTTGCCTGATTCCCCAGCTGTACAACGCCCGTCGCTTTGACTGCGACCTCTCCGGCTGCCCGCGCCTGCTCGCCATCGCCGCGCGCTGCGAGCTCCTCGAGGCCTTTCAGCAGGCCGCTCCGGAGGTGCAGCCCGACGCCCAGTAACCCTGTAAACCAGCCTGCCCGCTCCACCGCTCTTTAGCCTTGCCTTGCCCGCACCGTCTGGCCACAAGCCGGGCGGCCGAATCCCGTCACAGATAAAAACAACAGGTGACGCATGACGCGTGAAACTCAACACGCAGGCCAGCTCCAGCGCGGCCTGAAGAATCGCCATATCCAGCTGATCGCCCTCGGCGGCGCCATCGGTACCGGGCTGTTCCTCGGCTCGGCCGGGGTGCTCAAGTCTGCCGGGCCGTCGATGATCCTCGGTTATGCCATCGCCGGCTTCATTGCCTTCCTGATCATGCGCCAGCTCGGCGAAATGATCGTCGAGGAGCCCGTGGCCGGCTCCTTCAGCCACTTCGCACACAAGTACTGGGGCGGTTTTGCCGGCTTCCTCTCGGGCTGGAACTGCTGGGTGCTGTACATCCTGGTGGGCATGTCGGAGCTCACCGCGGTGGGCAAGTACATCCACTACTGGTGGCCGGACGTGCCGACCTGGGCCACGGCGGCAGTCTTCTTCGTGGTGGTCAACGCGATCAACCTGTTCAACGTGAAGGCCTTCGGCGAGGCGGAGTTCTGGTTCGCCATCATCAAGGTCGCCGCCATCGTCGGCATGATCGCCCTGGGCTGCTACCTGCTGGCCAGCGGCACCGGGGGCGAGCAGGCAACCGTGAGCAACCTGTGGGCCCACGGCGGCTTCTTCCCCAATGGCATCAGCGGGCTGGTGATGGCCATGGCGATCATCATGTTCTCCTTCGGCGGGCTGGAGATGCTCGGCTTCACCGCCGCCGAGGCCGACCAGCCGAAAAAGGTGATCCCCAAGGCGATCAACCAGGTGATCTACCGCATCCTGATCTTCTACATCGGCGCGCTCACCGTGCTGCTCTCGCTGACCCCGTGGGACAGCCTGCTGCAGACCCTCAACGCCTCCGGCGACTCCTACAGCGGCAGCCCCTTCGTGCAGATCTTCTCGATGATCGGCAGCGGCACCGCGGCGCACGTTCTCAACTTCGTGGTGCTCACTGCCGCGCTGTCGGTCTACAACAGCGGCACCTACTGCAACGGCCGCATGCTGGTGGGCCTGGCGGAGCAGGGCGATGCCCCGCGCGCGCTGGCCAAGGTGGACACCCGTGGCGTGCCGGTGCGCTCGCTGATGGTCTCCGCGGCGGTGACCTTCCTCGCCGTGCTGGTGAACTACCTGGTGCCGGCCCGCGCGCTGGAGCTGCTGATGTCCCTGGTGGTCGCCGCGCTGGTGATCAACTGGGCGATGATCAGCCTGGCGCACCTGAAGTTCCGCGCGCACATGGATGCCGAGGGCAAGCGCACCGCCTTCCGCGCGGTGGCTTATCCAGCGGCCAACTGGCTATGCCTCGGCTTCGTGGTGTTCATCCTCGGCGTCATGCTGCTCACGCCGGGCATCCAGGTCTCGGTCTACGCGATCCCGGTGTGGTTGCTGGTGATGTACGGTTGCTATCGCCTCAAGCGCCAGCCGGCTGCGCGCAGCAGCGCCAGCGCGGCGCTGGCTGACTGACCTGGCGGCCTGATCCTACGTTGGGTCGAGCCGCGCGCGATTGACCGCGCGGCCCGATCCTTCCTAGAGTGACCGGGCCATTTTTCGTCAGAGGGATACTCATGAAAAAAGCACTTTGGCTGCTCGCGGCGGCCGTGCCGGTCATCCTCGTCGCTTGCGGCGGTGAAGAGAAGAAAGCACCCCAGGTCGACGCGCTGGTCCTGCCCGGCGACGCCAAGCTGGATTCGCGCAGCGTCTCGTACAAGTGCGAGGACGGCCGCAAGATCAGCGTGCAGTACCTGAACAAGGGCGACAACAGCCTGGCCGTGGTGCCGGTGACGGACGCCTCCAGCCTGGTCTTCGCCAATGTCATCTCTGCCTCCGGCGCGCGCTATGCCGCCGGGCAGTACGTCTGGTGGACCAAGGGCGAAGACGCGACCCTGTACAAGGATTGGAAAGGCGGCGAGCCCGCCGATGGCGTGGCCTGCAAGGAGCGTTGATGCTTCCTGTACTGCGCTGACGAAAAAGCCCGGCATTGGCCGGGCTTTTTCATGATGGGGGCAGAGTCAGGCGGGTTCGCGAGCAAGCTCGCTCCTACAGGGTCCGGCTCGCGTCCGGTATTGCTTTCTGTAGGAGCGAGCTTGCTCGCGAACCACAGCCACTTCCGACTCTAGAAGGTGAATTCCAGGTTCACCGTCGGCGTCGAGGTACGGGTGCCACGCCCGCCATCCACGCCGAACTTGTTGTGCCAGTACTCGTAGCCCACGCCCAGCCACAGGTTCGGCTGGCGCTTGGTGCCGGGCAGGGTGGCGAACATCAGCGAGGTACGGACCAGCGTTTCCGGCGCGGTGTCGTTGTCGTTGTAGTCCTCGCCCTTCTCCCCGGTGTAGTTCAGGAAGCCCTGGAACTTCGCACCGTGATCACCCAGCTGGAATGGCCGCAGCCAGGTCAGGTTGAGCATGTAGGTGGTGTCGAAGGTGTGGTCCGGGTGTTTCGCGTTGGGGATGCCGGAGTGGTTCTTCTCGCGGTAGTAGAACAGCGAGAGGTCCAGCACGCCGGGGCCGTTGAACTTGATAGTCGGGCCGAACACCAGCGCGCGCTTCTTCGCCGAGCCGAGGTTGTTGTTGCGGCTGGCGTCGAAGCCGAAGGTGAAGGCGTGGTCCTTCACCAGGCCCTTGCCCTGCGGCAGGTCGAACACCCGCGAGGCGAACAGCTGGCTGCGGAATACCCCGTAGACCTCACTGCTGCCGTGGTCGGTGCCCTTGCGCGGATCATCGCTGTCGGACTGCAGCACGTCGAGGTGGAAGAAGTTGCTGCCGTAGCGGTAACCATCGGCGTGGCTGAAGCTGAAGATGCGCTTGCTGATGTCGTGCGGGTTGTTCGGGTTGGTGAATCCCTTGCCGTAGCGGAAGCCCAGCGTGTTGCTGGTCCACTCGAAGAAGCGATCGTCTTCGGCCTGCGCCATGCCCAGCGGGGCGAGGACCAGCGCGGTACCGAGGGCGAACCGGCGACCGTTGCTCAGGCGGCGGCTGGATCGCGGTTGGGGGCGGGCGGCGCCAACGGCCGTCGTCGCGGATGAAACCATGCTGCACCTCTGTGTTTTTCTTGTTTTTGTGGCTTGGGGGCCGGCGTCCCGCAGGAGGAACTGCGGTCGGTGACAGGCTGGGTTCTAATGGTGAATTGATGACATTGCAAGAAAAACTTGTACACAAATTAGTATACAAAAATTGACGCGGAAGTCAGGAACGGGCGCTCCACGGCGGGCTAGATGGCTTCGGGACACCAGCGGCGCTGCGCGGTATCCTGATGTTCATTTCCACTTTGAATGCTTCCCATGCTGCAGATTTCCAACACCGTGCAGATCCCCGACGCGGAGATCGAGCTGACTGCCATCCGCGCCCAGGGCGCCGGCGGGCAGAACGTCAACAAAGTGTCCAGCGCGGTGCACCTGCGCTTCGATGTGCGCGCCTCGTCCCTGCCGGAGTTCTACAAGGAACGCCTGCTCGCGCTCAGCGACCAGCGCATCACCAGCGACGGCGTGGTGGTGATCAAGGCGCAGCAGTTCCGGACCCAGGAACAGAATCGCGAGGACGCGCTCAACCGCCTGGCGGAGCTGATCCGCAGCGCCACGAAAGTGGAGAAGAAGCGCCGCCCGACCAAGCCGACGCTGGGCTCGAAGACGCGCCGGCTGGAGAGTAAGAGCAAGCGGGGCAACATCAAGGCGGGGCGAGGGAAGGTGGATTACTGACCCGTTGGTTCGGTTGGACATTGGTGCCCGGGCGATTCCCTCTCCCCAGCCCTGGCTGCGCGCCCCGCTCCGAAGGGAGAGGGTTAGGGAGAGGGGCTCTTGGCCTTCGTAGGAGCGAGCTTGCTCGCGAACCAGGGCCCGCTGCGAAATCGGTTCGCGAGCAATAACGATGGCGTCCCCCTCGCTTCTGCAGATACCCAGCCCCGCACGGCGGATAACGCTGGCGCGTTATGCGCCCTACGCAAATCTCCGGCGGCGACTCAGTGCACCAGCATCCCCGTGAACACATACGCCTGCGCCAGGGTGATCAAGCCGATGAACGCCGCGAAGATCAGGCTGTGCTTGACCGTGAAGCGGAACAGGTCCGACTCCCGGCCGACCATCCCGGTGGCTGCGCAGGCCACGGCGATGGACTGTGGCGAGATCATCTTGCCGGTGACTCCGCCGGTGGTGTTGGCCGCTACCAGCAGCGTGTCGCTAACGCCGATCTGGTGCGCGGTAGTCGCCTGCAGCGAGCCGAACAGGGCATTGGATGACGTGTCCGACCCGGTGAGGAACACCCCCAGCCAGCCGAGGAACGGCGAGAAGAACGGGAAGGCTGCGCCGGTTCCGGCCAGCACCAGCGCCAGCGTGGTGGACATGCCCGAGTAGTTGGTGACGAACGCGAAGGCCAGCACCATGCCGATGGTCAGCACCGGCCATTTCAGCTCCAGCAGCGTATCGCGGAAGGTCACCGCGCCGCTCTTGAAGTCGATGCGCAGGATGGCCATCGAAATCAGTGCCGAAATGAAGATCGCCGTGCCGCTGGCCGACACCAGGTCGAACTTGTAGATCGCCGGCATGGGTGTCGGGTTGGCGACGATAGGGGCGGCCTTGAGCACCAACTGGTCGAGGTAGGGCACAGCAATCACCGCCACCCAGCTCTCCAGCGCGCCGCCGGGCAGGAACAGCGCCTTGAACGGCTTCATGGTCCAGATCGTCACCAGCACCGTCAGGATCAGGAACGGCGACCAGGCCTTGATGATCTGCCCCAGGCTGTACTGCAACTCCTGGCGCGGGCCGCCGCCGAAGTTGCCCAGTGTCGCGCTGCCGTCGGCATTGATGCTGGAGAACTCCGTTTCGCGCAGGTTTACCGGCTGCCACACCCGCAGGAACAGCGTCAGGCAGACCATGCTCAGCAGCGCGGAGGTGATGTCCGGCAGTTCCGGGCCGATGAAGTTGGAGGTGAGGAACTGGCTGACCGCGAAGGTGCCGCCGGCCACCAGCAGCGCCGGCCAGGTTTCGCGAATGCCGCGCCAGCCGTCCATCATCGCCACCAGCCAGAACGGCACGATCACCGACAGGATCGGTAACTGCCGCCCGGCCATGGCGCCGATCTTGAAGGCATCCACCCCCGACACCTGCCCGGCGACGATGATCGGGATGCCCAGCGCACCGAAGGCTACCGGCGCGGTGTTGGCGATCAGGCACAGCCCTGCCGCATACAGCGGGTTGAAGCCCAGGCCGACCAGCAGCGCCGCGGTGATCGCCACTGGTGCGCCGAAGCCCGCCGCACCTTCGAGAAACGCGCCGAAGGAGAAGCCGATCAGCACCACCTGCAAACGCTGGTCGGTGGTGATCGACAGCACCGAGCTGCGGATGATCTCGAACTGCCCGCTCTTCACCGTCAGCTTGTAGAGGAACACCGCCGCGACGATGATCCAGGCGATTGGCCAGAGCCCGTAGAAGAAGCCGTAGACCGCCGACGCCAGGGCCTTGTCCACCGGCATGTGGTAGACGAATACCGCGACCAGCAATGACAGCACCAGGGTGATCGCGCCGGCGACATGCCCCTTCAGGCGGAACACCGCCAGCGCGAGGAAGAAGAAGATGATCGGCACGAGGGCCGCCAGTGCCGACAGCCCGAGGCTGCCGAGCGGGGTGTAGAGCTGTTGCCAGGTTTGCATGGGGATTGTCCCTTGTTGTTGTGGATGCACACGGCAAAGCGTCAGCGTTGGATAACTTTCGTCGGTGGTGCGTTGGACGGCGGCCGGCGATGTGCCGGCGCCCATGGAAAAAGCCCCGGCACGCGGCGCGTAACGGGGCTTTTGAATAACGCTGCAGGCACGCTTTCGCGGGCGTCGCCGCCGGCTCGCTCGAAGCCGACGGCGACCGCAACCCGGCCGCCGGGCACCTGTCGCCGGAGTCGCGTGGGCGCCATCACAGCGCCGCCACGCCTGCGCTGGCAACCTGCTCATCTTCCCCGGCTTTCACGCCGGAGACGCCGACCGCGCCGATCACCTGGCCTTCGACGACGACCGGCACGCCGCCTTCCAGCGAAGTGATCAGCGGCGCACTGACGAAGGCCACGCGGCCGTTGTTGACCATGTCCTCGTAGCCCTTGGTTTCGCGCCGGCCCAGCGCCGCGCTGCGGGCCTTTTCGGTGGCGATGTAGGCACTGGCCGGGGCACAGCCGTCGAGGCGTTCCAGGGCCAGCGGGTGGCCGCCGTCGTCCACTACCACGATGGACACCGCCCAGTGATTGCGCTGCGCCTCATCGCGGGCTGCGGTGAGGATGCGGCCGACCTCCTGCTGGGTCAGAACGGCTTTGTTGAGCATGCTTGCACCTCGCCTTGAGAGTGGGGTTGCGGCGCGTCGGCCAGCGCTTCCTCCACCAGTTCGATCCAGTGCCGAACCGGTGTGCGTCCCGCGCCGCCCAGGTGTGTCTGGCAGCCGATATTGGCGGTGACGATGACCTCCGGGTTGCCGCTTTCCAGTGCCTGCATCCGGTTGTCGCGCAGCCGCCTGGACAGCGCCGGCTGGGTCAGCGAATAGGTGCCGGCGGAGCCGCAGCACAGGTGGCTGTCCGGTACGCCGGTAAGGCTGAAGCCCAGGCGCGTGAGCACGCTTTCCACCGCGCCGCCCAGCTTCAGCGCGTGCTGCAGCGTGCAGGGGCAGTGGAAGGCCAGGCGGCGATCGCCCTGCAGGTGGAGTTCTTCCAGCGGCTCGTCGCGCAGCACTTCGGAGAGGTCGCGGGACAGCTCGCTGATCCGCTTTGCCTTGGCGGCGTAGGCGGCGTCGCGTTCCAGCAGGTGACCGTAATCGCGGACGAAGGCACCACAGCCGCTGGCGGTCTGCACGATGGCCTCGGCGCCGGCTTCGATGGAAGGCCACCAGGCGTCGATGTTGCGCCGGGCGCGGTCCAGCCCGTCTTCCTGGGCGTTCAGGTGATAGTCCACGGCGCCGCAGCAACCGGCGTCCGCCGCCGGGATCACGCTGATGCCCAGACGATCCAGCACCCGCGCGGTGGCGGCATTGGTGTTGGGGGAAAGTGTCGGTTGCACGCAGCCCTCGAGCATCAGCATGCGCCGGGTGTGGTGTGGTTTCGGGCGTTCCACGGGCGGGTGTGGATGGCGCGGCAGTTTGCTTTGCAGGCTCTCCGGAAGCAGTGGGTAGAAGGCCCGCCCGGCCTTGGCCAGCGCGCCGAACAGAGCGGCATTCGGCACCACGGCGCGCAGGCCGCGACGCATCGCGCGCTCGCCGAAGGTTCGCGGCACCTGCTCCTCGACCACCGCGCGGCCGATGTCCAGCAGGTTGTGGTAGTCCACGCCGGAAGGGCAGGTGCTTTCGCAATTGCGGCAGCTCAGGCAGCGGTCCAGATGTTCGCGGGTGCTGGCGCTGGGCTTGTGGCCTTCGAGCACCTGCTTGATCAGGTAGATGCGGCCGCGCGGGCCGTCCAGTTCGTCGCCCAGCAACTGGTAGGTCGGGCAGGTGGCGGTGCAGAAGCCGCAGTGCACGCAGGAGCGCAGGATGCGCTCGGCTTCCTCGGCGCGCGGCAGATGCCTGGCCTGTTCGCTCAGGTTGGTTTGCATCAGAGCTCCCTGTACATCCGGCCGGGGTTGAAGATGCCTTGCGGGTCCAGCTGCTGCTTGAGGCTGCGGTGATAGCGCAGCAGGGCGGCAGGTAGCGGATGGAATGCATCGTCACCCGGCGCGTAGCGAGTGGCGTGGCCGCCGAACTCGGCGACGCTGTGGCGGATCAGCTCGGCGTCCGCGTCGGACTTCAGCCAGCGTTGCGCGCCGCCCCAGTCGATCAGTTGTTCACCCGGCAGGGCTATCGCCGGGGTCGCGTTGGGCAGTGACAGCCGCCACAGCGTGCCGGGGCCGGTGAAGAAGCCGAGGCGCTGCTCGCGCAAGTCCTGCCAGTAATCGCTGCCGATCTCCTCGCCACCCAGGCGCAGGCGTGCGGAACACACGGAGCCTTCGCCGCCCTCCAGGCGTAAATGCAGCGCCGTTCCGTCGTAGCAGGCGGCGGTGATCGGGATCGGTTGCGCGCCCCATTCCGCCAGTTCTCCCAGCGCCTGGTGAATGTCCATTTGCAGGCGCAGGCTGGCGCACATCCGGGGTTTGGGCAGCACCTTCATCGACACTTCGGTGATCAGCCCCAGGCAGCCGAAACTGCCGGCGAGCAAGCGGGAGAGGTCATAGCCGGCGACGTTCTTCATTACCTCGCCGCCAAAGCGCAGCAGCTTGCCGTGCCCGGTGATCACCCGTGTGCCCAGCACGTAGTCGCGCACCGAGCCCGACCAGGGCCGGCGCGGGCCGGATATCCCGGCCGCGACCATGCCGCCGAAGGTTGCTGTGGAAAAGTCTGGTGGCTCGCAGGGAAGCATCTGCCCGGCGGCCTCCAGCGCCGCTTCGATCTCCGCCAGCGGCGTGCCGGCGCGGGCGGTGAGCACCAGCTCGGTCGGGTCGTAGCTGACGATGCCGCAATGGGCGCGGGTATCCAGCTCCACGCCGTTCACCGGGCGGCCGAGGAAGGCCTTGCTGTCACCGCCGCGAAGACGCAGCGGCGTTCGAGCGTGGAGCGCTTGGTTCACCTGTTCGAGCAGGTCGGCACTGGCATCGGCCATCAGAAACGCTCCAGGTCGGGGAAGGGCAACTGGCCGTGGTGCACGTGCATGGCGCCGAATTCGGCGCAGCGGTGCAGGGTCGGGATGTTCTTGCCGGGGTTGAGCAGGCGGTCCGGGTCGAAGGCCGCCTTCACCGCATGGAACAGGGTCAGTTCGTCGCTGTTGAACTGCGCGCACATCTGGTTGATCTTCTCGCGCCCCACGCCGTGTTCGCCGGTGATGCTGCCGCCCACCGCCACGCAGAGTTCGAGTATCTTGCCGCCGATGGCTTCGGCGCGCTCCAGCTCGCCGGGCACGTTGGCGTCGAAGAGGATCAGCGGGTGCATGTTGCCGTCGCCGGCATGGAATACGTTGGCCACGCGCAGGCCGAATTCCTTCGACAACTCGGCGATGCCGTGCAGCACGCGCGGCAGCTCGCGGCGCGGGATGGTGCCGTCCATGCAGTAGTAGTCCGGGGAGATGCGCCCCACCGCGGGGAAGGCGTTCTTGCGCCCAGCCCAGAAGCGCACGCGCTCGGCCTCGTCGCAGGCCAGCCGCACATCGGTGGCGCCGGCCGCGCGCAACACGCCGTCGACGCGCTGGCAGTCGTCCTGTACGTCAGCCTCCACGCCGTCCAGTTCGCACAGCAGGATGGCCGCCGCGTCCACCGGGTAGCCGGCGTGGATGAAGTCTTCGGCAGCGCGAATCGACAGGTTGTCCATCATCTCCAGCCCGCCGGGGATGATGCCGGCGGCGATGATGTCGGCCACCGCGCGGCCGGCCTTTTCCACCGAATCGAAACTGGCCAGCAGCACCCGCGCCACCTGCGGCCGGGGCAGCAGCTTGACGGTGACCTCGGTGACGATGCCAAGCATGCCTTCGGAGCCGGTGAACAGCGCCAGCAGGTCGAAGCCGGGGCTGTCGAGGGCGTCGCTGCCCAACGTCAGGTGCTCGCCCTCGACGGTGAGGATGTCCACCTTCAGTAGGTTGTGCACGGTCAGGCCGTACTTGAGGCAATGCACACCGCCGGCGTTCTCGGCGACGTTGCCGCCGATGGAACAGGCGATCTGCGACGACGGATCGGGGGCGTAGTAAAGCCCGTGCGGCGCGGCGGCCTGGGAGATCGCCAGGTTGCGCACGCCGGGTTGCACGCGGGCGAAGCGGCCGGCGGTGTTCACTTCGAGAATGCGGTTGAAGCGCGCCATCACCAGCAGGATGCCTTTCTCCAGCGGCAGCGCACCGCCGGACAGGCCCGTGCCCGCGCCACGCGCCACCACCGGTACCTGGCGCGCGTGGCAGAGCTTGAGCAGCGCCTGCACCTGCTCGATGCGCTCGGGCAGCGCCACCAGCATCGGCACCGTGCGGTAGGCGGAGAGGCCGTCGCACTCGTAGGGCTTCAAGTCTTCGGCGTTGTGCAGCAGTTCGAGGTCGGGCAGTGTCGCGCGCAGCTCGGCGAGCAGGGCGGACTTGTCGACGGCAGGCAGCGCGCCGTCGACGCGCTCGTCGTAGAGGATATTCATGGGCCACGGTGCTCTGATCTTGTTATTGGACGAGCCCGTCAGGCGGGCTTCATGAGCCACAGCGCCGTGAACATGCGGCCGCCGCTTCGCGGGCGTCCATCGGCTTTCACACTGGTCGGACCAGTTGTTGCGTGCCGCTGCGCTGGAAAGGCCCGGCCGTGGCGGCTAGGGTTGTTGGGCACGAGGCAGGTGGTTACCTGCTGGTCCTACCAGTTGTGGAGCCATTCGATGACCAGCATCCAGCAGGGCAAGCAGCGCGTCGCCGACCAGGTGGCGGAAAAGATCGAGCGCCTGATCGTCGATGGCGTGCTCAAGGTCGGCCAGGCGTTGCCGTCGGAACGGCGCCTGGTGGAGAAGCTCGGCTGTTCGCGCTCGGCGTTGCGCGAGGGGCTGCGAGCGTTGCGCGGGCGCGGCATCGTCGATACCGAGCAGGGGCGGGGATCGTTCGTTGCCGACCTGACCGGCGCCGAGGATGTCTCGCCGCTGCTGCACCTGTTCCGCTCGCAGCCGCGTACGCTCTACGACCTGCTGGAAGTGCGCGCGTTGCTGGAAGGCGAGTCCGCCCGGCTGGCCGCCCTGCGCGCCACGGAGGTCGACCTGTTGCTGATCGGCCGGCGCTTCGAGGAGATGCATGCGGCTTTCGATGAGCCGCAACCGCTGGACCCGCGCGAACACGCCCGGCGCGACCACGCCTTCCACCAGGCGATCAGCGAGGCCTCGCACAACCCGGTGCTGGTGCATACGCTGCAGTCGCTCAACGAGCTGATGCTCAGCACCGTCTTCGCCTCGGTGAACAACCTCTACAACCGCCCGCCGCAGAAGCGCCAGATCGATCGCCAGCATGCGCGGCTGTATCGCGCCATCGTCGAGCGCCAGCCGGAACAGGCCCAGCGCGCTGCCCGCGAGCATATCCACGGCGTGCGCGACAACCTGCGGGAGATCGAGCAGGAAGAACAGCGGCTGGTGCGGGCGACCTTGCGGCTGGAGGGTTGGAAATAACTGGGGAGCGTGAGACGCAACCGTAGGGCGAGTAACGCGCCAGCGTTATCCGCCGTTTCGGGACTGGCGGCGGATAACCTGTTCCAGGTTATGCGCCCTACATACTGGCGCGGAGTCTTTTTGTAGGAGCGAGCTTGCTCGCGAACGGTGTTCCAGGCAGCTCCGGCGCGAAGCGGTTCGCGAGCAAGCTCGCTCCTACAGGGGCCGTGTCAGCGCCGTGCCTTGCGCTCGCGCATCTCCGCCAGCATGCGTTCGGCATTCGCTGCGCAACCCATGCCTTCGGGCTTGTTCTCGATACCCTCGATCACTTCCAGCAGGCGCAAACGGTTCTGCTGCAGTTGCCGCTCCATCGCCTCGATCTCCGCGACCTTGCGGCGCAGGCCGGCGACCAGTTCGCCGTGGCCGTTCTCGATGGGGTTGGAGTGCGGCAGCAGGTTGCGGATTTCCTCCAGGGTGAAACCGGTCTGCTGGGCGCTGCGGATGATTTCCAGCAGGTCGAGGGTTTCTGCCGGGTACTCGCGGTAGCCGTTGGCCAGGCGGCGGGCCGGGGCGATCAGCCCGCTGGCTTCGTAGAAGCGGATGCGCGAGGGGGCGAGGCCGCTGAGGCTGGCCAGTTCACCGATTTTCATGCTGGGCTCCGAAAGGGGCTTGACCTTGAAGTAAACTTTAAACTTAACCTCGCTGCCGTCACAACCCATCAGGACAACCTCGGAGCCTAGCCATGTCGCCCTTCCAGCCCCTGCGCCTGCCCAACGGCGGCGAAGTCCCCAACCGTATCGCCAAGGCCGCCATGGAAGAGAACATGGCCGACGCCGACCAGGCGCCTTCGGCTGCCTTGCTGCGCCTTTACCAGGCCTGGGCGGACGGCGGCGTCGGCCTGATCCTCAGCGGCAACGTGATGATCGACGGCCGCGCCATGACCGGCCCCGGCGGCGTGGTGCTGGAAAACGACCGGCAGCTGGAGCGCTTCCGCGAATGGGCGCGCATCGGCCGTTCCCGTGGTGCGCAGTTCTGGTTGCAGCTGAACCATCCTGGTCGCCAGGTGCAGACCAACCTCGGCCAGGGCGCCATCGCGCCGTCGGTGGTGCCGCTGGAGATGGGCAAGTTCTCCAAGCTGTTCGCCGTCGCCCGCGAGATGACCGAGGCCGATATCGCCGAGGTGATCCGTCGTTTCGTCCGCGCCGCGCAGTTGTCCGAGCAGGCCGGCTTCACCGGCGTGCAGATCCACGCCGCCCACGGCTACCTGCTCAGCCAATTCCTCTCGCCGCTGGCGAACAAGCGCCAGGATCGCTGGGGCGGTTCGCTGGAAAACCGTGCGCGGCTGTTGCTGGAGGTCGTGCGTGCGGTGCGCGCCGCAGTGTCGCCGGAGTTCTGCGTGGGAGTGAAGATCAACTCGGCCGACTTCCAGCGCGGCGGCTTCGACGCCAGCGACGCGCGCCAGGTGATCGAGTGGCTGAACGACGAGAAGGTCGACCTGGTCGAGCTGTCCGGCGGCAGCTACGAGGCGCCGGCCATGCAGGGTGACGCCCGTGACGGCCGGACCCTGGCGCGCGAGGCGTACTTCCTCGAATTCGCCCGTGAGATGCGCGAGGCGGCGCGCATGCCGCTGATGGTCACCGGCGGTATTCGGCGCCTGCCGGTGGCGGAACAGGTGCTGGACAGCGGGCTGGACATGGTCGGCATCGGCACCGCCCTGGCCCTGGAGCCGCAACTGGTACTGCACTGGCAGCGTGGCAGCCAGACCCAGCCGCAACTGCCGCCGATCCGCTGGCGCTCCAAGCCGCTGGCGGCGCTGGCCTACATGGCGCTGGTCAAGTTGCAGCTGCACCGCATCGGCGCCCACCGTGCGCCCAACCCGCAGGCTTCGCCGTGGCGCACGCTGGTGATGGAGCAGTGGCGCACGCTGCGCCGGGCCAAGCAGTACCGCCGCTGGGCGGCTAGGCAGGCGGGATGATCTTCACTGGCTGACGCCTTCGTAGGATGGCGTGGAGCGAAGCGATACCCATCGACTCCTGCCGCATTGGCAGCATGGGTATCGCCTAGGCTCCACCCATCCTACGGTGGTGTTCTTCCGGGAGGGGGGCGCGCATGCGCTCTTGCAAGAACCCTCGGGCCAGGCCGATCAAGCCTGCTGCCGTGTCGCCGCCAGCACGATCTCGCGGATGCACACGCCCTGCGGCTGGTTGTAGGCGTAGCCGATGGCGTTGGCCACGTCCTCGGCACTGAGCACCTTGCCGCCCATCTCGCGTTTCCAGTCCTGATAGCCGCTCTTGATCGCCTCGTCGGTGGTGTGGCTGAGCAACTCGGTTTCCACCGCGCCGGGAGCGATGGTCACCACGCGGACGTTGTGCGCCGCGACTTCCTCGCGCAGGTTCTCGGAGATCGCGTGCACGGCGAACTTGGTGCCGACATAGGCGACGTGGTTGGGGAAGGTCTTGCGCCCGGCCACCGAGCTGACATTGATCACGCTGCCCTGGTTGCGCTCGACCATGCCCTTGAGTACGGCGTGCACGCCGTTGAGCAGGCCCTTCACGTTGACGTCGAGCATGCGCTCCCACTCGGCCGGATCCTGCTCGACCATGTTGCCCAGCAGCATCACGCCAGCGTTGTTCACCAGCGCGTCAGCCGGGCCGAAACGCTTCTCGGCTTCCTCGACGGCGGCCAGCAGGGCTTCGCGGTCAGTCACATCGACAGCACGGCACAGCGCGTTCGGCAGCTTGAGGGCTTCCAGGCGCTCGATGCGCCGGGCGAGCAGCAGCAGCGGGTGACCTTGCTGGGAAAAGAGGCGGGCGGTGGCTTCGCCGATGCCGGAACTGGCGCCGGTGACGATGATCAGGGGCTTGCTCATGGTGGTTCTCCTGCAATCGAAAATCTGGATGCCTGGACGATGCAGTGAAGTATATTTAGCGCATTGCTGCCTGAAAAATGGCTTATTCCTGTGCCTGGTATCGGGATTTCCTATGGATATTCGACAGCTTGCCGCCTTCGTCGCGGTCTTCGAAGAGCGCAACATCACCGCCGCCGCGCAGCGCCTGTTCGTCAGCCAACCCACGCTGTCCGCCACCGTGCGCCAGCTGGAGGAGAGCCTGGGCACCGAGCTGTTCGTGCGCCAACCGCGCGGTGTGGATGTCAGCGAAGCGGCGCGCACCCTGTACCCGCGAGCCCGTGCCCTGCTGGCCGAGGCGGAGGGTTTGCGCAAGCTGTTCCGCCAGTCGTCGGAGCGGCAGCCGCTGCACCTGGGCGTGGAAGGGGACATCAGCGCCGAGCAGATCGAGCGCTTCGTCGGCCTGGCCCGGCAAGCGATCCCCAACCTGCAACTGCACCTGGAAGAAGGCTGTGTGGGCGAGGCGCGGCTGGCAGCGGAGGAGTTCTGTTGCGAGGACGAACTGTTCGTTCCGGTGTGGGACGATCCGTACGTATTGGTGCTGCCGCCCGGCGCCGAGAGTATGCCAGTCGACGCGTGGATCACCTGTCCGTCGCACCCATCGCACCAGCGTTTGATGACTGCCTACGGCAGCGCACCGGTGGTCGCGCAGGCCAGCACCCTGAATCTTGCCCTGCGGCTGGTCAGTGCCGGCCTGGGCGCGGCTATCCTTCCGGCCTCGTTGCTGGGCGGCGCTCCGGCCGTGCGCAGCGGAACCTTGAACCTGCCGCTACCCGTGCGCCGCATCGGCCTTTGCCACGCCGCCCAGGCGCTGGAGCAGCCGGCGGTGCGCGCGCTCTACGACTTCCTGCGCGCCCGTGAGGCGGCCTGATTCAGGCCGGCGCCTTCTGCGCGGCGGGTGCGCGCAAGGACAGCAGCAGGACCAGCGACGCCGCGAGAATCTGCAGGCTGGCGTAGCCGTTGGTGGTGGCGACCAGGCCATAACGCTGGATCGCCAGCCCGGCGAGGATCGCCGGCACGCTGAAAGCCAGGTAGCTGAGCACGTAGAAGCTCGCCATCAGTGCACCGCGCTCGTGGGCGTGGGCCAGCGGCACCACCGAGCGCAATGCGCCGAGGAAGGCGCCGCCAAAGCCAAGGCCCGCCACCGCGGTACCGAGGAAGAACAGCCAGAGGTTGGAGGAATCCACGCCGAGCAGGGTGATCAGCAGGCCGATGATCAGGGCCAGCCCGCCGCGGCGCAGGATGACCGCTGCCGGCCGGTTGCGCAGCGCGAAGATCGCCACGGCGCCGCAGAAACACAGCAGCGAGACCAGCCCACCGCCGATCATCGGAACCTGCAGACCGGTCACCTGGCGCGCCAGGGTCGGGCCCAGCGATAGGTAGAAACCGCCCAGCGCCCAGAGGCTGGCGTTCAGCGGCGCCACGCTCCAGAACGCCCGGCGCGCCTGCGGGGGAATGCGAATGCGCGGCTTCAGCGAGGCCAGCGCACCGGGCTGCCTGCTGACGCTTTCCGGCAGCCAGCGCAACAGCACCAGGGCCAGCGCGAATACCGCCAGCAGCCAGACATAGACGCGGTGCAGCGGGTCGCCGCCGAACTGAACCAGTGCGCTGCTGCCCAGTGCGCCCAGCGCCATGCCGAGCATGGGCGCGACGCTGTTGATCAACGGGCCGCGCTCACGGTCGATGTCGAGCATGGCGGCGCCCAGTACAGCGGTCGCGATGCCGGTGGCGAAGCCTTGCAGCAGGCGCGCGGCGATCAGCAGTTCCACCGAGTTGGCGTAGAGGAACACGCTCATCGCCAGCAACTCGATGATCAGCGCCGCACGGATCAGTGGGCGGCGGCCGAGGTAGTCCGACAGCGAACCGAATACCAGCAGCGCCAGCATCAGCCCGCCGGCGTAGATGCTGAACGCCAGCGTCAGCAGGGCAGGGGAGAACTGCCAGGACTCGCGGTACAGCGCATAGAGCGGCGTGGGCGCGGCAGCGGCGGCGAGGAAGGCCATGAGGATCGCGGTCAGCAGCAGGGCCGGGAAAAAGCCGGGCGCGCTTTTGGGTAAGGTCTGTGCCATGATTCAGCTCGCAAAGGCTAAGATTTTGCTTTTGCGAGATGCTGGACCCGTTTTCGGATAAAAGCAAATTCTTTGCGTTAAGGTGCTTATGGCAATTAATCAGGGTGTTCGTCCAGGCGGCCGCAGCGCGCGGGTGCAGGCGTCGGTGCACAAGGCTGTCCAGGAGTTGCTGGAAGAGCGCGACCGCGCGGAACTGACCGTGCCGCTGATCGCGGCGCGCGCCGGTGTCACGCCCTCGACCATCTACCGGCGCTGGGGCGACCTCAGCGAGTTGCTCGGCGATGTCGCGCTGGAGCGCATCCGCCCGGATGCCGAGCCGGCCGATACCGGCAGCCTGCGCGGCGACCTGCTGGCCTGGGGCGAGCAGTACATGGAGGAGACCGCCTCGGTGCCCGGCCGCGCGGTAGTGCTCGACCTGCTGGCCGCTGGCGGCGGCTGCTCCGGGCGCTGCATGGCGATTGCCTGCGGCCAGTTCGACATCATCCTGCTGCGGGCCAAGGGGCGCGGCGAGAAGCTGCCGGAGGTCGACCGCATCGTCGACCGGCTGATGGCGCCGCTGGTGTACCGCATCCTGTTTTCCGGCGAGGAGCTGGATACGGGCTATGTCGAGCGGTTGGTCGATCTGACGCTGGACGGGGTGTAGCGGATTCGTGGACAGGCTTCCTGCCTGCCATTGGCGCATTCGTAGGATGGCGTGGAGCGCAGCGATACCCATCGATCCTGGCACCGACAGCATGGGTATCGCCTAGGCTCCACCCATCCTACGTTTCAACTCGGAGCGCCGGCGTTTCGAATGGCATTCGTCCACGCCTGCAGAGTTCTGCAGGCCGCGAGGGCAATCTCGTCATCGCTGCGCCCCGCGAATACGCGCTCCAGTGCATCTGCGGCGATCAACCCGGCGATCGTGGGCGTGCCCACTGCGTCGGTAAGATCGAGCCATTCACCGAAGCTGGCGGGCGTGTCGTACCAGCGCAGATATCCCGACGGCGACACCGGCCACCAGCGTTCCTCGAATTGCAGCACGACCTTTTCCAGCCGACCCATCCCCAGGTGCGCCAGCGCATCCTGCTGCACGGGTGGCAAAGGCGGATTGAAGTGGATATCGCGCAGCACGCCGATGGGCACGGTACAGATGCAGAAGTCCCAGCTTTCGTCGCCTGCCCGCACTTTTGCGCCCGACCAGTCGATGTCTGCCACTGGCTGGTTCAGGCGGATATCCAGCCCTTGGGCGAGGTGCGCGACCAGCTGTGAATAGCCTTGCGGCAGGAAGCGGTCGCCGGCGCCGACGCCTTCTTCGTCCAGCGTATCCACCGACAGCGACTCCAGCGGCAGACAGGCTTCCAGGATCAGGTTGGCGTCCAGGGCGAAGCGGGTGGCGCGACGGGTTTCTTCGTCGCGATCCTGCAGGTAGCGCGCGACGCCTTCCGCCAGCGGCAGATGGCGGTCGATCCCGGCGCGCAGGGCTTCCCAGGCGGCATCGATGTTCGGCAGCGGGCCGTCGGCCGCAGCGGCCAGGGGGTGGCTGAAATCGGTTGCCTGCAACGGCAGGCCCAGTTGCTGTGCGTGCGCGGCGAGTGCGTTGTCGTCGAACTGCTGCAACCAGGCGGCGCCTTCGTCTGCCTTTATCGAGCCGAGCGAAATACTGTGCACACGGCCGCCGAGACGACCACGGGCTTCCAGCACCACGCACTCGATAGCGGCCTCCCGCAGGCGGCGCGCTGCGGCGAGACCAGCGAAGCCCGCGCCGATCACCAGCACCCGGCGGGCGCCACTTTCGATGGCGGCTTCAGCGGCGCGCAGGCCATCGTCCCAGGCACCGTGGGTCATGGCGGGGGCGCTTGGGTTGCAGGCTTCGCCGGCCAGTACCAGCTTGCTGCCCAGGACCTCACCCAGCCGGCGCCGATGCTCCGGCGTGCCGCCGGGCAGCAGGGTGCTGTAGGCGCCGCGGCTGAACGGGTCGTCGCTCCAGTGGGTGACGTGGAAGGCGGTGGGGCGGTGGCGAAGGCTATCCATGGCGGGCTCGCTCGGTGAAGGAGCGACGACCTTAGCGGGGGTGGGTTCGCCGGCACAAGGCCACGGGTGGGGGCATTGTGTAGGAGCGAGCTTGCTCGCGAACCGCCCAGCCTTGGAGCTGCCGGTTGACCCTGTTCGCGAGCAAGAGCTAGGCGCCCCCCTCGCTCCTACAGGTTCAGGTCCAGACCTGGCCTCAGGCGCGGCTCAGGCGGATCACCGTGCGGGCGACGGAAACCCCGGTGAACAGCACCACGAACAGCCGCAGCGTCTGCATCGCCAGGACCAGGCCGACGTCGGAGTGGGTGTCCACCGCGATGATCGCCATGGCATCCAGGCCGCCGGGGCTGGTGGCGAGGTAGAGGGAGAGGAAGTCCATCCCGGTGATGGCCGCCAGCGCCCAGGCGAACAGTGCGCAGCTGGCGATCAGCGCCAGCGCGCTGACCAGCATGGCCGGCAGGTGGCGGCCGACGTAGGCAAGGCTTTCGCGGTCGAAGCGCAGGCCGATGTAGCAGCCGATCACGCCGTAGGCGCTGGCCAGTAACCAGTGCGGCAGGGTGATGTGCAGCACGCCGGTGAGCTGAAGAACCGCTCCGGCCACCAGCGGCACCAGCAGCGGACCGGCCGGCAGCTTCGCGCCGGCAGTGGTGCAGACGAAGATCAGCAACAGGCAGTTGATCAGGTCGGGCAGGGTGGCGGTGTCGATGATCGGCGTGCTGTGCGCCACTGAACCGCCGCCTTCGATGCCGAGGAAGCGCCCGACCAGCGCACCGGCCATGACCACGCAGACCACCCGCACGTACTGCATGGTGGCGACCACGCGCGGGTCGGCGCCGTTGGCTTCGGCCATCGACACCATGGCCGCCGCGCCGCCCGGCGCGGTGCCCCAGGCGGCCGTGCTGCCGGGGATGCCGCCGAAGCGCACCATGGCATAGCTGACGGCAGCGGACAGCAGCACGGTAAGCACCGTGGCGCTGAGCATCAATGGCCAGGACGCAACCATCGCCTGCAGCACCGACCAGCTCATGGCGTGGGCGACCAGCAGGCCGATGCAGCCCTGGCTGAGGCGGAAGGCGCTGCGCGGCAGGCGGATTTCCGCGCCGCTGACACCAAAGGCAATGGCCACCAGCATGGGCCCGAGGAACAGCGCGGCAGGGATGCCGAGCCAGGTGAGCAGTTGCCCGGCGCCTGCGGCCCCGAGCGCCAGGGTCAGCCATTGCAGGCTGACGGGGATACGGGCGACGAAGAGGGCGGGACGACTGGACACGGACGGCTCCGGACGGGGAAGACGGAGGAATTATCGGTAGCCGGATCGATCAAGTCTATTTTCTAATAGTCATGAATCCATTCCTGAAATTTATCGGTTGGCCGCCATGGACCTGCGTGATCTCGCCTACTTCGAAACCATCGCCGAACTCGGCCACCTGGGGCGCGCCGCCGAGCGCCTGGGGCGCAGCCAGCCGGCGCTGACCAAGAGCATCCAGCGCCTGGAGGAGTCCCTTGGCGCGCGCCTGTTCCAGCGCGATGGCCGACGGATTCGCCTGACGCCGGCCGGCGAACTGATGCTCCAGCGTGCCCGGCAACTGCGTCAGGACATCGAGGAAACTCGCCGCGAGGTGCGCGATTTCGCCAGTGGAGTGGTGGGCAATATCCGCCTGGGCTGTGCGGCGACCATGGCCGAGTACCTGTTGCCGCGCCTCACCGAGGACCTGCTGGCCCGTGCGCCGGAGGTCACCATGAGCCTGGTGCTGGGCCAGGACGACGTGCTGCGCGAAGCATTGCGCAGCGGGCGGCTGGACATGGCGATCTGCTCGCGGATCGTCGACGACCCGCAACTGAGCAGCGAACCGCTGCTGCAGGATCAGGTGGTGGTAGTCGCCAGCCGCGACCATCCGATCTTCGACGCACCCGTAGCCATGGCCGACCTGTGCCGTTATCGCTGGGTACTGCCGGCGACCGGGGTGTCGTCGCGGCGCTGGATGGACGCCACCTTCCAGGCCCACCAGTTGCCAATGCCGCAGGTGCAGATCGAGACCAACGCGATTCCCATGCTGCCCAACCTGATCGCCCGCACCCGCCTGCTCAGCTTCATCGCCCGCGAGGCGCTGGCGGGTGGCCACGGGATGGACCAGTTGCGCGAGGTGCAGCTGGCCGAGACCACGCTGACACGGACCATCGGGCTGGCCGTGCGCGAGGGCGCCTACCTGTCGCCGGCGGCACAGTTGCTGCGGGGGATGCTGCGCGAACATGCGGGGCGGTTTGGAGCGGAGCTCTGATGGCGCGCGGGCATGGAGCCCGCAGCGCGAATAACGCCCTGGCGTTATCCGCCGTGAGTTTTCGGCGGATAACCTGTTCCAGGTTATGCGCCCTACGCTGCTGGGGAAGCATCCGGGACGGTTCGCWGTGGCGTTGTAGCGGCGCGCGGGCACGGAACCCGTAGGGCGAATAACGCCCTGGCGTTATCCGCCGCGAGTTATTGGCGGATAACCGGTTCCAGGTGATGTGCCTTACCCCGCTGGGGGGACGCGCTTAGCGAAGTTGCAAGAGACCGGGCCCGTCTACTCCGTCATTGCTCGAAGCTACAGCCGACGCGTCCCAGCCCCTCGATTTCCAGCTCGAATGCGTCTCCCGGCGCAACCGGCGACATCGGTGCCAGGGCCCCGCACAGCAGGACGTCTCCCGCTTTGAGCGGCGCGTCCAGGCGTGCCATGCGCCGCGCCAGCCAGAGGCCGATGTCGAGCATCGCCCCGAGGGTCGTCCGGGTTGGCGGGAAGGCCGGCGCGCCATTGCGCAGCAGTTGCACTGCCAGCGCGGCGTCGTCCAGTCTTTCCAGCGCCACCGGCCGGTCGCCGGTCAGGTAGAGGCCCGCGCAGAGGTTGTCGGCCACCGAGTCGAGCAGGCCGATCTGCCAGTTGGCCACGGCGGTGTCGTTGATCTCGATGGCCGGGACCGCACCTTCGATGCAGGCGCGAAAAGTGGCCAGATCGAGCTCTCCCGTCGGCAGGTTGCGGCCGATGAGCAGGGCGAGTTCTGCCTCGATTCGCGGTTGCAGCAGGCGTTCGCGGGCGATAAGCGCGCCGGATCGACAGCGCAGGCTGGCGAGCAAGCGGCCGTGAACCGGTTCGCCGACCTTGAGCGCCGCCTGCATTGCCGGCGAGATCAGCCCGGCCTTGGCGCCCGCCAGGCGTTCGCCGCCGGCCAGCGCGAGGTCGATGCCCAGCGCCTGCACGCGATAGGCGTCGTCCAACCCGGTGAGGCCAAAGTGTGCCGCTGGCGCGGCGATGGGCGTTCGGCTGGCCCGCGCCTCGGCCAGGGCGTGGGCGGCGGCGTGGAGCTTGTTTGTGTTCATCGTTGGGCTCCTCAGCGGCTCGGAACTTCGCCCACCACGGTGGTGCGGTACATCTCCCGGCGCATGCCGTGGTAGTCCGACACCGGGTAGTGCCAGGTGCTGCGGTTGTCCCAGATCGCCAGGGTGCCGGCAGTCCAGCGCATGCGGCAGGTGAAGGCCGGCTGGGTGGCGATGCCGAACAGGTAGTCCAGCAGCGGTTGCGACTCGGCCGGGCGCATGCCCTTGATGCCGCTGGTGTAGGCCGGGTTGATGTAGAGGACTTTCTTGCCGGTCTCCGGGTGTTTGATCACCAGCGGGTGCGAGCGCACTTCGCCATCGTGGCTGCCGTAGCGCACCGCCATGTTTTCCATCAGATCGTTGTGCTTGGCCTCGGCGCCGTAGGCGCGCTCCGGGCTGTGGATGGCGTCGAGGGTTTCCAGTTGTGCGCGCAGCTTCGGCGACAGCCATTCATAGGCCAGCGCCAGGTTGGCGTAGAGGGTGTCGCCGCCGAACGGCGGGATGTCGTGGCCGTAGAGCAGGGTGAAAGCCGGCGGGCGCTCCTGGAACGACCAGTCGCTGTGCCAGGCGCCGCCGAACACCACCGGGGTCTTCTCGTTGGCTTCCTTCACCACCCGCACCACATGCGGGTGATCTTCCATGCCGACCACATAGGGCTCACGGCCGAATTCGCCGAAGCGCAGGGTCACGGCTTCGAGGTTTTCCACGCTCAAGTCCTGCCCGCGGATGAACAGCACCTTGTGCGCCAGCAGTGCCTGGCGCAGTTCGGCGTAGCCGTCGTCGCCCAGGGTGGTCAGGTCCAGGTCGCTGACGTCCGCGCCGATGGCGCCGGTGGCCGGGACGATACGGAAGTGCTTGTACTCGGCGGCGCGGTTCTGGCTGGGCAACGCGTAGAAGAACTCGAACATGGGGAAGCCTCTTGTGAGTGTTATTGGCACCTCAAGCATGGTCAGCGCCGTCACTTTCTTCCATGATCAAGTCCGCCAAAAATTGACTTTTCCCGCCATGCGGCGGCCAACGAGGAATTCGTGATGGACTGGCGCCAGACCCGCGAAATCACCGGAGTGCAGTACCTGCTCGACAGCGCCCACGACGAAGGCATCGACGCTGATGATTGCCTGGTGGGCAGCGCCATCTCGCCCGCCGACCTGCAGGCGCGCGCCGGGCGCATCCAGGCGTGGCAGGAGCTGGCGGTGATCCGCAACCTGTTGCAGCGCAGGGACAGGCCGGGCCTGGGTTTGGCCACCGGGCGGCGCTATCACCTGACGTCGCTGGGGTTGCTGGGTTTCACCATGCTCGCCAGCCGCACCCTGCAGGAAGCCTTCGAAACCTTCGGCCGCTACCAGAGCCTGGCCCTGACCCTTTGCCCCGTGAGCAGCGAGGCGGAGGCGCGCGGGGTGTGGCTGGTGTACGACGATCGCGTGCTGCCCGAGGATGCCCGTGCCTTCGTGGTGGAGCGCGGCATTGCCGGTTGCTGGCAATTGTCCGGCGAATTGCTGCAGCGGCCGCTGCAGCCCCTGGCCATCGAACTGCGCTGCCCGGCGCCAGCCGATGCCAGCGTGTTCCGCGACATCTTCGGCATCGAGCCGCTGTTCGAGGCGCCACGCAACGCCATGCTCTTTGCCCTGGAAGACCTGCAGGCGCCGCTGCCGCAAGCACAGATCAGCGCGCGCGACAGCGGCGAGCAACTCTGCGAGCGCCTCTGTGGAGAGTTGGCGCTGACCCTGGCCGCCACGCCGACCGCGCGGCAGGTCCAGCAACTGTTGTTGCGTGATTCCGCCAGCCTGCTCGGCGCTGCCGCAGTGGCCGAGCGGCTGGGTCTTTCCGAGCGCACGCTGCAACGGCGCCTGGCGCAGGAGGGGCAGAGCCTGCAGGGGCTGAACGACGGCATCAAACGGCGTCTGGCCGAGCGCCTGCTATGCGAATCGCGGATGGATCTGCATGGCATCGCGCAGTGCCTGGGCTACGCCGAGGCGGCGAGTTTCTCCCGCGCTTTCCAGCGCTGGACGGGGCAGTCGCCCGGTCGTTGGAAGCGTCAGTCCGGAACCCTCCCGGCGCCCTGAAGTCGAACCGCCCGCGACGCCTCTGGAACGGGCGAAAGCCGCGAGATAGAGCCTTGCTGTGTGGCCGATTGCCATCGGTCGCGGGTTAATTTCGCGTGTGGCCCATCCGTTCCCCTGAAGAGGCGCGTCGCTTTTTTCGCGAGGCGACCGACAAGAAAAAGGAGAACCCATGTCCTCAGCAACCTGCCTGCGCGCGTGCCTCGGAAGGCGCGGCGCGATGACCTTCAGCGCACTGCATTGGCCGGCGTGAGCCGCCCTCCAACCCTTGCACCGGCACCGCGCGAGCGGCGCGGCCGCGTGCCCCTGGCCGGGCATCCGGCCGTCATCCGAGCATTGAGGGAATCAATGAGCAAGACCTTCCGACTGGCCGCCGTGGCCGGCAGCCTGCTGGCTTCCGGACTACCCGCGCTGGCCTATGGCGCCGAACTCGAGGCGCAGATCCGCTGGACCCGCTACGGCATCCCGCACATCCAGGCCAGGGACGAACTGGGCCTGGGCTACGGCATCGGCTACGCCTATGCCCGCGACAACGCCTGCCTGCTGGCCGAGGAAGCCCTCACCGCGCGGGGCGAACGCTCGCGCTACTTCGGCGTGGACGGCAAGTCCTCCGCCGGCATCGGCAACCTGCCCTCGGACTTCTTCTACACCTGGCTCAACGACAACGAATCCCTGCGTCGCCTGCGCAGCGCCCAGCCGCAGCCGATCCGCGACCTGCTCGATGGCTACGCGGCCGGCTACAACCGCTGGCTGTGGGATACCCAGGCGGCCGGCACGCAGTGCGCGGGCAAGGCCTGGCTGCGCCCGCTGGAGAGTGACGACCTGCTGCGCCTGACCCGCCGGCTGCTGGTGCAATCCGGTGCCGGGCAGTTCGCCGAGGCGATGATGGCAGCGGCGCCGCCGGGCCAGGCGACGTCCTCCATCGTCAGCGACGGCGAGGTACTGGCGGCGATGGAGCGGCGCGAGAACTTCCACCAGAACCACGGCAGCAACGCCGTCGCGGTGGGCAGCGAGCGTTCTGTGGACGGCAACGGCCTGCTGCTGGCCAACCCGCATTTCCCCTGGTTCGGCGCGCTGCGTTTCTACCAGATGCACCTGACCATTCCCGGCCAGCTCGATGTGATGGGCGCTTCGCTGCCGGGCATGCCGCTGGTGAATATCGGCTTCAGCAAGGACCTGGCCTGGAGCCATACGGTGGACACCTCCAGCCACTTCACCTTGTATCGACTGGACCTCGACCCGCAGGACCCGCACAGCTACCGCGTCGATGGCCAGTCGCGGCCGTTGAAGGAAGTCACCCTGCGCGTGCGGGTACGTGAGGCCGACGGCCGCGTGGGCACGCGCAGCCACACGCTGTACGAGTCCGAGTACGGCCCGCTGCTCAGCGTGCCCGGCAAATTCCCCTGGAACGCCAATGAAGCCTTCGCCGTGCGCGACGCCAACCTGGGCAACGACCGCGTGCTGCAGCAGTGGTACGCCATCGATCACGCGCGCAGCCTGGATGAGCTGCGCGACAGCGTGGAGCGGGTACAGGGGATTCCGTGGGTCAACACCCTGGCCACTGACGCAGAAGGCAAGGTGCTCTACCTCAATCAATCGGTGGTGCCTTACCTGAGCCAGCAGCAATTGGCCGACTGCGCGATCCCCGCTTTCCAGAAGCAGGGCCTGCCGGTGCTGCAGGGCGGACGTCGCGCCTGCAACTGGTCCAGCGCACCGGGGGCGCGTCATGCCGGCCTCACGCCGCCGGAGCAGATGCCGGCGCTGGAGCGCCAGGACTTCGTGCAGAACTCCAATGACAGCGCCTGGCTGAGCAACCCGGCGCAGCCGCTGACCGGTTTCTCGCCGCTGGTGAGCCGCGATTCGATCCCGGTCAGCGCCCGTGCGCGCTTCGCCCTGGAACGCCTGAAGGGCGACGGCAAGATCGGCCCGGACGACCTGCAGAAGTTGGTCACCGACAACCGCGTCTACGTGGCCGACCTGCTCCTCGACGACCTGCTGCAACTGTGCAAGCCAGCCCCGGCGGGCGCGGAGGCGGCCTGCGCCGCGCTGGGCTCGTGGGACCGCCACGTCAACCTCGACAGCAATCCCGGCTTCGCCTACTTCCAGGCCTTCGTCGCGCGCTTCCTGAAGATCGAGGGTGGCTGGCGCCTGCCCTTCGATCCCAAGCTGCCGCTGGCCACGCCCTCGGGCATCGCCCTGGACAAGCCGGAGGTGCGCCAGCAGGCGCAGCAGGCCCTGGTGGCCGCCGGGCAGGAGATCGACGCCCGCAAGATCCAGGCAGATGAGACCTGGGGTGAGCTGCAACTGACCGGCGACCAGGCCAATCCCCTGGGCATCCCTGGCGGCACCGGCAACGAGGGCGTCTACAACGCCATCACTTCGCAGTGGCAGGGCGACCATTACCGCGTGCTCAGCGGCAGCAGCTATATCCAACTGGTCGACTTCACCGCCGACGGGCCGAAGGCGCGCGGGCTGCTGACGTTCTCGCAGTCCAGCGAACCCGGCTCGCCGCACCATCGTGACCAGACCGAGCTGTTCGCCCGGCAGCAATGGCCGGATCTGCCGTTTACCGACGAGCAGATCAAGGCCGATCCGGAGCTGAAGGTGATGGAACTGCGCGAGCGGTGAGCTGAGCTCACGGATCTTGTAGGAGCGAGCTTGCTCGCGAACGGTGCTCTCCGGCAGCTCGGAGCTGTGCGGTTCGCGAGCAAGCTCGCTCCTACAGGCCGATCACTGGCACGGCGACCGCTGTCACCAGCCTGACACCGTCGGGGCCTAGTCTGGCGGCAAAGCCCCGACGCGTAGGCCGCCGCCATGCCCCTGACCAATGAATCCGTGATCCGCCGCATCCACCGCGAACTGCTCGACCACAGCGACGAAGAGCTGGAGCTGGAACTGCTGGAAGACGTGCGCAACCTCGACGAACTGTTCGACGAGCACGCTGACGTCGATGAGGAGAAGCTCGCCCGCCGTCGCTACTTCAGCGAGCTGTTCCGCCTGCAGGGCGAGCTGGTGAAACTGCAGAGCTGGGTGGTGAAGACCGGCCACAAGGTGGTCATTCTCTTCGAGGGCCGTGACGCGGCGGGCAAGGGTGGCGTGATCAAGCGCATCACCCAACGCCTCAATCCGCGYGTSTGCCGSGTCGCCGCGCTGCCCGCGCCGAACGAYCGCGAGCAGACCCAGTGGTACTTCCAGCGCTACGTCTCGCACCTGCCGGCGGCGGGGGAGATCGTCCTGTTCGACCGCAGCTGGTACAACCGCGCTGGCGTCGAACGGGTCATGGGGTTCTGCAACGACGAGCAGTACGAGGAGTTCTTCCGCAGCGTGCCTGAGTTCGAGCGCATGCTGGCGCGCTCGGGCATCCAGCTGATCAAGTACTGGTTTTCCATCTCCGACGACGAACAGCACCTGCGCTTCCTCAGCCGCATCCACGACCCGCTCAAGCAGTGGAAGCTCAGCCCCATGGACCTGGAGTCGCGCCGGCGCTGGGAGGCCTACACCAAGGCCAAGGAAATCATGCTGGACCGCACCCATATTGCCGAGGCGCCCTGGTGGGTGGTGCAGGCCGACGACAAGAAGCGCGCGCGGCTGAACTGCATCAGCCATCTGCTGAACCTGATTCCCTATGAGGACGTGGAGCATCCGTCGGTGATCCTGCCCGCGCGGCAGCGCAACGAGGATTACTCGCGCACACCGACCCCGCGGGAAATCGTGGTGCCAGAGGTTTACTGAAGCTGGTTGGGCAGAGCTTTTCGTAGGAGCGAGCTTGCTCGCGAACCTGGCCGATTGTCGCGGTGTCAGGCGGTTCGCGAGCAAGCTCGCTCCTACAGCGTCCAGTGCCTGGCGTTGAGACATAACCTGTAACATTCCCCGCCGATCATGACCGGGACATCCCCCCACGCGGACTCCCAGCATGACCACCGATACCCTGGCCGCCGGCGACCTTCCCGTCGCCGAAGCACGGCCCCATCTGGAACGCAAGCCCGGCCGCATTACCGCCTTCATCTTCTTCGCCGTGCTCGCCGTCGGCCTGCTGTTCTCGGCCTGGAGCCTGGTGCGTGACGTTGACGACGTCACCACTGCGGTCACCACCTGGACGCCGTTCCTGCTGCTCGGGGTCGCCCTGTTCATCGCCCTGGGCTTCGAGTTCGTCAACGGCTTCCACGACACCGCCAACGCAGTGGCCACCGTCATCTATACGCACTCGCTGCCGCCGCACTTCGCGGTGGTCTGGTCGGGCTGCTTCAACTTCCTTGGCGTGCTGCTCTCCAGCGGCGCGGTGGCCTTCGGCATCATCGCCCTGCTGCCGGTGGAGCTGATCCTGCAGGTCGGTTCCTCGGCCGGTTTCGCCATGGTCTTCGCCCTGCTGATCGCCGCCATCCTGTGGAACCTCGGCACCTGGTGGCTGGGCTTGCCGGCGTCGTCCTCGCACACCCTGATCGGCTCGATCATCGGCGTGGGCATCGCCAATGCGCTGATGCACGGCCGCGACGGCACCAGCGGCGTTGACTGGGCGCAGGCGACCAAGGTCGGCTACTCGCTGCTGCTCTCGCCGCTGATCGGCTTCGTCTGCGCCGCGCTCCTGCTGCTGGCGCTGCGCCTGCTGGTAAGGAACCGCGCGCTGTACAAGGCGCCCAAGGGCAAGACGCCGCCGCCGTGGTGGATTCGTGGTCTGCTGATTCTCACCTGCACCGGCGTCTCCTTCGCCCACGGTTCCAACGACGGGCAGAAGGGCATGGGCCTGATCATGCTGATCCTGGTCGGCACCCTGCCGATGGCCTACGCGCTGAACCGCACCATGCCGGCGGACCAGACCGTGCAGTTCGTCGCCATCGCCGAGGTCACCCAGCAGGCGTTGGTCCGCGCCGCGCCGCAGCCGGCCCCGGCCGACCCGCGCGCGGTGCTCTCGGAATACGTGCGCACCAAGGAAGCCAAGCCGGAGCTGATCCCGTCGCTGGCGGCGCTGACCGGCGCCATCGGCGCGGAAGTGAAGGGCTACGGCAGCCTCGCTCGCGTGCCGGCCGAAGCCATGGGCAACGTGCGCAACGACATGTACCTGACCAGCGAAGCGATCCGCCTGATGGACAAGGACAAGGTCGGCAGCTTCGACGCCGACACCACCAGCAAGCTGGCGGCGTTCAAGGGCAAGATCGACGAGTCGACCCGCTTCATCCCGCTGTGGGTGAAGGTCGCCGTGGCCATCGCCCTCGGCCTGGGCACTATGGTCGGCTGGAAGCGCATCGTGGTCACCGTCGGCGAGAAGATCGGCAAGACCCACCTGACCTACGCCCAGGGAGCCTCGGCGGAGCTGGTGGCGATGATGACCATCGGCGCAGCGGACATGTACGGGTTGCCGGTATCGACGACCCACGTGCTGTCTTCCGGCGTTGCCGGCACCATGGCCGCCAACGGCTCGGGGCTGCAGATGCGCACCATCCGCAACCTGCTGATGGCCTGGGTGCTGACCCTGCCGGCAGCCATCGTGCTCTCCGCTTCGCTGTACTGGCTGTTCACCCACCTGTTCTGATGGCGGGTGACTCAGTGAAAACGCCGCTCCACGGAGCGGCGTTTTCATTCTGCGCATCCGCACGTGTGCGCACCATTTTCCCGGCGTGGGCCTTTGTAGGATGGGTGGAGCGCAGCGATACCCATGCTGTCGGTATGCCGATTTGATGGGTATCGCTGCGCTCCACGCCATCCTACGTCGTGCTCATCCCGTTACTCCGTTCGGTGGCTTTTGCAACGGCCCCATTCTGGCCCGCTTGAAATATCGAACGCGTGGTGCGTATTTTGTACGGGCTAGCGCACCTCGCGCGGCGTCCTGTGACACGGACAAGAAGAACAAGGATAAGAAGTCATGAGTAACGATCTAGGAGTCCCGCTCGCCGAACGCCTGGCTGGAGTGGAAGAGATCGAGTGCGTCACCCCCGACCTCAACGGGGTGCCGCGTGGCAAGGTGATGACCGGCGAGGGCTTCCTCACCGGGCGCCGGTTGCAACTGGCGCGTGGCGTCCTGCTGCAATGCATCATGGGCGGCTACCCGCCGGCCAAGTACTACGGCAGCGACGACGGTGACCTCGCGCTGATCGCCGAGCCCACCCAGATCCACCGCCTGCCCTGGAGCGACGAACCCCGCGCCTTCGCCATCTGCGATGCGGTGGAACTCGACGGCAAGCCGTCCGGCCTGTCCACCCGTGGCCTGCTCAAGCAGGTCGTGGCGCGCTACGCCGAGCGCGGCTGGAGCCCGGTGGTGGCGACCGAGTTGGAGTTCTTCGTCTTCGCGCCCAACCCCGACGCCAACGAAGCCTTCCAGGCGCCGGTCGGCCTCGACGGTCGCCGCGAGATCGGCCACTCGGCCTTCAGCGTGTCCTCCAACAACGGCCTGCGGCCGTTCTTCCAGGACGTTTACCGCTGCATGGAAGCGGTGGGGCTGGAACGCGACACCTTCATGCACGAGATGGGCACCACCCAGTTCGAGATCAACTTCCTGCACGGCGACCCGGTGCTGCTGGCCGACCAGACCTTCCTCTTCAAGCACCTGCTCAAGGAAGTCGCGCTCAAGCACGGGCTGATCGTGGTGTGCATGGCCAAGCCGCTGGCGCACACGCCGGGCAGTTCGATGCACATCCACCAGAGCGTGGTCGATGGCGAAGGCCGCAACATCTTCACCGATGCCCATGGCGAGGCCACGCCGGCGTTCCGCCATTTCATCGGTGGCCAACAGGCGTGCCTGGCGGACTTCACCCTGCTGTTCGCGCCGAACGTGAATTCCTTCCAGCGCCTGTGCCACCCCTACGCGTCGCCGAACAACGCCTGCTGGTCCCACGACAACCGCGCCGCCGGCCTGCGCATTCCGGCCAGCGCACCGGTCGCCCGGCGAGTGGAAAATCGCCTGGCCGGAGCTGACGCCAACCCCTACCTGGCCATCGCCGCGAGCCTGGCGGCCGGCCTGCACGGCATCGAGCAGGCGCTGGAGCCCACCGCGCCGATCCAGGGTGAGTTCGAGGTGCCGGACGAGCTGCTGCTGCCGTGCACGATGTACGACGCGATGCAGCGCCTCAAGCGCAGCGAACTGGCCCGCGAGGTATTCGGCAACGAGTTCATCGACGGCTACTGCGCGACCAAGTCCATGGAGCTGACCAGCTTCTTCGACGAGATCAGCCCCTGGGAGCGCCGCGTACTCGCAGCCCAGGCCTGATGTCGAAAGTCTGATGTCAAAGTCGTGAGTCGCGTGCCCGCCGACACAGCTGCGGCGAAAGTCTGATGCAGCTGTGATCGGCGCCTATCTCCAGGCGATCTTCAAGCCATCCTCGTTCATCCCGCCGGTATCCTTCGAACTAGCCCGCATCACCGGGCGCGACACTCGCTATTCCGGGCCCGGCAGGGCTCTCGACGCGCCGATTGGCAGCCTCTAATGTGTCACGGCAAGTCCCGCTTTCCGCTGCCCGGACACTGTGCCGGGGTTGTTCTGGACCAGGAGGTCCAATGCTTCGGATCGTCACTGCCTTCCGCGCTCTGTACTTCGCCGCCGTCATGCTCCTGACCGGTTCCGGTCTGCTCAGTACCTATCTCGCCCTGCGCCTGGGCGCCGAGAAGGTCGACGGGCTATGGATCGGCGCCATGATGGCCGCCTACTACCTCGGCCTCGTCCTCGGCGGCAAGATCGGCCACCGGCTGATCGCCCGCGTCGGCCATATCCGCGCCTACGTCGCCTGTGGCGGGCTGGTTACCGCCGCGGTGCTGGGCATCGGCCTGCTGCCGTGGATCGGCTTCTGGCTGGTGCTGCGGGTCGCCATCGGCCTGGGAATGATGTGCCAGTACATGGTCATCGAGAGCTGGCTCAACGAACAGGCCGAGGCGCGCCAGCGCGGGCTGGTGTTCGCCGGCTACATGGTCGCGTCGTACCTGGGGCTGGTACTTGGCCAACTGGTGCTGGTGGTGCATCCGGGACTGGGCCCGGAGCTGCCGATGCTGATTGCGCTGTGCTTTGCGCTGTCGCTGATCCCGGTGGCGATCACCCACAAGGTCCACCCCGCGCCGCTGCGCCCGGCGCCACTGGAGCCGCGCTTCTTCATCCAGCGGGTGCCGCAGTCGCTGACCACGGTGCTGGTGTCGGGGCTGGTGATCGGTTCGTTCTACGGCCTGGCGCCGCTCTACGCGGTGCGCCAGGGCTTGAGCACCGAGGAAATCGGCCTGTTCATGGGCGGCTGCATCTTCGCCGGTTTGGTTGTGCAGTGGCCGCTGGGCTGGTTGTCGGATCGCTATGACCGCGCGGCGCTGATCCGCAATGCCGCGATACTGCTGCTGGTGGTCGCCCTGCCGCTGGCCCTGCTGCCGGTGCTGCCGCTGCCGCCGATGACGCTGGCCTGGCTGTTGCCGCTGGGCTTCGTGGTCTGCCTGGTGCAGTTCACCCTCTACCCGCTGGCGGTGGCGTTCTCCAATGACCACGTCGAAGGCGAGCATCGCGTCTCCCTCACCGCCATGTTGCTGGTGACCTTCGGTGTCGGCGCCTGTATCGGCCCGCTGGCGGCTGGCGCGCTGATGAAAGCTTTTGGCGCCAACATGCTCTACGCGTTCGTCTGCGCCTGTTCGTTGATCCTGATCTGGCGCGTGCACCCGGAAAAAGTCAGCGGCGTACACCGGGTCGACGAGGCGCCGGTCAAGCACGTCGCCACGCCGGACAGCCTGGCGTCCTCGCCATTGTCCGCCGCGCTCGACCCGCGGGTCGACGAGGCCGCCGTGGAAGAGCAGATGAAGGGCAACGACAACAGCGCGCCGGTACCCGAGAAGGGCACGGAAGCAGAGGAAGAAAGCCGGCCCGCGTGAGGCCGAGAGGGAAGGGCGGCAGGTGCTTGCCGCCCCGCAGGGACTAGAACAGTTCGTCCTTCTCGAAGCGCCGGGCTTCGCGCTGCAGCTGGTAGACGAAGCGCTCGATGTTGCGCTGGGCCAGGCCGCTCATCTGGTGGAAGCGTACGCCAGCGAAGCTGTAGCCGACCTTTTCCTCGAAATGCACGTGGCGCAGTTCGACTTCCATGGTCAGGGCGCCAAAGGGCAGGCGCGCGGTGAATTCCTCGTAGATCTGGCCGGGCTGCAGGCGCTCGGCGGCGTTGCCTTCCAGGCGGATCTTGCATCCGGTGGCGGAGATATCGATCAGGTTGCCCTTGAGCGGCGCCTTGAGCTTGCTGCCGGCAATTTCCACGGCCACCGGCTGGCCCTGGCCCACGGGGGCGCGGAAGGCGTTGCGGCGCTGGTGATAGAGCATCTCGGTCGGCACCGGCAGCCAGTAGCAGCGGGCACCGTCGATCTCGGAGAAGAAGGCGTTCTGGGTGTTCTCCCAGGCAATGCGCACGCCTTCATGGAAGGCCTCGATACGGAACTGCTCGCCGTTCTGCAGGAAGCGCTCGCCATCGTTGGGGATCAGTTCGTCCAAGGCGACGATGTTGCGCTCGCGGTTGACCTCGACGACAAAGCTCTGGAAGCGCTGGCCGCGCCCTTCGAAGGTGATGACCAGGGGATCGTGACTGTCCATCAGTAATTTCAGGCTGGCGTGGATCTCCACCGGAGCTTTCAGGACCTTCGGTGGTTGAGGGCCATTTTCCTCGACGAACGGATTGGACACGGTCCGCGAATCTCCATTGTGTTTGTTATGAGTAAGGCACGGGGCAGGATCGATAGTGGCATTTTGCCCAAAGGCTGGCTGCCAGGCCAGCTTTCCGACGAACGCTCAGGCCTGGCTCAGCGGACGCTGGCGGTTGCCCTGGGTCGAACCGCCGTAGCGGTCATAGAGGCGTGGGGTGTCCTGGCCGCGCAGGATGTCGAGCGTGCGCTCGGTGCTGGCCTGGCCGGAGCGGATGATTCGGCCGTTGCGCTGGTTGGCTTCCTGGCAGCGTTCCAGCAGCGCACCTAGTTCCTCCGCGCGTGCGGGGAGCAGGGGATTGCCGGTGGCCTGGGCGATCTGCGCGAGCCCTTCGCGATCCACGCTGACACCGGCCTGCAGCAGCGCCTGGGCGCGGATGCGGCCATTCTGCTCAAGCTGCTGCAGAAGCGGCAGCTTGCCGTCGAGCAGCTTCTGCAACTGATCGAGATCCCGCGCTTGCAGCGCCTGGTACTCGTCGTCGATCAATTGCAGCAGGGTGCTGGCTGCTTCGATGTCGCCGTTGATCAGGGAAAGCAGGGCGTCGGACATCTTGGGCTCGGCGTTCTAGCGGTTGACCAGGCGCTGAGTGAACTCAGCGCTGGGATTCGAAATCGAGCAGCTTGCTGGCGACTTTCTGGCTGTCGACCTGGTAGCTGCCGTCAGCGATGGCCGCTTTGATGCGAGCCACTTTCTCGTTGTCGACCACGGGCTGGTCCTTCAGTTGATCGCTTACTTTCTGTAGTTGCTGCGCGGTATCGCTCAGCTGTACCGACTCGCCGCTCTTGACCGGGGCGTTGACGGAGGCATTCTCTGCGGCGGCTTCGCTGCGACCGCTCTGGGCAGCACTGCTACGGCCAGTGCTGGCTGTCGTAGAGGCTGGGTTCAGCCGGTTGAAGTCGATGACCATGGTGGAAACCTCTGGAGGTATTGGACGCTTGCCAAGCTTTTCGGCCGTCCTGGGAGAAACTTTAGGCCGAATTTTCGTGCGCCCGAGCACATTTTGCAGATGGCTGCGTTCATCATGCCAGAAAATCGCCGGGGCCGAGCGCTACAGGCTGACTTCCACGGTCCCCGGCTCGACTACGCGCGCCCTGACGATACGCTGGGAGCGCAGGTTGCGCACGCGGATCTGCTCGCCGGGCACCCCGTCCGAGAGCGCTTCGCCGGGCATGAATACGTTGATCGCATTGGTCTTGGCGCGAATCACCACTTGGTCGCCCTTGCGCACGGCCGCTGCCTGTTCGAGGAACACCGGCGCCAGTACCTGGTCGTTGACCGTCGGGCGCTTGAGCTTCATGCCGACCACCTGCTGTGGATCGGTCAGGTAGCCCTGGTTCAGTTGGCCGACGTCGCGCTCGACGACGCTGATATCGCCTGGCTCGATGACCCGGTTGCGCTGCAGGGGCAGGGTGGTGACGACAACTTGACGGTACAGCCTGACCGTCGCCGGAACGAATACCGTCCAGGGAGAGCTGCCTTCGCAGATGACCCGCACGGTGACCCGACCAACGGGTTGCGCCGGGCTTTCCAGCTTCTGCGTCAGGTCCTTGTCGCACTGCGCCAGGCGCAGCCGGGGGTCGATGCGGGCGACTTCGATCTCGTAGCGTGCGTCTATGCCGGAAGTCTGCAGATAATCTTCCACCTTGAACTCAAGAAAGCCCTGGGTGGAGCCGATAAGGATCTCAGGCGCGGTGAAGCCTTCCGCCCCAGCCGGGGAGAGGGTCAGCGCACCCGCCATGCCGAGTAGCGCAGCCACCAGGGCGCGCGCGGGTCTCGGATGTCGGAAAAATGTCGTTGCCTGTTTCATGCAACGGTTTAAGCAATGGTCATGCCGTCTCTGCCAGCAGGGCGGCGTTGCGTGCACAGGAGGCTCAATGGCCGGAGTCATGGATTCGGTCAACCAGCGTACGCAGCTGGTTGGCCAGAATCGTCTCGAACTGCTGCTGTTCCGCTTGAACGGCAGCCAGCTGTACGGGATCAACGTGTTCAAGGTGAAGGAGGTGCTGCAGTGCCCCCGCCTGACCGTGATGCCCAAGTCCAGCCAGGTGGTGCGCGGGGTGGCGAACATCCGCGGCGGTACCATCCCGATCCTCGATCTGGCGCTGGCCACGGGGCGTCACGCCCTGCGGGATGTCGCCAACAGTTTCGTGATCATCACCGAGTACAACACCAAGGTGCAGGGCTTCCTGGTGCACTCGGTGGAGCGCATCGTCAACATGAACTGGGAGTCGATCCATCCGCCACCCAAGGGGACCGGTCGCGACCACTACCTGACGGCAGTGACGCGGGTGGACAACCAGCTGGTGGAAATCATCGACGTGGAGAAGATCCTCGCCGAAGTGGCGCCGACCTCGGAGGACATCTCCGAAGGCGTGCTGGATGCCGACACCCAGGCCCGCGCGGTGAGCAAGCGCGTGCTGGTGGTGGACGACTCCTCGGTGGCGCGCAAGCAACTGGTGCGTTGCCTGGAAACCGTCGGCGTCGAGGTGCTGGCGCTCAACGATGGCCGCCAGGCGCTGGATTACCTGCACCAGATGGTGGAGGCCGGCGGGCATCCGGGCAGCGACCTGTTGATGGTGATCTCGGATATCGAGATGCCGGAGATGGACGGCTACACGCTCACGGCGGAAATCCGTCACGACCCGCGCATGCAGGATCTGCACATTCTCCTGCATACTTCGTTGTCCGGGGTGTTCAACCAGGCCATGGTGAAGAAGGTCGGCGCTGACGACTTCCTCGCCAAGTTCCGTCCCGATGACCTGGCGGCCCGCGTGTCGGACCGGATCAAGGCCGTGGATGGCGCGTCGGCCTGACGGGCAGTGACGAGATGCGGGTGGCGCCGGTGCCGCCCGCATCGTCTATGTTTTTTTGAGCACCGGTCAGGCAGTTGCCGCCGCACCGTCGGCAGCCGTCCACGAGCAAAGAGGTTTATCTGTGACATCCACCAATTCTGAATTCGAGCTGTTCCGGGATTTCCTGGAGAAGACCTGCGGCATCCTCCTGGGCGCCAACAAGCAGTACCTGGTCTCCAGCCGCTTGAACAAGTTGATGGAACAGCAGGGCATCAAGTCCCTGGGCGAGCTGGTGCAGAAGATCCAGATGCGCAGCCAGCTGCGCGAGCAGGTGGTCGACGCGATGACCACCAACGAGACCCTGTGGTTTCGCGATACCTACCCCTTCGAAGTACTGAAGAACCGCGTGCTGCCGGAGATGATCAAGGCTGCGCCCGGCCAGCGCCTGCGCATCTGGTCGGCGGCCTGCTCCTCGGGGCAGGAGCCTTATTCGCTGTCGATGGCCATCGACGAGTTCGAGCGCACCAACCTCGGCCAGCTCAAGGCGGGCGTGCAGATCGTCGCCACGGATCTCTCCGGCTCGATGCTCAGCGCCTGCAAGGCCGGTGAGTACGACAGCCTGGCGATTGGCCGCGGCCTGTCGCAGGAGCGCCTGGCGCGCTACTTCGACCAGAAGACCCCGGGGCGCTGGACGGTGAAGCCGGCGATCAAGAGCCGCGTGGAGTTCCGCGCGTTGAACCTGCTGGACAGCTACGCGACGCTGGGCAAGTTCGACATGGTGTTCTGCCGCAACGTACTGATCTATTTCTCGGCCGAGGTGAAGCGCGACATCCTGCTGCGCATCCATGCCACCCTCAAGCCCGGTGGCTACCTGTTCCTCGGCGCTTCCGAGGCGCTCAACGCACTGCCGGATCATTACCAGATGGTCCAGTGCAGCCCGGGCATCATCTACAAGGCCAAGTGATCGGCCGATACCCCGCCCGAGCGGGCGGGGTTCTCGTCGCGCTGTGCGGGCCATGGCCATGATCCGCAGGCTGCCCGTCACCAGGTCTTCGGCCGGTACCCTTTGACGCAGGCTCGCACTTCGTCGTCGATCACGTTGCCCGGCTTGATGCAGTCCGACAGCCTGCGCGGACTGTCGCTGTAGGGCGAAGCTGGCGGAGTGGCCTGCAGGCCGCTCGGGGAAATGCCCAGGCGTGTCTGCAGCAGCACCCAGCGTTCCTGGAGCCAGAGCTGGCTGGCGGGGGTGCGCCACAGGGCTGCGCCTGCCGCCACGATCAGCAAGGGAATGAGGAACCACAGCAACGCCTTCACCAGCATGCGCCACTTGCGCTTCGGCGCATCGGGAGGCTTCTGCCGGTTCTGTTGTTTGACCTGTTCCCAGTAGTAGTCGCGATCACGGTCGCTCATCGAGTGTCATTCCGCCGGCTGGATGGGTGCAGCGTAACGGCTGGCGCAGCGTGCGGCGAGGCGCGATCAGCGGTCCTTGTGACGGGCTTCGCGCACCACCATATTGGTCTGCATGACTGCCCCTCGAACCTCCACCCGCGGCAAGCGCGCCGATGTGCTGTCCGCCTTCCACCCGGCGGTGGCCGGCTGGTTCCGTGCGCATTTCAAGGCGCCGACCCAGGCGCAGGTACAGGCCTGGCCGGCGATCCAGGCGGGGGAATCGACGCTGGTCGCCGCACCCACCGGTTCGGGCAAGACGCTCACGGCTTTCCTCTCGGCCATCGATGCATTGGTCCGCGAGGGGCTGGATAACGGCGGCGTGCTGCCGGACCGCACCACGGTGGTCTACGTTTCGCCGCTCAAGGCGCTGTCCAACGACATTCGTATCAACCTCGAGGAACCGCTGGCCGGTATCCGCGCCGCGCTGGGCGAGATGGGCCTGCCGGAAGTGGACATCCGCACTGCCGTGCGCACCGGCGACACCACGACCAAGGAACGTGAGGCCATGCGCAAGCAGGTGCCGCATATCCTGGTGACCACGCCCGAATCGCTCTACGTGCTGCTCGGCTCGGACTCCGGCCGCGCCATGCTGGCCGGGGCGCGCAGCGTGATCGTCGATGAAATCCATGCACTGGCGGCGAGCAAGCGCGGCAGCCACCTGGCGCTGTCGCTGGAGCGTTTGCAGGCGTTGTGCGAGGCGCCGCTGGTGCGCATCGGCCTGTCCGCCACGCAGAAACCCATCGAAGCGGTGGCGCGTTTCCTGGTCGGCCGCCATCCGGCCTGCCGTATCGTCGACATCGGCTACAGCCGCCAGCGCGACCTGAACCTGGAGGTGCCGTCCGCGCCGCTGGAAGCGGTGATGTCCCACGACGTCTGGGACAAGGCCTACGACCGGCTGGCCGAACTGGCCGGCGAACACCGCACCACGCTGGTGTTCGTCAACACCCGGCGATTGGCTGAGCGCGTGACCCGGCATCTCGCCGAGCGCATCGGCGCCGGCTGGGTAGCGGCGCACCATGGCAGCCTGTCCAAGGAACTGCGCCTGGGCGCCGAGCAGCGGCTCAAGGCAGGGCAGCTGAAGGTGCTGGTAGCCACGGCCTCGCTGGAGCTGGGGATCGATATCGGCGACGTGGAGCTGGTCTGCCAGCTCGGCTCGCCGCGCTCCATCGCTGCCTTCCTGCAGCGTGTGGGGCGCTCCGGTCACAGTGTTGGCGGCACGCCCAAGGGGCGGCTGTTCCCGACCTCGCGGGATGACCTGATCGAATGCGTAGCGCTGCTCGACAGCGTGCGCCTGGGGGAACTGGACGCGCTGGAAATTCCCCGCGCACCGCTGGACGTCCTGGCCCAGCAGATCGTCGCTGAAGTGGCTTGCCAGGAATGGCGCGAGGACGCGCTGTTCGACCTGTTCACCGGCGCGCAGCCCTACGCCGAACTGAGCCGCGAGCACTTCGACGGCATGTTGCGCACCCTCGCCGAGGGCTACACCAGCCGCAACGGTCAGCGCGGCGCCTACCTGCACCGCGATGCGGTGCACCAGCGCCTGCGCGGCCGGCGCGGCGCCAAGCTGACCGCCGTGACTTCCGGCGGCACCATCCCCGACACCGGCGACTACGCCGTACTACTGGAGCCGCAAGGCCTGACCGTGGGCACGGTGAATGAGGATTTCGCCGTGGAAAGCCTGGCGGGCGACGTGTTCCAGCTCGGCAACATTTCCTACCGCATCCTGCGCGTCGAACCGGGCCGCGTGCGCGTCGAGGATGCCCAGGGCCAGCCGCCGAACATTCCCTTCTGGCTCGGCGAGGCGCCGGGGCGCAGCGATGAGCTGTCTACCAGTGTCGCTCGTCTGCGCGGCCAGCTGGACGAGTTGCTGGCCCAGGGCGAGAGCGATCCCGAACCGCTGGCGCGGGCCATCGACTGGCTGCAGGAACAGCTCGGCCTGAACGATGCGGCAGCGCGGCAACTGGTGGAATACCTGGCCCGTGCGCGCCACGCCCTCGGTGCACTGCCGACGCAGAAGACCCTGATACTCGAACGTTTCTTCGATGAATCCGGTGGCATGCAGCTGGTCATCCATTCGCCCTGCGGCAGCCGCCTCAACCGCGCCTGGGGCCTGGCGCTGCGCAAGCGCTTCTGTCGCACCTTCAACTTCGAACTGCAGGCCGCCGCCACCGAAGACGCGATCATCCTGTCGCTGTCCACCAGCCACAGCTTCCCGTTGGACGAGGTCTGGCGCTACCTGCATTCCAACAGCGCCGAGCACGTGCTGATCCAGGCGCTGCTCGATGCGCCGCTGTTCGGCGTGCGCTGGCGCTGGAACGCCACCACGGCGCTGGCGTTGCCGCGCTACAGCGGCGGTCGCAAGGTCGCCCCGCAGTTGCAGCGCATGCGCAGCGAAGACCTGTTGGCCTCGGTGTTCCCCGACCAGGTGGCGTGCCTGGAGAACATCGTTGGCGAGCGCGAGATTCCCGATCACCCGCTGGTGGCGCAGACCCTCGACGACTGCCTGCACGAAGCCATGGACTGCGAAGGCTGGCTGGCATTGCTGCGGCGCATGGAGCGCGGCGAGGTGACCTTGCTGGCGCGCGACCTGCCAGCACCTTCGCCATTGGCGGCGGAAGTGTTGTCGGCCAGCCCCTACGCCTTCCTCGACGATGCGCCACTGGAAGAGCGCCGTACCCAGGCCGTGCAGAGCCGTCGCTGGACCGATCCGGAAAGCGCCGACGATCTCGGCGCGCTGGATGCCGCCGCCATCGACGCGGTGCGCGCCGAGGCCTGGCCGGAAGCCCGCGACGCCGACGAGATGCACGAGGCGCTGACGGGCCTGGGCGGTATTCGCGAGAGCGAGGCACAGGCCAACGAGGGCTGGCCCTTCCTGCTCAAGTCGCTGGCCAGGGCGGGCCGGGCGACGCGCCTGGCGCTGTCGGTGGGCGATGTCTGGGTGGCGGCGGAGCGGCTCAGCCAGTGGCTGGCGCTGCATCCGCAGGTCACACGGACGCCCCTGCTGGACCTGCCACCGTCACTGCTTCAACCCTGCACGACCGATGAGGCGCAGGTCGAACTGGTACGGGCGCGCCTGACCGGTTTCGGCCCGCGGCTGTTGCGCGAGCTGGCCGACGACCTGGGGATATCCACCAGCGATGCCGGCTTCGCCCTGGCCAGCCTGGAGCGCGAGGGTTACGTACTGCGCGGCCGCTTCACGCCGGGCGCGGAGGAAGAGGAGTGGTCCGAGCGTCACTTGCTGGCGCGGATCCATCGCTACACGGTGAAGCGCCTGCGCCGGGAAATCGAACCGGTGCAACGTGCCGATTTCATGCGCTTCCTCTTCGACTGGCAGCGCGTCGCCAGCGGCACGCGGGTGCGCGGGGCGGAGTCCCTGGCCGGCGTGCTCAGTCAGCTGGAAGGCTTCCAGGCCGCAGCCTCAGCCTGGGAGAGCGACATCCTGCCCAGCCGCGTGGCTGACTACGGCATCAACTGGCTGGACGACCTCTGCCGTGCCGGCCGTATCGTCTGGGCGCGCTTGCCGGGCCGCAGCGCCGCAAAGGGCCGTGGTGGTCCGCTGAAGAGCACGCCTATCGTGCTCTTGCCGCGCGCGCAGATGGCGCAGTGGAGCGTGCTGGCTGTGGGGCAGGCGGACGCCGAGCTGTCGGCCAAGGCCGGCAAGGTGCTCGACGTGCTCAAGGAGCACGGCGCGTCATTCTTCGAGGAACTGGCCAGCGACAGCCACCTGCTGCGCACCGAGCTGGAAACCGTGCTGGGCGAACTGGTGGCGGCTGGGCGGGTGAATGCCGACAGCTTCGCCGGCCTGCGCGCCCTGCTGATGCCGGCGGCGCGTCGCCATCCGCAGCGCCGCTCGCGTACGCCGTTATTCGGCATGGCCGATGCCGGGCGCTGGGCGTTGCTGCGGCGCTCCACGCTGGAGCCCGGAGCACGGTTGCCGGCGGAAACCCTCGAACACGTCGCCATGACCCTGCTGCGCCGCTACGGCGTGGTCTGCTGGCGCCTGCTCGACCGCGAGGCCGACTGGCTGCCGCCGTGGCGTGACCTGTTGCGGGTTTATCACCGCCTGGAGGCGCGCGGGGAAATCCGCGGCGGGCGCTTCGTCGCGGGGCTGACCGGCGAGCAGTTCGCCCTCCCTGAAGCGGTCGGCCTGCTGCGCGACGTCCGTCGCCGGGAGGCGAACGGGGAATGGGTAGTGGTCTCCGCGGTGGATCCGCTGAACCTTGCCGGCACGCTGCTGCCGGGGCGCAAAGTGCCGGCGGTCAGCGGCAACCGGCTGCTCTACCGCGATGGCGTGCCGGTGGGCGCACTGATTGCGGGTGAGGTGGAGTTGCTGGCCGAACTGCCGCCCGCGGACCAGGCACTTGCGCGGGAACTGCTGATCCGTCGCTGATTCCGGCCTCGCCTGGCTTACACTCAGCGGCACGCACGTCTTTCCTGCGAGGGTGTGATGCTGTCCCGCGAGCCGCCGACTCTGCCTGTCCTGCTGCGCCAGTGGTGGTTCCTGCCGCTGCTGGTGCTCGCCCTGTGCCTGCGCCTTTATGGCCTGTCGGATTCGGCACTGTGGGGGGACGAGACCTCCAGCCTGTTCCTCGCCCGCTATTCGCCGGTCCAGCTCTGGCAGCACGCCGCCCACGACGTGCATCCGCCGCTGTACTTCTTCCTGCTGCATGCCTGGGTTGGAGTGGCGGGCGAGGGCGTTCTTTCGCTGCGATCGTTCAGCGCCGTGTTCGGCACGCTTGCGGTGTTTCTCGGCGGTTGGCTGGTGTGGCGGCTGGCTTCGCCGCGGGCCACTTTCATCGCCGTGCTGTTGTTGGCAATGCTGCCCACGGCGGTACGTTACAGCCAGGAAGTGCGCATGTATTCGCTGCTCGGCTGCTGGTTGCTGGCGGCGACCCTGGCGTTGCTGTACTGGCTGCAGGTGCAGCGGCGGCGCTATCTGCTGGTGTATGTCGCGCTGATGACCGCGGCCTTCTACACCCATTACTTCAGCCTGTTCGGCGCACTGGTGCAATGGCTCTGGTTGGCGACGCTGCCGAACAGCCCGCTGCGCCGACGCGACTGGTGGCTGGCGAACCTGGCCATCGCCGTGCTGTTCCTGCCCTGGTTACCGGGGTTGTTCGACCTGATCCGCCATATGGCGGTGCTGGAAGCGGGTGGCGACGTGGGCTGGCAGCCGCCGGTGGATGCGCGCTCGCTACCCTCGATGCTCTGGCAGTGGCTGGCGCAATCCGATGGCAACGAGTTGCCCTGGCCTGTGCTGCTCGGCGTGCCGCTGCTGCTGGTCGCGGCGGCTGCACTGGTGCTGCGCGCCGACCGCAGTCCCCAGCGTGGAGCGGTGCTGCTGGCACTCTATTGCGGCGTGCCCTTGCTCCTGCTGTATGGCATCTCGTTCATTTCCCCGGTGTTCGTCGAGCGCTATCTCACGGCCTTTGCCCTGGGCTTGCCGCTGCTGCTGGCGCTGGCGCTGGATCGCCTGCTGGATAAGCGCCGTGCGCTGGGTACGGTGCTGCTCGTGACCCTGCTGGGGTTGCAGGGCATCGGGGTGGCGCGCGCGATCGCCATCGACCCGGACGAGCAGTTCGACGGCATGGCGGCCTACGTCAACGCACACTACCGCGCCGGCGACCGGGTGGTGGTCGATGACATCCTCTGGTACCTGACCTTCCGCTACTACAACCAGACCGGCCACGAACCATTGCTCTACACCGCACCGGCGGCGGATGGCAGCTCGGGGCGGCCGGGGCGTTATGGCTTTGGATCGCTGATCGACGACCGCCAGCATGCCTTCGTCGACCGCCTGGCGGACCTGCCGCAGGACCAGGGGCGCGTCTGGCTGGTGATGAGCCGCTACAACGACCAGGAGATTCCCGACGTGCCGGCCACCTGGAAACGGGTGGCGCAGCATGCCGGCGGGGAGGTGCAGGCGATTCTCTTCGAGCGCACGACGCAGCGTAACGCTGCGCGCTGAGGGCAAGCGTTGCGTTGCAGGCTTAGAAACGGATGCGCCCGGTAAAGGCGTCCTTGAGCATCACCCAGTCGCCCATCAGCGACCACAGCGGGTACTTGAAGGTGGCGGGGCGGTTCTTCTCGAACACGAAGTGGCCGACCCAGGCGAAGCCGTAGCCGGCCAATGGCATGGCCAGCAGCCACAACCAGTGCCCGCTGACGATGGCGTAGGCGAGGATCGACAGCACCAGCAGGCTGCCCACGTAATGCAGGCGACGGCACACGGCGTTGCTGTGCTCCTGCAGGTAATACGGGTAGAACTCGGCGAAGCTCTGGAATCGATCGGCGGTCTGGGTGCTCATGGCGCACCTCCTGTTGTTGTGGTGGCCCAGTGTAGGCTGGAGCTGTCGGACTTGCGGATGGCATAGGGGACCAGTTTAGTATCCCCCTGCGCCGCCAGCTGTCTGGCGGTGGCGCCGTTGACCACCATAACCAGAAGAAAACGCATGCCTGAGCGTACGACCCTGTCCAGTTGGGTGCGGGGAATCGTCCAGTCCCTGGAACTGGAAGGCCTGGACAGCCGAGCGCTGTTCGCCGAACTGGGATTGGATTTCGCTGCCCTCGACGACCCCGATGCGCGCTTCCCGCAGGACGCCATGAGCCGTCTGTGGAACCGCGCCGTGGAGCTGTCCGGCAATCCGGCCATCGGCCTGAACATTGCCCGCGTGCACACTCCGGCGTTCCCGGTGGTGGGCTACGCGCTGATGTCCAGCCGCAATCTGGGCGAGGGCTTCGAGCGGCTCGAGCGCTACCAGCGGATCATTGCCGAGGGCGCCGACCTGACCTTCCGCCGCCTCCCCGAAGGCTGCCTCTACCGCATCGTGGTCCACGGCGACCGGCTGCCGGTGCCGCGGCAGAGCGCGGAGTGCTCGCTGGCCAGCCTGACCGCCATGCTGCGCTGGATTACCGGGCGGGCGATCAAGCCGCTGGAGGTGCGCCTGGCGGGCGAGCCGCCGCAGGACATCGAGCCCTACCGGGAACTGTTCCAGGCGCCGCTGAGCTTCGGCCACGCCGACTGCGCGATGCTGTTTTCCCACGAGGACATGGCCGCGCCGCTACCCACTGCCAACGAGGAACTGGCGCGCCTGCACGACCGCTTTGCCGGGGAGTACCTGGCGCGTTTCGTCAGCAGCCGCTTCAGCCACCAGACGCGCCAGGTGCTGTGCCGCCTGCTGCCCCAGGGCGAGCCCAAGCGCGAGAGCGTGGCGCAGGCGCTGCACCTGTCCGAACGCACCCTGCAGCGTCGCCTGCAGGAAGAGGGGACCAGCTACCAGCAACTGCTCGACGACACCCGCCGCGAGCTGGCCCAGCAGTACCTCGCCACGCCGCGCATGACGCTGCTGGAGATTGCCTACCTGCTGGGGTTCTCGGAGCCGAGCAACTTCTTCCGTGCCTTCCGCCGCTGGTTCGGCAAGACGCCGGGGGAGTACCGCGAGGAGTTGTGATTCCGCCGGCGCCAAGCGTCTGGTTGCAGGAGCGAGCTTGCTCGCGAACCGCTTGATACCGGCGCCCAAGCGTTCGCGAGCAAGCTCGCTCCTACAGAAGCCTGGCGCAGCCGGCTAGCGTAGACGGCGCCTGGGATTGATGGGTATCGCTGCGCTCCACGCCATCCTACCGCGTGTTCATCCTGCAAATTTGCTGGCAGGGACGATCAGTGCCGCCAGAATGCCGGGGTGAACAGCACCAGCACCGTGATGATCTCCAGGCGGCCCGCCAGCATGCCGCCGCAGAGCAGCCATTTGGCGGCGTCCGGCAGTGAGGCGAAGTTGCCCGAAGGGCCGATGATCGGGCCCATGCCCGGGCCGACGCCGGCCACGGTGCTGGCCGCGCCGGTCAGCGAGGTCATCCAGTCCAGGCCGAGGAACGACAGGCCCAGCGCCAGGGCACCGACGGTGGCGCCGAAGAAGAACGAGAAGGTCAGGATCGAACGCACGATCTCCTCGTCCAGACGGTGGCCGTTGTAGCTCTGCTTGATCACCGCGCGCGGGTGGATCAGTTGGTAGAGGCTGGCGCGCAGCAGGGTGAAGGCCACCTGGAAGCGGAAGATCTTGATGCCGCCGGCAGTGGAGCCGGAGCAGCCGCCGATGAAGCCCAGGTAGAAGAACAGCATGATCGAGAAGTGGCCCCACAGGCTGTAGTCGCCCAGGGCGAAGCCGGTGGTGGTGACCACCGAGGTCACGTTCACCGCGACGATGCGGAAGGCGTCCAGCCAGGGCAGGCTGGACGTCACCGAGTACCAGGTGCCCATCACCAGCCAGGTGACCACCAGCAGGCCGAGGAAACCGTGGACCTGGTGGTCACGGATCAGCGCCTTGCGGTTGCCGCGCAGCATGGATACGTACAGCACGAAGGGGATGCTGCCCAGGATCATCACCACCACCGCGACCCAGTGCACCGCCGGTTGGTGCCACTTGGCCAGCGACTGGTCGGAGGTGGAGAAACCGCCGGTGGAGATCGCCGACATGGCGTGGTTGAGCGAGTCGAACAGGCCCATCCCGGCCCACCAGAAGGCCAGCGTGCCGGCGATGGTGATCGCCACGTAAACCCCGACTATGTACTTGGCCACCATGTGCGAGCGCGGCATGACCTTGTCGGAGCGGTCGGAGGATTCGGTCTGGAACAGGCGCATGCCACCGATGCGCAGCATCGGCAGGATCGCCACCGCCATGGCGATGAAGCCGATACCGCCCAGCCAGTGCAGCAGCGAGCGCCAGATGAGGATGCCGGGCGACATCTTGTCCAGCCCCGACAGCACGGTCGAACCGGTGGCGGTGATGCCGGACATGCTCTCGAAGATCGCGTCGGTGAAGCTGATGTGCCGGGCGAACATGAAGGGCAGGGAGGAGAAGAAGCAGACGATCACCCAGCTCGACACGGTGAGCATGTACATGTCCCGCGGGCGCAGGTGCACCTGCTCCGGGCGGCCGGGGATGACCAGGCCGAGCCCGCAGGTGAACGTGATGATCGCCGACCAGATGAACGGGTGCAGTTCGTTCGCGCGGCCGTAGTAGAGCAGCGTGGCCATGGGGACCAGCATGGCGACCGCCAGCGTGATCACGAAGATGCCGATGATGAATCCGAGGGTGCGTAGTGTCGGCAGGGCCATGCGCTGAGGTCTGAATCCAATGGGAATCGGCCATTTTACCTGCCGTCTGCCGAGAGTAAACCGCGTGACGCCGGTCTCCTTTACAAGTTGTGCGGAGAATGACGGCGCTGTCTTTCGCGGGCAAATGCGAACCCTTTGCGTCTACAATGGCGGCTTTCGAGATTGACTGGAGGCAGCCCATGGAGGCTCTCGACGCGTTGCTCAACCGTGTGTCCCATGCCCGCCTGAGCGAGCCGGCACCGTCCGCCGAGCAACTGGACCGGCTGTTCCGCTCGGCGTTGCGTGCGCCGGATCATGGGCAACTGCGCCCCTGGCGTTTCATCACCGTGGAAGGCGAGGCGCGCAAGGAACTGGGCGAGCTGTTCGCCCGCGCTGTGGCGGCGAACGAGCCGGACGGCAAGCCCGAGGCGCTGGACAAGGCTCGCGCCATGCCGCTGCGCGCGCCCTTGCTGGTGGTGGCCGTGGCACGCCTGCAGGAGCACCCCAAGGTGCCGGAAATCGAACAGTGGCTGGCCGCAGGCTGTGCCGCCCACGGTATCGTCCAGGCAGCCTATGTCGAGGGATTGGGGGCGATGTGGCGGACGGGCGCCATGGCGTTCGATCCGCTGGTGCGTGAAGGCCTGGGCCTGACCGAGAATGAGCGCATCGTCGGCTTCATCTACCTCGGCACGCCGGTCGGCGAGCTGCGCCGCCCGGCGCCGCTGGACCCGGCCGGCTTCGTCAGCGCCTGGCAGGGCTGAGCGGCAGTTCCAGGCGAACCTTCCAGCCGCCGTCGCGCGCGCGCCAGAACAGGTGGCCACCCTGCCAGCCGGCCAGTCGCCGCACCGGGGGCAGGGCATCCGGCAGCCAGGCCCGCGCTTGCGGGTCGTGGCCGTGCAGGTCCAGGCGCAGTTCTCCGTGGGCTGAGCTGAGCGAGAGTTTCAGCGCTGCGTGCGGTTGCCGCGCCAGCGCCGCCTCCAGCAACGAATCCAGGGCCTCGCCCAGTGCGTCCGGCCAGCTTTCCAGTGGCCAGGTGCCACTCTGCGGCAGGCTCAGGCGCACGCCGGGCCAGCGTGCGCGCCATTGTGCGGCGTGACGTGCCAGCTCTACAGCCAGCACCAGGTACTGCGGGTCGTCGCAGGGCTCGCTGCGCAGCAGGGCTGCCGGCGGCAGCGCCTGTTGCAGGGCGGGGATCGGGGTAGCGATGGCGGGAAGGCTCATGGTGGCTCTCCGAAAGTGCGCTCGGTTCAGGCGGCTTGCCGACGCAACGGCAGGTCGATGCTGGCCAGGAAACCGCCGTCGGGATGGTTGCTCAGGCGCAACCGCCCATGGTGGCGCTCGATGGCGCGGCGGGCGATGGCCAGCCCCAGCCCGTGGCCGGGGCTGCTCTGGTTGGGAGCGCGGAAGAAAGGTTCGCCCAGTTGCGCCAGGTGTTCCTCGCTAGCGCCAGGGCCGTGATCTCGAATGCTGATGTGCAGGCGCTCGCCGTCGATCCGTGCCTGAACTTCCAGCGGGTGCTGGGGCGGGTTGAAGCGCAGGGCATTGCGCAGCAGGTTGTCGAGGGCGCGTTCGAGCATGTCCGGCCAGCCGTCCAGGGCCAGTTGCGCAGCGACGTCGAGCTGGATGTCCTGTTCCGGGTAGAGCAGTTGCGCGTCATTGCGCAGGCGTTCGAACAGTGGCAGCAGGTCGATGCGGCTGGTGGGGCCGGGATCGGCGTCGAGACGGGCGAGGGCGAGGATTTCGCCGATCAGCGCTTCCAGGCGATCGCATTCCTGTTCCAGGCGTGGCCACATGGCGGCGCGCTGTTCGGGGCCGGCACGTTCGGCCAGGGCCAGGGCAATGCGCAGGCGCGCCAGTGGTGAACGCAGTTCGTGGGACACATCGCGCAGCAGCTGGCGCTGGCTGCCGATCAGCCCTTGCAGGCGGGCGCCCATGCGGTTGAAGTCGCGGGCCAGCACGCCCAGTTCGTCGCCACGGCGAGAGAGGCGGGCGAGGCTGTCCTGTTGATAACTGGTCTGGCCGAGGTCATGCACGGCACGGCGCAGGCGGTTCAGCGGGCGGGTGATGGACAGCGTCAGCAGCAGGCTGAATACGGTCAGCACCACCAGGGCGATGCCCAGCGCACTGAGCGGCCAGAGCAGGCTGCTGCGGTGCCAGGCCTGCAACGTCGGGTGCGGAATACGGTAGATGAACAGGTAGGTCTGGTCGGTGCGGCTGCTGGTGTATTCCTGGCTGAGCTGGCGCCAGGGGAAGCGCGGCAGGTTTTCACGGTCGAAGCTGTTGTCGCGTGGGCGCGGTGGTCGTGGCAGGTAGGTGCCGTTGACCAGGCGCTGACCGGTTTCGTCGAGCACCTGCACCGACAGCTCGTACTGCTGCCGGCGGCTTTCCAGCAATTGCTGTGCGGCGTCGGGGCCTTTCGTCTCGTAGAGCAGGGTCCATTGCTTGGCGATGTCGTGCAGCCCCGGATAGCGGGCGATGACCCAGGTGTCCTGGTTCAGCGCGCGGCCCAGCAGGATCGACAGTCCGGCCACCAGCAACAGGGCAAGCCAGAAGGCGGCGAGTATCCGCCAGAAGAGTGAACGCATGGTCTTCCTGTTCAGCCGCATGGTCTATCCGTTGTCAGGGCTCACGGCAAGACGCCGGGAATGAACCCGGCGCCTGCACATCGTGGAGCGATCAGTTGGTCTTGGCGCCGTCCTTCTGGGCCTTCCAGGTCTGGAATTCCGCCCATTCGGCCTTGCGCTGTTCACGCTGCTTCTTCAGCTCGTCGAACTTCTTCTGCTGCTCGGGCGTGAGGATGCCGCGAATGCTGGCGTCGGCCTTGTCGTGGTTGGCCTTGAGCTCTTCCTGCATGGCCTTGCGATCGGCTTCGGGCAGTTTGTTCCAGTATTTCTCGGTGATCGCGCGGCGATCCTTCATCGAGTCGCCCATCACCTTGCCGACTTGCTGGCGCTGGTCCTGGGTCAGGTTCAGTTCGCGGAACGCACCGCCGCGTTCGCCACCGTGCTTGCCGGGGCCATGGTCTTTCATGAACGGGGCCGGCGGCGGAGCGTCGGTCGGCGCGGGAGTGGCCGCCAGCGCGACGGTCGGCAGGGCGGCGGCGATCAGCAGGGCGGTCAGGGTCTTGCGCATGGTGTTTCTCCTTTCAGGGGCCGGTCGTTACCGGATGAGCCCAGTCTAGGGTCGGCAAGGTCAAGGGCGGTCAGGCCCACGTAAAGCTTCGGTAAAGATTAGGTGAGGCCCTGCTGGAATCTTTACGAAAGCCCGGGCCAGAGCGGCCCGGGCTGGGAGTGCGGAGAGGTCAGGGCGCGTAGAAGTAGCCGCGCCCGCGCAGGGCGAGGATGCGCGGGCGGCCGTCGGGGTGGCCGCCGAGCTTCTTGCGCAGGTTGCTGACGTGCATGTCCAGGCTGCGGTCGTACAGCGTCAGCTTGCGACCCAGCGCGAGCTGGGCCAGGGCCTGCTTGTCCAGCGGCTCGCCCGGTTGGCGCAGCAGGGCTTCGAGGATGCGGCTCTCGGAGAGGGTCAGGCTGATCTCTTCGGTGCCTATGGTGACCACGCCGCGCGACAGGTTCAGCGCCAGGTCGCCCAGTTCCAGTTGCGCGCTGGGTTGCGCCGGGTGGCTGCGGCGTAGCACGGCGCGCAGGCGGGCGGTCAGTTCGCGCGGGTCGCAGGGCTTGGCCAGGTAGTCGTCGGCGCCCAGCTCCAGGCCGAGGATACGGTCCAGCGGCTCGCCTCGGGCGGAGAGCATCAGCACCGGCAGGTCCGGGTGGTCGCTGCGCAGCGACTTGAGCAGTTCCAGGCCGCTGCCGTCGGGCAGCATGACATCGAGCACGACCGCGTCCGGCGCTCGGCTGCCGAGGGCAGCTCGGGCCTGCGCGCCATCATGGGCGGCGCGGATGCTGAAGCCTTCCTGGGTCAGCCAGGTGCTCAGCAGCTCGCAGAGTTCGACATCGTCGTCGATCAGCAGCAGTTCACTCATGAAGAGGCTTCTTTCAGTTGATCCATTCGCGGCGCTGGCGGCGCTTGCCGCGGGCCAGTGCACCGAGGATGAAGGCCAGCAGGGCCGTGCCGGCGCCGGTCACGTACCAGGTCTGCTGTTCGCTGAGCAGGCGCGGCGGCTGGTTGGCCTGGGCTTCACGCAGCTGCAGCTTCAGACGCTGGTTTTCCTGGCGCAGACCGGTGATCTGGGCTTCGTCCTGGCTATTGTCGGGGGCGGCCAGTTGCTCGCTCAAGGCCTGGCGCTGCTGTTCGCTTTCGGCGAGGCGGCTTTCCAGCGTGGCGATGCGGTCGGCGGTTTCCTGCCCGCTGTCCGTAGCATGGCTCGAGGCATTGTCGGGCAGGGGGATGGGGCGGGTATTGGACAGCGCCGGCGTCAGGGGTTCCGTGGCGGGCTCTTCGGCCAGGGCGGCGGCGGGCAGGGCGAGGCACAGCAGCAAGGGCAGACGATACATCGGGACTCCTTGTTCGATGATACGGCGCCAGCCCGGACGGGCCGGCGGATACGACTGCGCATCCCCGGCGTCCCTGCCCTGGGGCTGCAACGATGGGGGTCGTTACGGCAGGACTTTCTTGAACGGCTTGACCACGACGTCAGCGTAGACACCCGCGGCGCGGTACGGGTCGGCGTCGGCCCAGGCTTGCGCGGCGGCCAGGGAGTCGAATTCGGCGACGATCAGGCTGCCGGTGAAGCCGGCGGCGCCCGGGTCGTTGCTGTCGATGGCCGGGTGCGGGCCGGCCAGGACCAGGCGGCCCTCTTCCTTCAGTTGCTCCAGGCGGGCGATGTGCGCGGGGCGGGTGGCCAGGCGACGTTCTTGGGAGGCGGTGATGTCACGGGCAATGATCGCGTAGAGCATGTCAGTCCTTGGGTTTTTCGCCGGTAGGCTCATCGTGCATGTGGCGGGCCAGGAACACGCCCTGGCCGATCAGGAACAGCAGGGTCATGCCCAGGCTGCCGAACACCTTGAAGTCCACCCAGTAGTCCTGGAAGGTGAAGGCGACGAACAACTGGACACAGCCGCAGATCAGGAAGAACAGCACCCAGGCGATGTTCAGCTTCGCCCAGAGGGAATCGGCCAGGTTGACCGCGTGGCCCATGATGCGCTGGATCAGCGGCTGGCCGCCGATGAAGTGGCTGCCGGCGAAGGCCAGGGCGAATAGCCAGTTCACCACCGGTGCCTTCCACTTGAGGAAGGTTTCGCTGTGGAAGGCCAGAGTCATGCCGCCGAACACCAGGCATGCTGCGAGCGTCACCCATTGGCCCTTGTCCAGCTTGCGCTGCTTGATCAGCAGGGCGCCGTAGACCACCACGGAGGTGGCGATCAGTACGGCCGTGGCGCTGTAGATTCCCCCGACCGAGAAGCTCTGGCCGGCGAGTTCGACGTTGCGCGGGTCGAGCTTGTAGACGATGAAGAAGAGAATGAGGGGAATGAAATCGATGAATTGCTTCATTACGGCAGCCAGAGCCCAGTAGAGCCGGCATAATACCAACCTGCGGGTGAACTGAAAGGGCCATCCGCCCAACGCTGCGTCAGATCATGGTTTCAAGCCGTTGCCGCGGGAGCGTTGGCACAGAAGCGTCTATACAGAAAGTTATCCCCTCGTCCCAGGAAACCGCATGCGAGTCGACCTGCACTGCCACAGCACCGCGTCCGACGGACAGCTCAGCCCGACCGCCCTGGTCGAGCGTGCCCACGGGCGCGGCGTGCGCGTGCTGGCGCTGACCGACCACGACACCCTCGACGGCCTGCCCGAGGCGCGCCGCGCTGCAGAGGCGCTGGGCATGGAGCTGGTGGATGGCGTCGAGGTTTCCTGCACCTGGGGTGGGGCGACCATTCATGTGCTGGGCTATGGCTTCGACGTGACGGCCGAGCCGCTGGTGAAAGCGCTGGGCGACCTGCACCGCGCGCGCTGGACCCGTGCCGAGGAGATCGGCCGGCGCCTGGAAGCCAAGGGCATGCCCGGTGCCTTCGAGGGCGCGCGGGCGATCCAGGCGGAACTGGGCGACAGCGAAAACGCCCCGGCGCGCCCGCATTTCGCCGAATTCCTGCTACGCCAGGGCCATGTCAAGGATCGCGCCGAAGCCTTCCGTAAATGGCTGGGCGCCGGCAAGCTGGGGGACGTCAAGCAGCACTGGCCGAGCCTCGCCGACGCCGTCGGCACCCTGCGCGAGGCCGGCGCCTGGATCAGCCTTGCGCACCCCTACCAGTACGATTTCACCCGCACCAAGCGGCGCAAGCTGGTGGCGGATTTCATCGCCGCCGGCGGCCATGCGCTGGAAGTCTGCAACGGCCCGCAGCCGGCCGAGCAGGTTGGCGTGCTGAGCATCCTGGTCCGCGAGTTCGGCCTGATGGTCACCGCCGGCAGCGACTTCCACGGTCCCAGCGACTGGTCGGAGCTGGGGCTTTACCGCCGCGTGCCGGAGGACCTGCCGCCACTCTGGCCGCGCTTCGCCAGTGCCGAGAACGCCATCGGGATCGAGGAGACTCCATGAGCCAGTTCTTTCAGATCCACCCGGAAAATCCCCAGGCGCGCCTGATCAAGCAGGCCGTGGAGATCGTCCGCCAGGGGGGAGTGATCGCCTATCCCACCGACTCGTCCTATGCGCTGGGTTGTCGCATCGGCGAGAAGGCCGCGGTGGAGCGCATCCGCCACATCCGCCGGCTGGACGACAAGCACAACTTCACCCTGGTCTGCCGTGACCTGTCCGAGCTCGGCCTCTACGCCAAGGTCGACACGCGCCTGTTCCGCTTGCTCAAGGCGCATACACCCGGCCCCTATACCTTCATCCTCAATGCCACCCGCGAAGTGCCGCGCATGTTGCTGCACCCCAAGCGCCGCACCATCGGCCTGCGCGTGCCAGCCTGCCCGATCGCCCTGGCGCTGCTGGAGGAACTGGGTGAGCCGCTGATGAGCGTCAGCCTGATCCTGCCGGGAGAGACGGAGCCACTGAACGACCCCTACGAGATGCGCGACCAGCTGGAGCACCTGGTCGACCTGATCATCGATGGTGGTTTCGGCGGCGGCGAAGCCTCCACCGTGATCGCCCTCACCGACGAAGACCCGGTGGTGGTACGCGTCGGCTGCGGCGATCCGGAACCCTTCATGGTCAACGCCTGAACACGCCCGGCGTGCTGGCTATACTCCCTCGTTCCATCGCCGAACCCGCGAGGTTGACCGCTTGAGCAGCGTCGAATCCCTGCGCCGCGTGCTGTCCGGCATGCGCCCCACCGGGCGCCTGCACCTGGGGCATTACCACGGCGTGCTGCAGAACTGGGTGAAACTCCAGCACGAGTACGAGTGTTACTTCTCCATCGTCGACTGGCATGCATTGACCACCGAGTACGACGAGACCGCCAGCATCCGCCAGCACGTACGCGACATGGCCATCGACTGGCTGGCGGTGGGCGTCAGCCCCAGCGCGGCGACGCTGTTCATCCAGTCCCAGGTCCCCGAGCACGCCGAGTTGCACCTGCTGCTGTCGATGATCTGCCCGCTGTCCTGGCTGGAGCGTGTGCCGACCTACAAGGAACTGCAGGAAAAACTGGTCCACAAGGACCTCTCCACCTTCGGCTTCCTCGGCTACCCGCTGCTGCAGGCCGCGGATATCCTGATCTACCGCGCAGGCCTGGTGCCGGTGGGCTCCGACCAGTTCGCCCATGTCGAATTCACCCGCGAGATCGCCCGCCGCTTCAACCACCTGTACGGCGGCGAGGTGGACTTCGAGGACCGTGCGCAGACTGCCATCGCCCGCCTGGGCAAGAAGACCGGCAAGCTGTACGTCAGCCTGCGCCGGGCCTGGCAGGAGCAGGGCGACGCCGAAGCGCTGGAAACCGCCCGCGCGCTGCTGATGGAGCAGCAGAGCCTGACCCTGGGCGACCGCGACCGGCTGTTCGGCTACCTTGAAGGCACCAGCCGCATGCTGCTGCCCGAGCCGCATACCCTGACCAGCCACGCACCGAAGATGCCGGGGCTGGACGGACAGAAGATGTCCAAGTCGCACCACAACACCATCGCCCTGCGCGACAGCCCGGCCGTGATCGAGGAGAAGATCGCCCGCATGCCCACGGACCCTGCGCGCGTGCACCGCCGCGATCCGGGCGACCCGGAGCGCTGCCCGGTGTGGCAGTGGCACCTGATCTATTCCGACGACGGCTGCCGCCAGTGGGTGCAGGAAGGCTGCCGCAGCGCCGGGATCGGCTGCCTGGACTGCAAGCGGCCGCTGATCGAGTCGATCCTCCAGGAACTGGCGCCGATCCAGGAGCGCGCACTGGACTACGAGGACAACCCTGAACTGGTGCGCAGCATTCTCGCCGAAGGCGCCGAGCGCGCCCGTGAGGCGGCGCGGGAGACCTTGGTGGAGGTGCGGCATGCCATGGGGCTGTCGTACCGATAGGCAGCGCATTTGCTTTTCGTAATGCCAGGGCCGCATCGCGCCGGTAACCGACCGGGATCAAAGTCCGCTGCTACCCACAGGCTTGCCGCCGCACCATGTGAATCCGCCAAAAGCTCCTCGCGCCGCCGGCAAAAGCAGGGATAATGCCGCCTTCGAACCCTGAGCCTGACGAGTGGCCGATGAGTGACCTGACCGAGCCGGAAGCCCCTGCCGCCGCCCCTGAATACCAGGTGCCGGTGCAGCTGGCGCTCGTCTACGGCGAGGCCCTGACGGAGATGCCGCAGGACCTGTACATCCCGCCGGATGCCCTGGAAGTCTTCCTCGAAGCCTTCGAGGGCCCGCTCGACCTGCTGCTCTACCTGATCCGCAAGCAGAACATCAACATCCTCGACATCCCCGTGGCGGAGATCACCCGCCAGTACATGGGCTACGTCGAGCTGATGAAGTCGGTGCGCCTGGAACTGGCCGCCGAGTACCTGGTAATGGCCGCCATGCTCGCCGAGATCAAGTCGCGCATGCTGCTGCCGCGCTCGGCCGAGGCCGAGGAAGAAGAGGACGACCCGCGCGCCGAACTGATCCGCCGCCTGCAGGAGTACGAGCGCTTCAAGAAGGCCGCCGAGGACCTCGACGAACTGCCGCGCCTGGGTCGTGACTACGTGGTGCCGACCATCGCCGCGCCGGATGCGCGGGCGCGCCGGTTGCTGCCGGACGTGGACATGCAGGAATTGATGCTGTGCATGGCCGAGGTGCTGCGCCGCGCCGACCTGTTCGAAAGCCACCAGGTCACCCGCGAGATGCTCTCCACCCGCGAGCGCATGAGCGAGATCCTCGAGCGCCTGAAGGGCGAGGGTTTCGTGCCCTTCATCACGCTGTTCCGTGTCGAGGAAGGCAAGCTGGGCGTGGTGGTGACCTTCATGGCAGTGCTGGAACTGGTGAAGGAGCAACTGGTGGAACTGGTACAGAACGAGGCCTTCGCGCCGATCCATGTCCGCGCCCGCAGCGAGGTGCAGGAAGGCGCTGCGCCCGTCGAGGAGGTGCTGGAGGAAGGCGACGAGGACGTCTTCGAGCCCCGCGAGGAGGTGCCGGCTGACCTGACCTTCGAGGACGGCCACTTCGACGAGATCGCCGAGGCCGACAGCGAGCCGGACGAAGAGCCGCTGTGATCCGATAGCGTTGCCCTGGCGCTGCGCTTTGAGTAGTTTCCCGCCTGTACCGCAACCTTATGACCTGACCCGAGCTTCCCGATGAATCTCTCCGACCCGCAAGAACTGGCGACCCTGCTCGAAGGCATCCTCCTGGCTGCCGGCAAGCCCATGTCGCTGGAGCGCCTCGGCGAGCTGTTCGAGGAAGCCGAGCGCCCCGAGCCCCAGCAGTTCCGCGACGCGCTGGCGGTGCTGGGCCTGTCCTGTGCCGGGCGGGCTTATGAACTGAAGGAAGTTGCCACCGGCTATCGCCTGCAGGTGCGCGAGAAGTTCGCCTCCTGGGTGGGCCGTTTGTGGGAGGAGCGCCCGCAGCGCTATTCCCGCGCGCTGCTGGAGACCCTGGCGCTGATCGCCTACCGCCAGCCCATCACCCGTGGCGAGATCGAGGAAATCCGCGGCGTCGCGGTGAACACCCAGATCGTCAAGACGCTGATGGAGCGCGAGTGGATCCGCATCGTCGGCTACCGTGAAGTCCCCGGCCGCCCGGCCATGCTCGCCACCACCCGGACCTTTCTCGACTACTTCAACCTGAAGAGCCTGGAGGAGTTGCCGCCGCTGGCCGAGCTGAAGCTGATGGAGCCCGAGCCGCAGCCGATCCTCGAGGACATGGCGCCCACCGTCAGCCTGCCCGGCCCCGAGGAGTACGACGAGGACTACATCCCGCCGTCCCTGCAGGCGCTGGCCGACCAGGCCGTACGCGATGCCGGCGAGGAGCCGGAGCCCGCGCCGCCGGAAGAACCGAAGGAAGAAACCAGTTTCCGCAGCCTGCTCGCCGAGCTGGACGAGATGGAGCAGGGCCTGAAGACCGACTTCGACGACCTCATCGACCGCCCGCCGAGTGACGACGAAGACAGCGGCGTGGATGCCGATTTCAGCGGCGTCCACGGCCTGCCCGAAGTCGCGTCCGACGCCGAGGCTGCAGGCACCGCCGAGCCCGATGCGCCGGCCGAGCCCGCTGCGCAGCCGGAACCGGCGCCCCAGCCGCCGGCCCCCGCGCCGGAAGAAGAGTGGGACGAGGAACGCGCCCTGCGCGAAGCCATGCGCGAGGAAATGGAATTCAACCGGCTCAATCGCGACCATTGAGACCCATTCACCGGCGTTTTCCAGCCGTTCGGTGATTGACTTCCGCCCTCGGCGCGACGACCTTATGTGCCGCGTTCGAAAGGCGCTGGCGACTACACCCGGGGGAGTCGCCGGAATCCCACCTGTTCGATGCCCCTCTAACAACATTCCACAGTGGCCCGGCGCTTCGCGCAGGCTGCTGAGTACCCATATGAAAAGAACTCCAATCAGCCGTATCTGCTGGCTCGGCCTCCTGCTGGGCCTGACCAGCGCTTCGCTTTCCGCCGCCCAGGCGCCTGCCGATGCTCCTGCCGTACCGCTCGCCGGCCAGTCGAAGGACGCCTTCATCGACAGCCTGATGCAGCGTATGACACTGGAAGAGAAGATCGGCCAGCTGCGCCTGGTCAGCGTCGGGCCGGACCATCCCAAGCCGGTACTGCTGAAGGAAATCGCCGAGGGCACCACCGGCGCGGTATTCAACACCGTGGTCCGTCCGGGCATCCGTGACCTGCAGGACGCGGCCATGAAGAGCCGCCTGAAGATTCCGCTGTTCTTTGCCTACGACGTGGTTCACGGCCACCGCACCGTATTCCCCATCGGCCTGGGGCTGGCGGCAAGCTGGGACCTGGCGGCCATCGAGCGCAGCGCGCGCGTCTCGGCCATCGAGGCCAGCGCCGACGGCCTCAACCTGACCTATTCGCCCACCGTCGACATCGCCCGCGATCCACGCTGGGGCCGTGTTTCCGAAGGCTTCGGCGAAGACGCCTGGCTGACCAGCAAGGTCGCCGCCGCAGTGGTCAAGGGCTACCAGGGCAAGGGCTTGAACCAGCCGGAAACCATCATGGCCGGGGTCAAGCACTTCGCCCTGTACGGCGCCGGCGAAGGCGGTCGCGACTACAACACCGTGGACATGAGCCCGCAGCGCATGTTCCAGGACTACCTGCCGCCGTACCGCGCGGCCATCGATGCCGGCGCTGGTGCGGTGATGGTCTCGCTCAACAGCATCAACGGCGTGCCCGCCACCGCCAACAAGTGGCTGCTGCAGGACCTGCTGCGCAAGCAGTGGGGCTACAAGGGCCTGACCCTGAGCGACCACGGTGCGGTGCTGGAGCTGATCAAGCACGGCGTGGCCGCCACCGAGCGCGATGCCACCCAGGCAGCGATCAACGCTGGCGTCGAAATGAACATGAACGACGACCTCTACGGCAAGCACATGCCCGAGCTGCTCAAGGCCGGGCTGATCAGCCAGGACGAGATCGACCGTGCCTGCCGCGACGTGCTCGCCGCCAAGTGGGACATGGGCCTGTTCCAGGACCCGTACCGTTACCTGCAGGGCAAGGACCCGGTGGATACCGATGCCGAAGAACGCCTGCACCGCGCCGACGCCCGCGAGATCGCGCGTAAGGGCATGGTCCTGCTGAAGAACGAAGGCGGCGTGCTGCCGCTCAAGCGCGACGGCGTGATCGCCCTGATCGGCCCGCTGGCCGACAGCAAGCGCGACGTGATGGGCAGCTGGTCCGCCGCCGGCAAGGCCTTCCAGGCCGTGACCGTGCTCGAAGGCATGGGCACCGCCACCCGTGGCCACGCCGCGCTGCTCTACGCCAAGGGCGCCAACGTCACCGACGATCCGGAGATCGTCAAATACCTCAACGAGTACAGCGATGACGTGAAGGTCGACCCGCGCAGCCCGAAGGCCATGATCGACGAAGCCGTCGAGAAGGCGAAGCAGGCTGACGTGGTGGTGGCCGTGGTCGGCGAATCCCAGGGCATGGCCCACGAGGCGTCGAGCAAGACCAACCTGCACATCGCGCAAAGCCAGATCGAGCTGCTCAAGGCCCTCAAGGCCACCGGCAAACCGCTGGTGCTGGTGCTGATGAACGGCCGGCCGATGGACCTGCGCTGGGAAAGCGCCAACGCCGACGCCGTGCTGGAAACCTGGTTCAGCGGCACCGAAGGTGGCAATGCCATCGCCGACGTGCTGTTCGGCGACTACAACCCGTCGGGCAAGCTGACCATGACCTTCCCGCGCTCCGTGGGCCAGGTGCCGATCTACTACAACCACCTGAACACCGGCCGCCCGTTCGACCACGAGCACCCGAACAAGTACACCTCGCGCTACTTCGACTCGGAGAACGGCCCGCTGTACCCGTTCGGCTACGGCTTGAGCTACACCGACTTCAGCGTCTCCGACGTGAAGCTGTCGGCGGCCAAGCTGAAGAAGGGCGACCAGCTGACCGCCAGCGTCACCGTGAAGAACACCGGCAAGGTCGCCGGCGAAACCACCGTGCAGCTCTACCTGCGCGACGTCGCCGCGTCCATCAGCCGTCCGGTCAAGGAGCTCAAGGGCTTCGAGAAGATCCTGCTGCAGCCGGGCGAGTCGAAAGTGGTGCAGTTCCCGATCCGCGAGGAAGACCTGCGCTTCTACGACAGCCAGTTGCGCTACGCCTCGGAGCCGGGCGAGTTCAAGGTCTACGTCGGCCTGGATTCGGACAACGTGAAGGAGCAGAGCTTCACGCTGCTCTAAGCGTTACCCGCTGCTGCAGACGAAAACGCCACGGCTGGTCCAGCCGTGGCGTTTTTCTTTGTCAGGCGGCTTTGGCGAGCCTTCGCGATCGCACGCCGATCAGCCAGCGCACTGTGCCCTGTAGCAGAACGGCCAGCAGTGCCGCCTCGGCAAAGCTGGGCAGGATGTCATTGCCAGGCAAACGCAGCGCCAGACACAGGCAGAAAGCCGCGAAAGCCGGGCGCCCGGTGACCATGCCGCGCAGCAGGGCAATGACGAAACCCGGCCCGTGCAGCCGCTGGGACGACACGCAAAGCACGATGGAGAGCAGCGGGAATACCGCCAGCAAGCCACTCCAGCTGGGGCCCGCCCAGCCGGCGAGGGCGGTGACGGCCAGCGTCAGCAGCGCGCCGGCGAGCATGCGCAGGCTCAGTTCGAAGCGGCCCAGTGGAGCGATGGCGGCGCTCAACTCGGCACGGGGCATGAACAGCTGACTGGTCAACGCGCCCATGGCCGCAGCGAGCAACGCCCAGACGGGCGAGGCGGGCAGTTGCGTCAGTGCCCAGCCGGCCACCAGCCAGGCGAGCATCGCGCCGGTCAGTGCCAGCGGCCATCCGTGGCGCCGACAGATCCAGGCATAGGCGAAGTTGAACGCTTCAGCGGCAAAGATCGCGGCCAGTGCGAGCAGCGCGGCGTGAGCGCCGAACTGGCGGCCATGCTCCACGGTGATCAGATAGAGGATCGGCCCCGCGATGGCGGGCAGGGCGGCCAGGCAGCCGGCCACGGCCGGGCCCCACCAGCGCCCGGAGAGCGAGACCAGCAGCAGGAACAGCGGAACGAGGGTGAGCTTGAGGGCGAGCATGGGCGAGGTCGGGCAGCGTGGACGGCGGATTCTAGCAAGGCGCGCACCCTTCGATTGCCAGGGTCGATGGCGCCGATGGGGAAATCGAGTTGGACCTTGGCGCCGCGCGGGTGTCCATTAGTAGAGACCCACTGACATTCATCCAGCCGAAACCACGAGGAAGTCCGTGAAGAGTCCGTGCATCAAGGTCTGCGAGTTCGAAGAAGGTATCTGCCTGGGCTGTGGCCGCAGCCGCGAGGAAATCAAGGCGTGGAAGCGCGTCGATCATCTCGGCCAGGAAGCGATCCTGGCCGAGGCCGACATGCGCCTGCTGGTGCTGGAGGCGCAGGGAAGACGTCGCTATCGCTAAACAGGCCAACCTGGCAGCTCTGTGCCCTGTATTTCCCTCACCCTAACCCTCTCCCAGAGGGAGAGGGGACCGTTCTGTGCAGGGAGAGCCAATGGCGCCAGCCGGCACAATCGGCTCCCTCTCCCTCTGGGAGAGGGCAGGGGTGAGGGGCTCTTGCGGGCAGCCGAGCGCCGTTCACCCCCGCGCCGAAACCATCGCCCTCGCCGTATCCAGCATCCGATTGGAAAACCCCCACTCGTTGTCGTACCAGGCCATCACCTTCACCAGCCGCGCATTCACCCGCGTATGGCTGGCATCGAAGATGGCCGAGCGAGGATCGTGATTGAAGTCCACCGAGACCAGCGGCAGGCGATTGAAGCCGAGGATCGGCGAAAGCTCGCTGGCACGCTCCATCAGCTCGTTGACTTCCTGCGCGCTGGTATCGCGGCCGACCTGCACCGTGAGGTCCACCAGCGAGACGTTAATAACGGGAACCCGCACCGCCAGCCCCGTCAGCTTGCCGGCCAGTTCCGGCAGCACCAGGCCTACCGCTTCGGCGGCGCCGGTCCTGGTCGGGATCATCGATTGGGTCGCCGAGCGCGCCCGGTAGGGGTCGCTGTGGTAGACGTCGGAGAGGCTCTGGTCGTTGGTGTAGGCGTGGATGGTGGTCATCAGCCCGTGCTCGATGCCCAGTTCGCGGTGCAGCACCTGGGCCACCGGCGCCAGGCAGTTGGTCGTGCAGGAGGCGTTGGAGACGATCTGGTGTTCGGCGCGCAGGATGCCTTCGTTGACGCCGAAGACCACCGTGGCGTCGACGCCCTGGCCCGGCGCCGAGATCAGCACCTGGCGCGCCCCGGCCTGCAGGTGCGCGGCAGCCTTGTCGCGGGAGGTGAAGTGGCCGGTGCATTCGAGCACGATATCCACCGCCAGCGCCTTCCACGGCAGCTGCGCCGGATCGCGGATGGCCGTGACGGCAATCACGTCGCCCTCTACCCTGAGACTTTCGGCGTCATGCTCGACCTGGCCGGGAAAACGCCCATGCACGCTGTCGAACTGCAGCAGATGAGCGTTGATCGCGGCGTCACCGAGGTCGTTGATCGCCACCACTTGCAGGTGCTGGCGATAGCCGCCCGAGTAGAGCGCGCGGAGTACGTTCCGACCGATGCGGCCAAATCCGTTGATTGCCAGGCGTATAGTCATTGAGGTCGTCTCTTTTCTTTTGTTGTGGTAAAAACCATTAAATTTCCACGCCGTTGAAAAGTAAACGCCTTGGAATAAACAATTATGTTGTAAAAACAACAACTGATAGTCTGTAGGAGAATGCTGCCATGCACCCCCGTGTGCTTGAAGTCACCCAGCGTATCCAGGCCCGCAGCGCGGCCACGCGACAGCGCTACCTCGACCTGGTCAAGGCTGCCGCCACCAAGGGCCCGCACCGCGGCACGCTGCCCTGCGGCAACCTCGCCCATGGCGTTGCGGCCTGTGGTGATTCCGACAAACAGGCGCTGCGGCTGATGAACCAGGCCAACGTCGCCATCGTCTCCGCCTACAACGACATGCTCTCCGCGCACCAGCCGCTGGAGCGCTTCCCCGAGCTGATCAAGGACGCCCTGCGACAGATCGGTTCGGTCGGCCAGTTCGCCGGCGGCGTGCCGGCCATGTGCGATGGCGTGACCCAGGGCGAGCCGGGCATGGAACTGTCCCTGGCCAGCCGCGACGTGATCGCCATGGGCACCGCCATCGCTCTGTCGCACAACATGTTCGATGCCGCGCTGTGCCTGGGTGTGTGCGACAAGATCGTCCCCGGCCTGCTGATCGGCTCGCTGCGCTTCGGCCATCTGCCGGTGGTGTTCGTGCCCGCCGGCCCCATGCCTACCGGTATCTCCAACAAGGAGAAGGCCGCAGTGCGCCAGTTGTTCGCCGAAGGCAAGGCCACCCGCGAGGAGCTGCTGGCTTCGGAAATGGCCTCCTACCACGCGCCGGGCACCTGCACCTTCTATGGCACCGCCAACACCAACCAGTTGCTGGTGGAAGTGATGGGCCTGCACCTGCCGGGCGCTTCCTTCGTCAACCCGAACACCCCGCTGCGCGACGAGCTGACCCGCGAAGCCGCTCGCCAGGCTGCGCGCCTGACGCCGGAGAACGGCCAGTTCGTGCCCATGGCGGAGATCGTCGACGAGAAGGCCATGGTCAACTCGGTGGTGGCGCTGCTGGCCACCGGCGGCTCGACCAACCACACCCTGCACCTGCTCGCCATCGCCCAGGCGGCCGGCATCCAGCTGACCTGGCAGGACATGGCCGACCTCTCCGAGATCGTGCCGACCCTGGCGCGCATCTATCCCAACGGCCAGGCCGACATCAACCACTTCCAGGCGGCGGGCGGCATGTCCTTCCTGATCCGCCAGTTGCTCGACGGCGGCCTGCTGCACGAAGACGTGCAGACCGTGGTCGGCAAGGGCCTGCGTCGTTATATCCAGGAGCCCTTCCTCGATGGCGGCAAGCTGGTCTGGCGCGAAGGCCCGGCGGCGAGCCTGGACGAGAACATCCTGCGCCCCATCGACAAGCCGTTCTCGCCCGAGGGCGGCCTGCGCCTGATGGAGGGCAACCTGGGCCGCGGCGTGATGAAGGTCTCTGCCGTTGCGGTGGAACACCAGATCGTCGAGGCGCCGGTGCGCATCTTCCATGACCAGTCGAGCCTGGCCGCCGCCTTCAAGGCCGGCGAACTGGAGCGTGATCTGGTCGCCGTGGTGCGTTTCCAGGGCCCGCGCGCCAATGGCATGCCGGAGTTGCACAAGCTCACGCCATTCCTCGGTGTGCTGCAGGACCGCGGCTTCAAGGTCGCGCTGGTCACCGACGGGCGCATGTCCGGCGCGTCCGGCAAGGTGCCGGCGGCCATCCATGTGTCCCCGGAAGCGCTCAACGGCGGCCCGCTGGCCAAGCTGCGCGACGGCGACGTGGTACGCGTCGACGGCACGACCGGCGAACTGCGTGTGCTGGTGGATGCGGCGGAATGGGAGGCGCGTCCGCTCGTCGAGACTCCGGCCATTGATAACCTGGGCATGGGCCGCGAGCTGTTCGCCTTCATGCGCAATGCCTTCAGCCCGGCGGAGCAGGGCGCCTGCAGCTTCACGGCTGAACTGAACGGTCCGAGCTGACTGTCGCAGCGCCCCGCGCGAAGGGACTGCCTGTCCATCGCGCGGGGCGTTTTCGGCGCTGGCCTATGCTGGCATGATTCCGCGCCGCACCCTTTCACCCAACTTCCAGGCCCGAGCCCGCAATGAACTCCAACAAAGCTCACTCCGCCTCGAACGGTTTCGCCCTGGTCGGCGACATCGGTGGCACCAATGCCCGCTTCGCCCTGTGGCGCGGTGAAGTCCTCGAATCCATCGAGGTCCTGGCCTGTGCCGACTATCCGCGCCCGGAAGACGCCGTGCGCCATTACCTGCAGCGTATCGGCCAGCCGCTCTCTTCTGTCGAGAACGTCTGCCTGGCCTGTGCCGGGCCGGTCGGTGCCGGCGACTTCAAGTTCACCAACAACCACTGGGTCATCCAGCGCGATGCCTTCCGTACTGAACTGGGGCTGAGCCACCTGCTGCTGGTGAACGACTTCAGCACCATGGCCTGGGCAGCTTCGCGACTGTCGGAAGAGCATCTGGTACAGGTGCGTCCGGGCAAGGCTCTGGAGGGGCGCGCCAAGCTGATCATCGGCCCCGGCACCGGCCTGGGCGTCGGCAGCCTGATGCCGCTGCCGAACGGTGGCTGGGAAGTGCTGCCCTGCGAAGGTGGCCACGTCGACCTGCCGGTGACCTCCGAGCGCGACTTCGCCCTCTGGCAACTGCTTCGCGAGAAATATGGCCACGTCTCGGCCGAGCGCGTGCTCTCCGGCAGCGGCCTGGAAAACCTCTACCGCATGAGCTGCCAGCTCGATGGCGTGGAGCCCAAATGCGCCACTGCCGCCGAGATCGGCGAGCGCGCCATGGCCGGCGACGCCTACGCCGACGCGGTGCTGGAGCACTTCTTCCTGTGGCTGGCGCGGGTCGCCGGCAACGCCGTGCTGACGGTCGGCGCGCTGGGTGGCGTGTACATCACCGGCGGCATCGTCCCGCGCTTCCTCGAACGCTTCCAGCGCAGCGGCTTCGCCGAGGCGTTCCGCACCCGCGGCAAGACCAGCGGGCCTTATCTCGATCCGGTGCCGGTATGGGTCATGACCGCGGATCATCCGGGGCTGTTCGGCGCCGGCGTGGCCCTGGAACAGGCACTGCGCAACGAAGGCTGATTCACCGCGCCACCGTTGAAAACAACAAGAAAGGACGCCCGAAGTGAACCAGCCTGCCAAATCCATCCTGCTGGTGGACGACGACCAGGAAATCCGCGAGCTGCTGGACACCTACCTGAGCCGCGCCGGTTTCCAGGTGCGCGCCGTCGCCAACGGCGAGGACTTCCGCCGCGCGCTGTGCGATGAGGAGTCCGCCCTGGCGATCCTCGACGTGATGCTGCCCGACGAGGACGGCTTCAGCCTGTGCCGCTGGATTCGCTCGCACCAGCGCCACGCCTGCATGCCGGTGATCATGCTCACCGCCAGTTCCGACGAGGCCGACCGCGTGGTGGGCCTGGAGCTGGGTGCCGACGATTACCTCGGCAAACCCTTCAGCCCCCGCGAGTTGCTGGCGCGGATCAAGGCGCTGCTGCGTCGCGCGCAGTTCACCCAGGTGCGCGGCGGCGAGGTCATCGCTTTCGACGATTGGCGGCTGGATACCATCAGCCACCGGTTGTTCCACGAGGACGGCGAGGAGCATTTCCTCAGTGGTGCCGACTTCGCCCTGCTCAAGCTGTTCCTCGACAATCCCCGGCAGATTCTCGACCGCGACACCATCGCCAGCGCCACCCGTGGCCGCGAGGTGATGCCGCTGGAGCGCATCGTCGACATGGCCGTGTCACGCCTGCGCCAGCGTCTGCGTGACACCGAGAAACCGGCGCGGCTGATCCAGACCGTGCGCGGCAGCGGTTACCTGCTGGCCGCCCAGGTTCGCCCGCACCTCGCCGGCCATGAGTGAGCGCCGCCGCTGGGCCCTGGTACCGCGCTCGCTGCTCGGCCGCATGCTGCTGCTCACCCTGCTGGCGGTACTGCTCGCCCAGGGGCTGTCGAGCCTGTTCTGGATATCCCACCTGCGCTCCAGCCAGCGCGACGGCCTGCTCACCAGCTCGCGCAGCCTGGCCTATTCCATGGCCGCCAGTGTCAGTTACTTCCGCTCGTTGCCCATCGGCTACCGCCCGCTGGTGCTGGACCAGTTGCGCAGCATGGGCGGCACGCGCTTCTTCGTCTCGCTCAACGAGCGCCCGCTGAACCTGCGCGCGCTGCCCGACACCACCAACAAACAGGCGGTGATCGACATCGTGCAGGACGTGCTGCACCAGAAGCTGGGCAAGGACGTGGAGCTGCAGGTGGAGTTCGTCAGCCCCGACGACCTGCGGCTGTTCAATGGCGAGCTGAAGCTGGAGGAGCTGCCGCGCTCCTGGGCGCACTACGCACTGACCCTGGAACCGGTGAACCCGCCGGTGCTGGTCACGCAGATCCGCATCGGCGAGAGCGAATGGCTGTACATCGCCAGCCTGATGCCGGCGCCCTACGTGACCCTGGAACCCGAGGGCCTGCCACCGCAGCAGATCATTTCCATCGCCTTCACCAGCCTCCTGTTGCTGCTGTTCACCGGCTTGCTGGTGCACTGGCAGAGCCGCCCGCTCAAGCACCTCGCCCGCGCGGCCCGCGACATTGCCCTGGGCGGCCAGGACCAGCCGCTGGAGGAGAACGGGGCGAGCGAGCTGGTGGAAGTCTCGCGGGCCTTCAACACCATGCGCGAGCGCATCGACCGCTACGTCAACGAGCGGGGCCAGTTGTTCAGTGGTATCTCCCACGACCTGCGCACGCCGATCACCCGACTGCGCCTGCGTGCCGAGTTGCTGGACGACGAGCAGGCGCGGGACAAGTTCAGCCACGACCTCGACGAACTGGAACTGCTGGTGAAGGGCGCGCTGCAATGCGTGAAGGACACCGACATCCACGAGAACATCGAGCCGGTAGACCTCAACCAACTGCTGCAGTACATCGCCGGGCCCTACCTCGCCGATGGCCGGGTCCAGGTCATCGGCGCGGCGCGCGAGCCCTATCCCGGCAAGCCGCTGGCGCTCAAGCGCTGCATCGGCAACCTGCTGGACAACGCGTTGAAGTACGGCGAGCGCGCGCAACTGAGCATCGAGGACGATGCCGATGCCGTGGTGCTGCACGTCGACGACCAGGGCCCCGGCGTACCGGAACAGCGCCTGGAGAAGGTCTTCGAGCCGCGCTTCCGGCTCTCCGAACGCGGCCAGGGCTACGGCCTCGGGTTGGGCATCGCGCGCAATATCGCCCACACCCACGGCGGCGAGGTCAGCCTGCAGAATCGCCGCGAGGGCGGGTTGCGGGTGACGTTGCGGTTGCCGAGGTTGGAGGTGGAGTAGGGCGCCTCCAACCTCGGCAACTTTTCCAATGAACTCCCGCCCAAATGTCACCACCCCGTGACAATCGAAGATCGCTTCGTTACCCGGAGAGCGGAATGCCTTGGATAGACTCGGACCATCGCAAGCGCAGACTTGCCTCCAATAACAAGAACAAGGTGCTCCCCATGAATGCGATCCGTCGCCTGTCGGCCGCCATCTGTCTTTCCTCTTTCTGTCTCTCCCCGATGCTGGCCCACGCCGGTGAAGTCGAAGTGCTGCACTGGTGGACTTCCCCTGGCGAGAAGCGCGCCGCCGAAACCCTGAAGAAACTCGTCGAGGCCAAGGGCCACACCTGGAAGGACTTTGCCGTCGCCGGGGGCGGTGGTGAAGCCGCCATGACCGTGTTGAAGACCCGCGCCGTCTCCGGCAATCCGCCGGCCGCCGCGCAGATCAAGGGGCCGGACATCCAGGAATGGGGCGAACTCGGTCTGCTCGCCGACCTCAACGATGTCGCTGCCGAAGGCAAGTGGGACCAACTGCTGCCGCCGCAGGTGGCGCAGATCATGAAGTACAAGGGCGACTACGTGGCCGTGCCGGTCAACGTGCACCGGGTCAACTGGCTGTACATCAACCCGGAAGTCTTCAAGAAGGCCGGCGCCACGCCGCCGACCACCCTGGACGAGCTCTTCGCCGCCGCTGACAAGCTCAAGGCTGCCGGCTTCACGGCGCTCGCCCACGGTAGCCAGCCCTGGCAGGACGGCACGCTGTTCGAGAACCTGGTGTTGAGCAAGATGGGCCCCGAAGGCTACCGCAAGGCCTTCGTCGAGCAGGACAAGGCGACGCTGACCGGCGCACAGATGGCCGACGTCTTCGCCGCGCTGAAGAAGCTGCACAGCTACGTTGACGCCGACGCTGCCGGCCGCGAATGGAACGTCGCTACCGGCATGGTGATCAACGGCAAGGCCGGCATGCAGATCATGGGCGACTGGGCCAAGAGCGAGTTCACTGCCGCCGGCAAGGTGGCGGGCAAGGACTACCAGTGCCTGCCGTTCCCCGGCACGCAGAAGGCTTTCGACTACAACATCGATTCCCTGGTGATGTTCAAGCTGAGCAACGCCGAGAACCGCAAGGCCCAGGAAGACCTCGCTCGCGCGGTGCTCGACCCGGCGTTCCAGAAGGACTTCAGCCTGAACAAGGGCTCGATCCCGGTGCGCCTGGACGTCGACATGACGCCCTTCGACGCCTGCGCCCAGCAGTCCATGAAGGACTTCAAGGCCGCCTCCGCCGACGGCAACCTGGTGCCGAGCATGGCCCACAGCATGGCCGCCTCCAGCTACGTGCAGGGCGCGATCTTCGACGTGGTCACCAACTTCTTCAACGACCCCGCCGCCGATCCGCAGAAGGCCGCGCAGCAACTGGGCGCCGCCATCCAGGCCGCCGCGCAGTAACGCGCTCGCCGGCTCCGTGACGGAGCCGGCTTCCTGATTCCCCAGAACGACTCCGGGCCGCCACGGCAGCCCGGGTGGGCTCACTCATCCTCGAGAAAGCAGATGGCGACCCGATCCCCGACTTTCACTCCCGCCGCCGCGCCTCGGGCTTCGCTGCTCGACGGCCTGCAGGCCTGGCTGCCGAAGCTGGTGCTGGCCCCGAGCATGCTCGTGGTGCTGGTCTGCGTGTACGGCTACATCGGCTGGACGCTGCTGCTGTCCTTTACCAATTCGCGCTTCATGCCGGCGTACAGCTGGGCGGGCCTGAGCCAGTACCTGGGCCTGTGGGACAACGACCGCTGGTGGGTGGCGAGCAAGAACCTGCTGTTGTTCGGCGGCCTGTTCATTGGCACCTGCCTGGTGCTCGGCGTCTTCCTCGCCGTGCTGCTGGACCAGCGCATCCGCCGCGAAGGCTTCATCCGCACCGTGTACCTGTACCCCATGGCACTGTCGATGATCGTCACTGGCACCGCCTGGAAGTGGCTGCTCAATCCCGGCCTGGGCCTGGACAAGCTGCTGCGCGACTGGGGCTGGACCGGCTTTCGCTTCGACTGGCTGGTGGACCCGGAACGGGTCGTCTACTGCCTGGTGATCGCCGCCGTTTGGCAGGCCTCGGGCTTCGTCATGGCGCTGTTCCTCGCCGGCCTGCGCGGGGTCGACCCGGCCATTGTGCGCGCCGCGCAGGTGGACGGTGCAAGCCTGCCGACCATCTACCTGCGCATCGTCCTGCCGAGCCTGCGCCCGGTGTTCTTCAGCGCGCTGATGATCCTCGCGCACATCGCCATCAAGAGCTTCGACCTGGTCGCCGCGATGACCGCCGGTGGCCCCGGCTACTCCTCCGACCTGCCGGCGATGTTCATGTATGCCCACACCTTCACCCGCGGCCAGATGGGCCTCGGCGCGGCCAGCGCGATGCTGATGCTGGGCGCCGTGCTGGCCATCGTCGTGCCGTACCTGTACTCCGAACTGCGGGGCAAGCGCCATGCATGACTCGACCCTGAAACCGTCGTTCAGCCTGACCCGCCTGGCGGTGCACGCGACCCTCTGGGGCGCCGTGGCGCTGTATGTGATCCCGCTGCTGGTGATGCTGCTGACCAGCTTCAAGTCGCCCGAGGACATCCGCACCAGCAACCTGCTGGCGCTGCCGGACGTGTTCACCGCGATCGGCTGGGTGAAGGCCTGGAGCGCGGTGGGCGACTACTTCTGGAACTCGGTGAAGATCACCGTGCCGGGCGTGCTGATCTCCACCTTCATCGGCGCCATGAACGGCTACGTGCTGTCGATGTGGCGCTTCCGCGGCTCGCAGCTGTTCTTCGGCGCGCTGCTGTTCGGCTGCTTCCTGCCGTTCCAGGTGATCCTCCTGCCGATGTCCTTCACCCTCGGCAAGCTCGGGCTGGCCAACACCACCACCGGCCTGGTGATGGTCCACTGCATCTACGGGCTGGCCTTCACCACGCTGTTCTTCCGCAATTACTTCGTGGCGATTCCCGATGCCCTGGTGAAGGCCGCGCGGCTGGACGGCGCCGGCTTCTTCACCATCTTCCTGCGCATCCTGATGCCCATGTCCACGCCCATCGTGATGGTCTGCCTGATCTGGCAGTTCACCCAGATCTGGAACGACTTCCTGTTCGGTGTGGTGTTCGCCAGCGGCGACGCGCAGCCCATCACCGTGGCGCTGAACAACCTGGTGAACATCAGCACCGGGGTCAAGGAATACAACGTCGACATGGCCGCCGCGATGATCGCGGCGCTGCCCACGCTGGTGGTCTACGTACTGGCTGGCAAGTACTTCGTGCGCGGGCTGACTGCCGGCGCGGTCAAAGGTTGAGGTAAGCCCAAGATGTCCACACTCGAACTGCGCAACCTGCACAAGTCCTACGGCGGCGGCCTGGCCGACACGCTGAAGTCGATCAACCTGTCGATCGGCTCGGGCGAATTCCTGATCCTGGTCGGCCCCTCCGGCTGCGGCAAATCCACCCTGATGAACTGCATCGCAGGGCTGGAGAACGTCACCGGCGGTGCGATCCTGGTCGATGGCCAGGACATCAGCGGGATGAGCCCGAAGGATCGCGACATTGCCATGGTGTTCCAGTCCTATGCGCTGTACCCGACCATGAGCGTGCGCGAGAACATCGCCTTCGGCCTGAAGATCCGCAAGCTGCCCAGGGCCGAGATCGACGCCGAAGTGGCACGGGTCTCCAAGCTGCTGCAGATCGAGCACCTGCTCGAGCGCAAGCCCTCGCAGCTCTCCGGCGGCCAGCAGCAGCGCGTGGCCATGGGCCGGGCGCTGGCGCGGCGGCCGAAGATCTACCTGTTCGACGAACCGCTGTCGAACCTCGACGCCAAGCTGCGCGTGGAGATGCGCACCGAGATCAAGCTGATGCACCAGCGCCTGAAGACCACCACGGTCTACGTGACCCACGACCAGATCGAGGCCATGACCCTGGGCGACAAGGTGGCGGTGATGAAGGACGGCATCGTCCAGCAGTTCGGCACGCCGCAGCAGATCTACAACGACCCGGCGAACCTGTTCGTTGCCAGCTTCATCGGCTCGCCGCCGATGAACTTCATTCCGCTCAAGGTGCAGCAGCAGGGCGGCCGCCTGGTCGGCCTGCTGGACAGCGGCCAGGACCGCTGCGAGCTGCCGCTGCAACTGGACGCCGGGCTGGCCGAGGGGCGCGAGCTGATCCTCGGCGTGCGCCCGGAACAGGTGCAGTTGGCCACCGATGGCGCCAACGGGCCGAGCGACCTGCGCGCCGAGGTCGAAGTCGTCGAGCCCACCGGTCCGGACACCCTGGTCTTCGTCACGCTCAACGGTGCCAAGGTCTGCTGCCGCCTCGCGCCGGACCAGTCGCCGCAACCGGGCTCGTCCCTGCAACTGCGCTTCGATCCTTCCCGTGCGCTGCTGTTCGACGCGCAGAGCGGCGAGCGCCTGCGCGCTGAGCCGCGCGGCGACGGCGCGAGCAAGGTGACGCCGCTGGCCCGACAGAAGCATTCCTGAACGGTACGACCACTGCTTGAAATCCACTGCCTGTAACTACGCTAGAAACCAAGACAACGAGGATGCTGGAGATGCACAAGAACAAGAATACCCGGCCAATCGCCCGTACCCTGGGCTGCGTGATCGCCCTGGGTGGCGCCTGCGCGGGCCACGCCCAGGCCGCTGACGCCTTTTCATCCGAGTCCCAGTGGGGCCTGGGCGACTGGGGAGGCAAGCGCACCGAGCTGCTGGAGAAGGGCTACGACTTCAAGCTCGACTACGTCGGCGAGGTCGCCAGCAACCTGGGCGGCGGCTACGACCAGCACACCACCGCACGCTACTCCGACCAGTTCGCCCTCGGCACCCACCTGGACCTGCAGAAGATCCTCGGCTGGGAAGCCACCGAGTTCCAGCTGACGGTGACCGAGCGCAGCGGTCGCAACCTCTCCAACGACCGCATCAGCGACCCGCGCGCCGGGCAGTTCAGCTCCGTGCAGGAAGTCTGGGGCCGGGGCCAGACCTGGCGCCTGACGCAGATGTGGATCAAACAGCAGTACTTCGACGGCGCACTGGACGTGAAGGTCGGCCGCTTCGGCGAGGGCGAGGACTTCAACAGCTTCCCCTGCGACTTCCAGAACCTGGCCTTCTGCGGCTCGCAGGTGGGCAACTGGGTGGGCGGCATCTGGTACAACTGGCCGGTCAGCCAGTGGGCCGCCCGTGTGAAGTGGAACTTCAACGATGAGTGGTACGCGCAGGTCGGCGCCTACAACCAGAACCCGTCGAACCTGGAAACCGGCAACGGCTTCAAGCTCAACGGCAGCGGCACCAAGGGCACCATCCTGCCGGTGGAGCTGGTGTGGATGCCAAAAGTCGGCGCCGCGCAACTGCCGGGTGAGTACCGCCTGGGCTACTACTACAGCACCGCCGAAGCCGACGACGTGTACGACGACGTCAACGGCAACCCGCAGGCGCTCACCGGCGAGCCGGCCAAGACCCACAGCGGTAAGCACGGCTGGTGGGTGGTGGCGCAGCAGCAGGTCACCGCGCACAACGGCGACGCCTCTCGCGGTCTGAGCCTGTTCGCCAACTTCACCGTGCACGACAAGGCCACCAATACCGTCGACAACTACCAGCAGCTCGGTGTCGTCTACAAAGGCCCGTTCGACGCGCGTCCCAAGGACGACATCGGCTTCGGCGTGGCGCGCATCCACGTCAACGACGACGTGCAGGATCGCCAGCGCCTGGTGAACCAGGTCAACGGCATCGACGACTACGACAACCCGCTGTACCAGCCCATCCAGGACACCGAGTACAACGCCGAGCTGTACTACGGCGTGCATGTGACCAATTGGCTCACCGTGCGCCCGAACCTGCAGTACATCCGCCATCCGGGCGGTGTGGACGAGGTGAACAACGCCGTGGTGGCCGGCCTGAAGATCCAGTCCAGCTTCTGATTGCTCCCTGGTGCGAACCTGGCCCGTCCTTGTGACGGGCCTTTTTTTGCCAGCTGAGTGGACGGCTTTGGGTAGCAGGTTCTCTGTCTGCCTCCGGAGGGCGTCAGTCAGCTTTCGTAGGGCGCATAACGCGCCAGCGTTATCCGCCGCGCTGGCCGGCGGATAACCTGTTCCAGGTTATGCGCCCTACGGTGCTGCTTTTTGCAGGAGCGAGCTTGCTCGCGAATACCCCGGGGCTCCGGTGTCAGGCGGTTCGCGAGCAAGCTCGCTCCTACAGAGGCCAGAAGCGGGCAGACCCGGAGCGGGTGAGGAACCGTTTTTCATTGGCGCAAGCGCTGCGCGTGACTAGGCTTTGCGGTTAGAATCGCGGCCTTTTCTGTAAGATGTAGTGAAACTACAGAGAATTTCACGCCCCGGAATGTCCGGGCAGGGATTGGATCAGGACATCCGGACAATGCTCGAGCATCCGCTGCAGCGTTTTTTTCATTCCATGCGGGCCAAGCGGCCCTTCGACTGGGTGCGCTTCCAGCGTCGCGACCTGCTGCTCATCGATCATCCGCAATGCCAGGCGGTATTCAGCCGCCAGGGCGCGCAACTGCTGCACTTCCAGCCGCGCGGCGCACGCCCGCTGCTGTGGTGTTCCAGCCAGTGGCCGAGCCTGAGCACGGCACCGATTCGCGGCGGTATCCCGGTCTGCTGGCCGTGGTTCGGCAGCCATCCCACCGAGGCCGACTGGCCCCAGCATGGCTGGGCGCGCCAGCGCGAGTGGCGCATGCTCGACGCCTGGGCCGACGACCAGAAGGCGGTCGTCAGTTGGCAACTGGATATCGAGGACTGGCACGTACGCCTGGAAGCGCGCCTGGGCCAGGACCTGGACATCGAACTTTCCAGCTACCACGAGGATGACAGCGACTGCCTGTTCAGCTTTGCCCTGCAGCCTTACTGGCGCGTGGGTTCGCTGCGTCGCTCGGTGGTCCACGGCATGGAACTGGACGGCAAGGCCAGCGGCCTGCCCAATACCTGGGCGCCGCGTGGCGCGGTCAAGCAGGTGCTCTACAACACCGGTTCCCTGGTGCTGGAAGATGCCGGCTGGCAGCGCCGCCTGCGCATCGACAAGAACACCAGCGCCGGCAGTGTCATCTGGCATCCGGGCAGCCGCGCGGTGGAGCAGGTGGAGCCGGGCGAGGCGGAGCGCTTCCTGTGCATTGGTGCTGCCGGCTATCGTGCGGGCGGGCTGATCCTCGCCCAGGGCGAGCGCATGCTGCTGAACTTGCGCGCCGGGCTGGTCTGACCGGCTGATTTCAACGGTTGGCTGAGCCCGCTCCTACGAAAAGCAACGGCCAGGCGAGGTGAGCGGACAGCCCCTCACCGAGGCCATCCGCAAGACGAGGGGATTACCCTCAGGACGGTTGTTGCGGAGTACCCAGCAGCGACTTGCCGGTTTTCTTCTGCCGCTTGGCCATGCGTTTTTCATGCGCGGTTTTCAGCGGCTTCTTCTTCGCTTGTTTCTTCGCGTCGAGACCTTTCACGAGCCTGTCCTCCAGGGGACGCCCTCGGGCCGAGAGCTGACAGCTTCAGCATAGTCCCGCTGCGCACGGCCGCTCAGCCGGCGGTCAGGCGTTCCAGTTCGCGGCGTACCATGTTGGCGTAAGGCGCCGGGCTCAGGCGGTACAGCTCGCTGGCCACCCAGGGCAGCCAGCGGGCGCCGAGGTTGTCGCGCTCGGCCAGCAGGCGCCGGGCTTCGGCCTCGGCGCGCTGGGCGTGTTGCTGGTGGTAGTCGGCACGGCTCATCGGTGGCTCTTGGGTGCAGCGTCAGGTCTTCGCGCAGCTCAGGGTCTGCGGGTCGATGGTGATGCTGGCCAGCGGCTTGGCGTCGCTGCCGGCGTATTCGTGGGTGACGCTCAGGTGATGTTCGCGGAAGCGCTGCAGCAGGTCCGGCTGTTCGCAGGTAGTGCCTTCAAGCTGCTTCTTCAGGCCGTTCTCGAACTTGGCGCGGGCGCCCAGGTCCATGGCGTCCAGGCGCAGGTTGGAGATGGAGTAGCGGTAATACAGCATCTTCTTCGCCGGGTCGAGCTGCACGCTGTTGAGGGTGGTCACCTTGTCAACCTGGCGCGGCAGGTTGGCCTTGGTCACCTGGTCGAAATAGTCCGCCGATTCCTTGAGGAATTTCGCCTCGTCGGCAGAGTCATCGGCGTGGACGGCAAGGCTGGTGAGCAACAGCAAGGGCAGGGCGAGACGGGCAAACGGCATGGGAGATTCCTGTACGGCTGATGGGGGCGGAGGTGCAGGCTCAGTAGGTGCGACAGCCAGGGTATGGCCGGGTTCGATCGAGTGTGCAGTGGCTGCACGCTCATGGCCTGTGAGTGTAGAGCACCGCCAGCCGCTGGCCGCTCGCGGGACGATTCTTTTGCAGGTAGGCTTGCGACCGGTCGTTCCCCACCATTTCCGCAGGTCTGCAGTCCCGCCATGATCGAACTCACCCAGCTCGACCTCCGCACCGATCCCGCCGCGCAACGCGTGGTGAAGGATGAAACCGTCACCGTCGAATTCGCCGTCGCGCCGGGCGAGTTGATGAGCCTCGAAGGGCCGAACCGCTACGCTATCGGTGACGCGATCATCAGCAGCGCGACGGGGGAGAGTTGGGTCGTTTCCCGCGAGCGTTTCGACCCGAAGTACCTGCCCGCCGATGCGGCGCTCACGCACGGGCACCCCGGTGCCTACCGCAACCGTCCCAGCGTGGTGCTAGCCCGGTGCATGGACCAGCCCTTCACCCTGCTGCGCTCGGCAGGTGGCGACCGTCTCACCGGCGCCGCGGGCGACTGGGTCATGCAGTACGCGCCCGGCGACTACGGCGTGGTGAAGGCAGAGCGTTTCGCCAAGGTCTATCGGCTGGCTGACTGAAACCTTTCCGCTCTGGCATCCCGGCCCCGCCAGCGGCTATGGTCTGTGCTGGCGGGCGCTCTGCGTCGCGCATTTCTTGCAACTTTGCCGGCGTTGCGCAGGTCCACCCTGCAGTTGCCGGCAGGTGGAGCGCTCATCGGGAGGACGGTGCGGGATGCGATTCATGGACATGCGCGGGCTCAGTCTGGGGCCCTGGAAACTGATCAGCCTGACGCTGAAGGAGTTCCTCGAAGACGAGATGCCCACCTACGCCGCTGCGCTGGCTTACCAGGGGCTGTTCTCGCTGTTTCCCTTCCTGCTGTTCCTCATTGCGCTGCTGGGCTTCCTGCACCTGCCCGAGTTCTTCGACTTCCTCCGCCAACAGGCCAACTACGTGCTGCCCGCCCAGGCGCTGGACCAGGTCAACCCGGTCATCGACCAATTGCAGCAGCGCCAGGGCGGCCTGCTGTCCATCGGTATCGTGGTGGCGCTGTGGTCGTCCTCGGCGGCGGTGCGCTCGCTGATGATCGCGCTCAATGCCGCCTACGACGTGCGTGAAGCGCGCCCGGCGTGGAAGCGCATCCCGCTGTCGCTGTTCTACACCTTCGGCCTGGTGGCCATGCTGATGCTGATCGCCGCGCTGATGATCCTCGGGCCCCAGGTGATGGGCTGGATTGCCGCCCAGGTGGGTCTGGAGGACTTCGTGGTGATCCTCTGGAGCATCCTGCGCTGGCCGGTGATCGTGCTGCTGATGATGATGGCGGTGGCGATCATCTACTACGTCACGCCCAACGTGCAGCAGAAGTTCCGCTTCATCACGCCCGGGTCGGTGCTCGCCGTGGTGCTGTGGATATCGGCGTCACTGGGGTTCGGCTACTACGTGAAGAACTTCGCCGACTACAACGCCATGTACGGCAGCGTCGGCGCGATCATCGTGCTGCTGCTGTACTTCTACATCTCGTCGGCGGTGCTGCTGCTGGGAGCAGAGCTGAATGCGGTGATCGAGCACCACCTGCCTCACGGCAAGGGTGAAGGCGAACGCACCTTCGACCAGGCCGAGCCGGCGCCGGACGAGGGTTAGGGCTGGGCAGGCTGGCCGGCGACGGCGGGCGGTTCGCTGAGCAGGGCATCGACCAGCGCGCTGGCCTTCTCGAAGGACGGGTAGCCGCTCTTGGCGACGTCGAGGTTGGCGTAGTCCTCCAGGTACTGCCGGGCCTTCTGCGGGTCGGCCTGCTCGACCAGGAAGGGCTCGGACCAGATCTTGTACAGCAGCGCCACCGCGTATGGTTGGCCGGCGTCGGCGGCCTTGCCCAGCAGCGCCAGCACTTCGTCCACTTGCGGGCCTTCCTTGATCTTCAGCAGTGCCATGTAGAAGCTCGCCTCGCCGCGCTCGTCCTTCTCCAGGGAGCGCGTCAGCAGGGCCTCGGCCAGCTCGTAGTTGGCCAGGTCGCCGGTGGCGATCAGCAGCTTCGCCTGCAGCATGTCGTTCTGGTAGAGCAGGCGTTCCTGGCGGCAGGCCTCGCCGCTCAGCGGCTCGTCGCAAGGGTTGCTGGCGGGCGTGGAGCAGCCGGCCAGCAGCACTGGCAGGGCCAGGGCGGCCAGCAGGTAAGGTGTGTGTGGCTTGCCCATGCAAGTCCCTCGGGGGCGAGTGTCAGGGTTCGACCGGCCGGCGGGCGCGCCGGTTCGGTTCAATGGCGAAAAGCATAGTCGCTGCGCTGCACGGGGAACCGCGCAGGGCGCTCACAGGGCTTCGAAGCCGGGCAGGTGCGGCAGGCGCTCGATGAGGAAGTCGATCAGCGCGCGGGTCCGGGCCGGCAGAAAACGGCGCGAAGGATACAGCAGACTGGCCTCCTGGGCAGGCCCGTGCCAATCCGCAAGGAGGCGCTGCAGGCTGCCGTCGGCCAGCAGGTCGGCCACCAGCCAGGCCGGCGTCAGGCCGAAGCCGGCGCCCAGGCAGTAGCTCTCGCGGATCGCCAGGGAGCTGTTCGCCGTGTAGCGGCTGCGCGTGGCGAGGCTCAGCTCTCGGCCATCGGCATGGCGCAGCAGCAGGTTCTGCCCGGCATCCAGCCAGGCGAAGCGCAGGTAATCGGCAGGCGGCAGGTCTTCGGGACTGTTCAGTACTGGCACGCGTGAAATCCAGGCCGGCGCCGCGACCAGATAGCGTGGCGAGCGGGCCAGCGGACGGGCGATCAGCTGCTCCGGCAGTTCGCCGCCCAGGCGCAGGGCGAGGTCGATGCCTTCTTCGGTGAGGTCGACGAAGCGGTCGTTGAGCAGCAATTCCACCTCCACGTCCGGGTGCCGCTGCATGAACTCCAGCAACAGCGCGTTAAGCCGCAGCACGCCCAGGCTCACCGGCGCGCTGACCCGCAGGCGGCCGCGCACCTGTTCGGTCTCGCCACGGGCCTGGCTGACGCCCTCGGCGTAGCTTTCCAGTGTCTGCCGCGCATGCTCGTAGAAGCGCCGGCCCTGCTCGGTGGGCTGTACGCGGGTGGTGCTGCGGATCAGCAACTGCGCACCGACCTGGCGCTCCAGTGCCGCCATGGTCTTGCTCACCGTCGGCTGGCTGCTGCCGGACTCGCGGGCAACGGCGGAAAGGCTGCCCAGCTCCACGGCGCGAACGAAACAGTGCAACGCCTTGAGAGTATCCATGTCCTATTCGTTTATCGAATGACGGGTCTGCAAATATGCCGTCTACCGCCGTGAGTGGGAATGGCAGAGCCTGTGGCCAACCCCTTCACCGATTTCGAGGAATGCCATGAACAGATTGTTGCTCGCCGCCCTGATCGCCCTTGTCCTGCCGCTGGCGCAGGCGGATGAAGGACATTGGCAGGCCACCTGGAGCGCCAGCCCGCAACGCACCTGGAGCAAGGAGGTGCCGCTGCCGCTGGGCGTACCGATGCAGATCGGTAACCAGACGCTGCGGCAGACCGTGAATGTCAGCCTCGGCGGCCAGCGTGTGCGCATTGCGCTGTCCAACGCCTATGGCAGCCAGCCGGTGGCGATCGGCGGGGCGGCCGTGGCACTGGCTGCACCGGCCGGGCGGCTTGGCGGCCCCAGCCATCGGCTGACTTTCGCCTGCCAGCCCACGGCGTACATCGCACCGGGTGCCGAGCTGCTGAGCGATCCGCTGGACCTCGCCGTCCCGGCGTTGGGCGAACTGGCGGTGTCGATCTATCTGCCGCAGCCGACTGCCATCGAAACCTTCCATTGGGACGGCAAGCAACGCGTCCATGGCGGACCGGGCGAACAACTCGACGCTACGCTCCTGCCGGTGGACGGCAAGATGGAAGCGCGGCTGTTCCTCGCCGACGTGCTGGTGGAAAACCCCGAGCCGCGGTCGGTGGTGGCGGTGCTGGGAGACTCGATCACCGACGGCCGTGGCGCCAGCCTGGACGGCAACCAGCGCTGGCCGGACCTGCTGGCGCAGCGGCTGGCAGCGCGCGGCGTGGGAGTGATCAATGCCGGCATTTCCGGCGGGCGGCTGCTCTCCGACGGCATGGGGCAGAGCGCCCTGGCGCGCTTCCAGCGCGACGCACTGGGCAAGCCGGGCGTGCAGGCGGCGATCGTGTTGCTGGGTATCAACGATATCTCCTGGCCCGGCAGTACCTTCGCGCCGAATAACCCGCTGGTGCAGTACGAGGACCTGGTCGCCGGATACCGGCAGCTCATTGCCCAGGCCCGTGTGCGCGGTGTGCGTATTGTCGGCGCGACCATCCTGCCGTTCGAGCGCGCCCTCAGCGGCTCACCGATAGAGAACTACCACGCGGCCAACAAGGAAGCGCTGCGCCAGCGGGTAAACCAGTGGATTCGCCATAGCGGGGAATTCGATGCGGTGGTGGACCTGGACGCGCACCTGCGCGACCCCGCCCACCCGCAACGCCTGCTGCCGGCTTACGACAGCGGCGACCACCTGCACCCCGGCGATGCGGGGAACCGGGCGATGGCGGAGAGCGTGGATCTGGGCCTGTTACTGGAGGGGCAGTTGTAGGAGCGACTGTCTGTCTCGGACAATTCGTGCCTGGGATTTCCCTCTCCCTAACCCTCTCCCTGAAGGGAGAGGGGACCGTTCGGTGCAGGTTGAAACCAAAGCGTCAGCCGGCACGGTCGGCTCCCTCTCCCTTCGGGGAGAGGGCGGGGGAGAGGGCAGGCCTGGCACGAGATTTAATGTAGGACCCCGCCCGCGTTTGGCTCGACACCGGCACATACCGACCAGACTCGCTCAACTACCAAACACCGTCCCCACGCTGTCGGCATCCATCCCGCGCTCCAGCTTGATCTTCAACGCCAGGTCGGTGCGCGAATCGGCAAACTTCAGCGCATCGGCCACGCTCACGCGGCCTTCCTCCAGGAGCTTGTAGAGGCTCTGGTCGAAGCTCTGCATGCCGCTCTCCAGCGCGCGTTCCACCGCGCCCTTGAGTTCGGGCAGCTCGTCGCGCTGGATGATGCCGCGGATGTGCGGCGTGCCCAGCACCAACTCCACCGCCACAGCGCGGCGCTGGTGCGTGCCGGGCACCAGGCGCTGGCCGACCAGGGCCAGGATGTTCTGCGACAGGTCGGCCAGCACCTGCGGGCGGGCCTCGTCGGGGAAGAAGCGGGTGATGCGCTCGATGGCGTGGCGGCAACTGGTGCCGTGCAGCGTGGCAACGCACAGGTGGCCGGTTTCGGCATAGTGCAGTGCGTGCTGCATGGTGGCCGCGTCGCGGATCTCGCCGAGCATGATCACGTCCGGCGCCTCGCGCAGCACGTTGCGCAGGGCGTCCTCGTAACTGTGGGTGTCCAGGCCGACCTCGCGCTGGTCGATGATCGACTTCTTGTGCGTGTGGAGGAACTCGATGGGGTCTTCGATGCAGACGATGTGGCCGGAGCGGTGGCGATTACGGAAGTCCAGCATGCTCGCCAGGGTCGTCGACTTGCCCGCGCCCGCCGCCCCGATCACCAGCAGCAATCCGCGATCCTGCATCGCCAGCTTGTCGAGGATCGACGGCAGGCCCAGGGCGGTCACGTCGGGAATCACCTGCTTGATCAGGCGCACCACCATCGCCACTTCGCCGCGCTGGTAGTAGATGTTCGCGCGGAAACGCCCGACGTCCGGCACGCTCAGCGCCAGGTTCATCTCCAGGTCGCGCTCGAAATCCTGCGCCTGGGCCGGCGACATCAGCTGCCAGGCCAGGGTCTTCACTTCACCGGATTGCAGCACGCGATCGTCCGCCGGCTGGCTGTGGCCTTCGGCCTTCAGGTGCGGTGGCGCGCCGACGCTGAAGAACATGTCCGAGCCACCGCGCTCGGGCAGCAGGCGCAGATACTGGATGACGTCGGGGAGGGGAGTGTCGCTCATGGGGTCGTCCTTGGATGGCGAGGGGGCGCATCTGCATTGAGCCTAGCTGCAATGCCGGACGGGAGACTAGGGGAGGCTGCAGCACGCCGTGTTGACGTGCCGCAGGCAAGCGCATCAGGTCGACAGCTGGTTGGCGAACTGGCCCACGGCGTTGACCACGCGCTGGGCGCTGTCCTGGATCTCGATGATCACCGTGCCGGCCTGGCCTGACAGCTCCAGGCCCAGTTCGGCCTGCTGCTTGCCGCGGTCGATCATGGCCACGGCCTGGCCGGCCAGGTGCTGGTTCTGCTCCACCACGCGGGTGATCTCCTCGGTGGCGGCGCTGGTGCGCGAGGCGAGCTGGCGCACTTCGTCGGCGACCACCGCGAAGCCGCGCCCCTGGTCGCCCGCGCGGGCGGCTTCGATGGCGGCGTTGAGCGCCAGCAGGTTGGTCTGGTCGGCGATGCTGCGGATGCTCTGCACCAGCGCGCCGATGGCCTGGGACTGGCGGTCCAGCGCCTCGATTCCCTCGGCGGCTTCCTGCATGCGCTGGGCCAGTTCGCGCATCACATCCACGGTCTGCTGCACCACGGAGGCACCCTTGGTGGCGCTGTCGTCGGTGGTCTGCGAGGTGTCGAAGGCGATGGTTGCGGCCTCGGCCACGGCCCGCTCGCGGTGCACCTGTTCGGTGATCACGGTGGCGAACTTGACCACCTTGTAGAGGCGGTCGTGGGCGTCGATGATCGGGTTGTAGGAGGCCTCCAGCCACACTTCGTGGCCACGGCTGTCGACGCGCTTGAAGCGGTCGGCGACGAACTCGCCGCGGCGCAGCTTGGCCCAGAAGGCCTCGTATTGCGGGGAGTTGTAATCGGCGGGTTCGCAGAACATCCGGTGATGCTTGCCCTGGATCTGCGCCAGGCTGTAGCCCATGGCGTTGAGGAAGCGGCTATTGGCGGTGAGCACCTCGCCCTGCAGGTTGAACTCGATCACGGCGGTAGAGCGCTGCAGTGCCTCGATCAGGTTCTCGTGCTCGCGGGAGTTCTCGATGGTGCGGGTGAGGTCGCTGGCGTAGATCGAGAAGTGCTGGATCACCCCGGCGGCGTCGTGCACCGGCTGCAGGATCGAACGCAGCCAGGCCTCCTCGCCGTTGCCGCGCAGCAGGCGGATCACTCCGGCCAGGTGCTCGCCGCGCTCGATGGCGTGCTTCACCTTGAGGTGGAAGTCCAGCCCGCGCACGTGGTCGGGGATCAGGTCCAGCAGCGGGCGGCCCTTGAGCTGGTCGCCGCGGTGGAGCATTTCCTTCTCGAAGTTGGCGTTCACCGACTCGATGCGGCCCCGCGGGTCGAGGAACAGCACGAGCATTTCCTCGTCGAGGCTGGCGCGGATCTCTTCGACGGAGGCGAGTTCTTCACGCAGGGCGGCCAGTTCCTGCTTCAGACGCGAGTTGAACATTCGTGGGCTTTCTCTAGTGGTGAGGCACGAAGGCTGTTGCCGATTCGTTTCACCCATTGCATCGGCTGATCGCGCCGCGACTTTAGCCCCGAATCACTTGGCGCATCCCGCATGTAGCAAGGGCTGGCGCCAGTTTTCAGACGGTCATCGAATGCTCCTGGCTGACGTCGATCGCGGCGCGCAACTGGTCGGTGTCCAGTGGCTTGTGCAGCAGCTGGCTGCCGCTGGCAGCGGCTTCACGGAGGCGCTCGGGCGAGGTATCTCCGGTGACGATCAACGCCGGTACCCGGCGCGACAGGTAGCTGCGGATGCGCCGGATGGCATCGGCGCCGGTCTGGCCTTCGCCCAGGCGGTAGTCGGTGAGGATCAGGTCCACCGGCGCGTGGCCAAGATGGCTGGCCTCGATGTGCCGCTGGCAGGCGAGCAGGGCACTGGTGCCGGGGTAGACGCGATGCCCCCAGACCTCCAGCAGGTTGCACAGCGCGTGCAGCACGTCGTACTGATCCTCTACCACCATGATGCCCAGGCCGGGGCCGCGTTCGCTCGGCTCCGGCGGCGGGGCGATCTGCAGCGGTGCCTCGGCCAGCGGTACGCGCAGGCTGAACATCGAGCCGCGGCCGGGCAGGGAGTGCAATAGTAGGCGATGGCCGAGCAGGCGCGCAGTGTGGCGCACGATGGCCAGGCCCAGGCCGAGGCCCTGCTTGCGATCGCGCTCGGCGTTATGCAGTTGGACGAACTCGTCGAAGATGACTTCCTGCTGGCTGGAATGGATACCCACGCCGGTGTCGATCACCTGGATCTCCAGCTCCCGGCCGCGCCGGCGGCAACCCAGCAGCACGCTGCCGCTGCGGGTGTAGCGGAAGGCGTTGCTGAGCAGGTTGTCGAGTACGCGCTTGAGCAGCAGGGGATCGCTGTCCACCCACAATCGGCTCTCGCGCACGCGCCAGCGAAGATTACGCTCGCTGGCGGTGCCGGCGAACTCGCCCTGCAGGTCGCTGAACAGCTTGCGCAGCGAGATCGGTTCGCGTGCCACCGGCACCACCCCGGCGTCGAGGCGCGAGATGTCCAGCAGGCCATTGAGCAGGCCGCCGAGGTTGCCGAGCATGGCGCGCAGGCGCCCGGCGATTTCACGGGCCTGGCGGGCGTCGACCGGGCCGCGTTCGGCGAGGGCTGCGAGGGCGCCGACGAACAGCCCGAGGGCGTGGATCGGCTGGCGCAGGTCGTGGCTGGCGGCGGCGAGGAAGCGCGACTTGGCCTGGTCGGCAGCGCGGGCGCGATCGCGCTGTTCGCGCAGGTCCTGCACGAGGTCGGAGTTTTCCTGGCGCAGGCGGATGGTTTCGCACAGGCTGCGGTAGGTCACCCGGCTGTAGTACAGGTTGACGCCGGCCAGGCACAGGATGAAGAAGCTGTAAGTGGTGTGCTGCTCGTCGGCTACGCTCAGGCACAGCACCAGCACGGGCAGCAGCATCGCGACCAGCGAGCCGACATAGGCCGGTGGATGGGCCGACAGCGACGGCACCGCGCCGCACACCAGACCGGTGAGCACGATGCAGGTGAAGGCGAATAGCTGCGGGTCGCCGTGGACGAAGCCGACCCAGCCCAGCCAGCCCCACAGCAGGCTGCTTGCCCAGGACAGCAGCGTATTGCTCCACAGCCAACTTTTGCCCAGCGTGCGCGCAGGGGCTTGCCGGAAGTACGCACGTGCCAGGACAATCCGCGCCAGCGTGAGCGAGTAGAGCACGGCCAGCCAGAAGACCATCGCCGTCGGCGCCATGGCATTACGGAAGATGTACAGCACCGGCAGAGGGATCACCAGGTTGGCGAAGAGCACGGCATACGACTGGCGGAACAAGAGATCGACCAGGTCGCGCTGTTGCAGGCTGTTATGCATGTCCGTAGTGCCTCAGGGAGACGAGTGATGGAAGGGAAGCGCGAACTGCGGGTGCTCATCGCCGATGACCACGGCATCGTACGGGACGGCCTGCGCCTGCTGCTGTCGACCCTGGACGACATCCGCATCGTCGGCGAGGCGGCGGACGGCCTGCGCCTGCAGGCTTTGCTGGAGGAGCAACGTGCGGACCTCCTCCTGCTCGACCTGAACATGCCCGGCCTCAACCGGCTGCAGTTCATCCATGAACTGCGCCAGCGCCATCCCCGGCTGAGAATCCTGGTGCTCACCGCCAACACCGAACTGGCGACCGTGCGTTCGGTGCTCGATGCCGGCGTCCACGGCTACCTGAGCAAGGGCGAGGACACCGCCGAGCTGCTCGAAGCCATAGTCGCCCTGCGCAGCGGCCAGCACTACCTGGCGCGCGCCCTGCGCTTCCAGCTGGAAAGTCCGACCGCGCGCCCGCAGGGCGATGCCGATCTGCTCTCGGCCGTGGAGCTGACCCGGCGCGAGCGGCAGATTCTCTCCCTGGCCGCCCAGGGCCGCAGCGCGCGGGAGATCGCCGAACACTTCAGCATCAGCCCGCTGACCGTGCGCAAGCACCGCGAGAACCTGATGCGCAAGCTCGACCTGCACAGCACTGCCGAGCTCGCGGCCTACGCGGTGCGCCTGGGCATTCCCAGCGCCTGAGTCGAAGCAGTGCCTTGCCTGCATGCGCATGCTGCGCGTCCTGTCGGTGGAGGGTTCGGCAGAGACTAGCGTCCTGCAGGCCGGGGAAAAATACGGCAACTGCCGTATGTGCCGGCCCCGCCTCATTCCCTAACCTTGCGAAACGGACCAGGCGCCACGTCGATGCGCGTCGGCCGATACCCGATCAAGGGAAGGATCACTCCATGACACTGCCTGCCTATTGGGCCTCGTTCGCCGTGGCGACGCTGGCCTTCGCCTGCATGCCCGGCCCGGCCATCCTCTACATGACCTCGCAGACCCTCGCCCACGGTCGCCGTGCCGGACTGCACGCCGCGCTGGGTATCCACCTGGGCTGCTATGTACACATCTTCGCTGCCAGCGCCGGGCTCGCCGCGTTGCTGCACCACGCGCCCAATCTCTACCTTGCGCTGAAGCTGGCGGGGGCCGCCTACCTGATCTGGCTCGGCGGCTCGATGATCTTCGGCCGCCGCCGCTCCGAGCATGGCGAGGGCATCGAAACCCGGCCGAAGGTGCTGCGCGACAGCATGGTCGTGGAGATACTCAATCCCAAGACGGCGCTGTTCTTCCTTACCTTCCTGCCGCAGTTCGTCGACCCGGCCGCTAGCCTGCCGGTGGGCCTGCAGTTCTTCATCCTGGGGATGATCGTCAACCTGGTGTTCTCCACCGCCGACGTGCTTGCCGTGCTGTTCGCCTCGCTGCTGCTGGGCGCGCTGGGGCAGGGGCGCGGGCAGCGGGTGATGCCGCGGGTGTGCGGTTCGATTCTGGTGGGGCTGGGGGTGATGCTGGTGGCCCGCGGCGGGCCGGTGTGAAGCGGGGAGGGAAGGGGCGCGCCGCTCCCTGAGTCGGGTGCGGCGCGGGCGAAGCGGATCAGTCCTCGCGGCTGGTCACTTCCACCAGGTGGTAGCCGAACTGGGTCTTCACCGGACCCTGGACGACGTTCAGCGGGGCGCTGAACACGACCTGGTCGAATTCGCGAACCATCTGGCCCGGGCGGAAGCTGCCCAGGTCACCGCCGCTGCGGCCGGACGGGCAGGTCGAGTTGTCGCGGGCGACGGCGGCGAAATCCGCGCCGTTCTCGATCTGGGTCTTGAGTTCGTTGCACTTGTCTTCGCTGGAAACCAGGATGTGACGGGCGGATGCACGGGCCATGGGATAACTCCTGAACAGGCAGTAGGAAAAAGCGAAGCCTAGCCGATTCCGGGCCTGAACCCAATGCCAGGCGGCGGGTGGCTTGCCCTTCGTAGGAGCGAGCTTGCTCGCGAACTGCCCGACGCCGGAGCAGCCGGGGAGTCATCGCGGACGAAGTCCGCTCCTACGCAAGTGTCTGCCTCAGACGCCGAACACTTTGCCAGTGTTCCTTGTAGGAGCGAGCTTGCTCGCGAACCGCCCATCGCCGGAGCAGCCGGGAAGACATCGCGGACGGAGTCCGCTCCTGCGCAAATCCCCGCCTCAGGCGCCGAACACTTCGCTCAGGTGCTGCTGGTAGCGCTGCACGTCGCCTTCGATGTTCGGGCGCTTCATCACGTCCACGCAGAGGAAGGTCGGCAGCGGGCTCATACCCAGGAACTGGTTGGCCTTGTGGAAGGGGAAGTACACCGCATCCACGCCCTTGCCCTCGAAGAAATCGGTCGGGTCATCGAAGGCTTGCTGCGGTGCGTTCCAGGTGGCCGAAATCATGTACTGCTTGCCGTGCAGCAGGCCACCGCTGCCGTACTTCTGCGAAGCGTCGGAACGGGTGCGGCCGTCGTTGGCGTAGAGGCTGCCGTGGCCGGCGGTGAAGACTTCGTCGATGTACTGTTTCACCGTCCAGGGCGCGCCCATCCACCAGCCGGGCATCTGGTAGACGATGACATCGGCCCAGAGCATTTTCTGCACTTCTTCCTGGATGTCGTAGCCGCCGTCGATGAAGGTTTCCTTCACGTCGAAACCGGCGTGGTCCAGGTGGGCGATGGCGGCTTCGTGCAGGGTGGCGTTGTAGCGGCCGTCAGAGTGGGCGAACTGTTTGCCGCCATTGATCAGCAGAATCTTTTTCATGAGTGGGCTCCGCAAGGGGATGGAAAGTCGATGGCGGCAGAATATCGAGCGCGGCAGGATGGAAAAACCCGCTTCCGGACAAATGATCCGTGCGTGAGATTCAAAAATGGAGTTGATTGATTTGCGTCAGGATTAGGCAATCCATCCACCCACCAGGAACGCCGATCCGATGTACGCCTTCATCCTCCAGGCCCACACCCGCCCCGAAAGATCCCAGGATTTCGAGGACCTGTTCCGTGCCTACCTCACGCCCAGCCGCGCCGAAGACGGCTGCGTGCAGTACCACATGTTGCGCGACGTGAACGACCCGACCCTGTTCACCTTCTTCGAGGTCTGGCAGAGCCGCGAACACCTGGCCATTCACACCGCGCTGCCGCACATGCGCGAGTTCCACGAGCGGCGCATGGAATACCTGCGCCGCGATTTCCACATCCAGGAAGTCGAGGTGATGGCGCCACGCTGACCGCCGCTCAGGCCACCACCCGGTTGCGCCCACCTTCCTTGGCCTTGTAGAGGTTGGCATCCGCCGCATCGATCAGCGCCTGGATGCTGTCTGCCGCGATATCCGAGGTGCTGGCCACGCCGACGCTGATTGTCACGATGCCGCGCGTGCTCTTCTCGTGCGGCAGCGCGGTTTCCTCCACCGAGCGGCGGATCGACTCGGCCACGCGTGCGGCAGCCGCACTGTCGCAACCGGGGAGGATCATCACGAACTCCTCGCCGCCGTAGCGGGCCGCCCCATCGTCCTCGCGCTGGCAGCCCTGGCCGACCAGGTGCGCCACGTTGATCAGCGCCAGGTCGCCGCGCGGGTGGCCGTAGTGGTCGTTGTAGGCCTTGAACTGGTCGATATCCATCATCAGTACCGCAAGGTGGCCGTCGCCGGCGCGCCGGCGCTGCCATTCGCGCTCGGCTTTCTCGTCGAACCAGCGACGGTTGTGCAGGCCGGTCAGCGGGTCGGTGCCGGCCTCGGCGCGCAGGCGGCTTTCCTTGGCGTCGCGTCGCCGCAGGTGCCGGGTCAGGCGATAGGCGAAGAACAGCGTCGCGGCGTTGATCGCCACCAGCAGTCCGCTGGTGATCCAGGTGCGTGCGGTCCAGGTGTTCAGGATCACTTCACGGCACAGCTCCACCGAGACCACCGCCGGGTAGTCACCGATGCGCCGGTAGCCGCGCCAGTAGGCGTCTGAGCTGCTGCCCTGCTGGAGGAAGTAGTCGTTGCGGCCGCTGTCGACGAACTCGCGGAAGGTGCCGATTTCTTCCTCGCTCGAACGCGGCAGTTCCGGCGGCCATTGGGCGAGCACCGTGCCGTCGAGCAGGCGGATCGAGACCACCCCGTGCTTGCCCAGATCGAGGCCGCGCACGAAGGATTCCAGGTGTTGCAGCTCCTTGATCGCGGCGACCACGCCGACGAACTGGCCGTCCTTGCTGATCACCGCGCGGCTCAGCGCGGTACTGCTGGAGGAGCGTGGATAGGACGGCATGAAGGGATGGCTGAGGAACAACCGGCCGGGGTTGTCACGCGCCATCGTGAAGTAGTCGCGCATGGACAGGTCGCGGTTCGACTCGCCGGCGTGGTTCAAGTCCACCAGCAATTGGCCGTGGGCGTCGGTCACCACCAGGGTGCCCGCGTGTATCGAGCCGGCGGCGTGGCCTTCGACCAGTTCTTGTAGAACTTGCTGGGAAAGGTCCGGCGTCGCCGGGCCGGTGATGACGTTGGAGAGCGTCAGCAGCGTCTGCGCGTGCACGTCCAGGTCGCGGTGGAACTCGCGCTCCACCAGCAGCAGGGTGTTCTTGCCGCTGGCGTGGGCGTAGGCCAGGGCATCCTGCTTCATCTGCAGCATGTGCCAGCCGGCCAGCAGCGAGGCGAGTACCGCCAGCAGGAAGGTAAGGCAGAAGACGCGAATCGGTTTGAGCACGGCGTACCTCCTGCATGGCTCGGTCGATGTTCAGGTACCTCAATTGTCCGATATGTCGGGCGGCATACAACGGCAGTTCGAAGCCCCCTTGCCCCATGTCAGGCCGCCTGGCAATTTTCCGTGCGCGGCGCACCGCAACCTTTTCCGGGTTTTTCCGCCAACGGAACTCGAACGCGGCAGCCGCAGCCAAATGCCGAGAAATCACGCATCATTGAGCCCTTTTCGATCATCGGAGCCGTCCATGCCCAGCCAGTCGTTCCTTCTGCGCAGCCTGCTGTTGTCGCTCGGCCTGTGCGCCGCCGCTTCCGCCAGCGCAAGCGATCAGGATCAGCTGCTCGAAGCCATCAACGCCTACCGCGGGGATGTGCAGTCCTGCGCCGGCCAGGCGTCCCAGGTGCTGCCGCCGCTGTCGCCGGATTCGCGCCTGGCGCTACCGGCCTCGGCGGGTGAGTGGAAGGCCGCACTGAACCAGGCCGGCTATCCGATGAGCAGCGTGCGCATGCTCAGCCTCACTGGCCCGCGCGATGTGACGGCCGCCATGAAGGCGCTGCAGGAGAGCTTCTGTCAGGTGCTGCTGGACCCGCAGTTCGTCGATGTCGGCATCGTCCGCGAGGGCGATGACTGGCGCGTGCTGCTCGGCCGGCAGCTGGTACAGGCCAAGCTGGGCACCTGGGAGGCGGAAGGGCAACAGCTGCTGCAGGCGATCAACGCCGCGCGCGGCAAAGGCCGCCAGTGCGGCGGGCAGGCCTTTGGCCCGGCGGGCGCCCTGAGCTGGAACGCCACTTTGGGCGGCACCGCCGAAGCCCACAGCCGCGACATGGCCAACAACAACTACTTCGACCACAAGGGCCGCGACGGCAGCACGCCGGGCGACCGCGCGGAACTGGACGGCTACGCTGGCCAGCGCATCGGCGAGAACATTGCCGCCGGGCAGGGCAACGCGCAGAAGGTAGTGGACAGCTGGCTGGCCAGCCCCGGCCATTGCGCCAACCTGATGAACCCGCAGTACAGCGAACTGGGTGCGGCCTACGCGGCGGACCCGAAGAGCGACGCGGGCATCTACTGGACGGCGATGTTCGGTTCGCCCTGAGTCCTTATCGACCGCCGCTGACAGCGCCGGGCTCGCTGGCCTGGCGCTTCACCTTGGCCTCCAGGATGGCCGCCTCGATCGCTGCCAGCGTGCCTGATGCCGCCGGGTGTTCGAATACCTTGCTTTCGGCGAGCGTGGACACGCGTTCGCCGTCGTTCAGGGTGAATTCCACGAACCCCAGGTGCTCCGACCAGGAGCGATAGCGCCGCACCATGAACAGGCTGTGGCGGCTGCGTACCGAGCTGATTCTTTCCAGCGCGATCTGCCGGTGGCTTTGCTTGCCGCACAGCACCAGCTCGCCCTTGTCGATGAAGGCCGGTTTGGCGCGCGAGACTCGCAGCCACTCGATAGTGAAGCGCCAACCAAACAGTGACAGGCAGAGGGGCACGAAGGAGAACAGGCTGACGCCGCCGCCGAACATCTTGATCAGCGTAAAGGCGGCCATCGCCAGCAGAATCAGCAGGGTCATGACGCGATAGAAATGGACGATGTCGAATTCGGGTTGCGGCAAGAACCGGACATCCATGTGTTTTCTCCTGGGCGACTGCGAAACGTCCTTCAGCCAGACGTTTTAGCAGACTGGGCGGCGCCTGCCATGCGAGCCCGGTCACGACACTGACCGAATCGCCCAAAGAAAAACCGGCGCCTGGGCGCCGGTTTCTCCTGTGATGCGCGGGGTACGCAAAGACTTCCCCGCTGAACCTGCCTGTCAGTGAGCCTGGTTCAGGGTCAGGCGCATCTGGCGGTTCACATCCTTGTACAGCAGGTAGCGGAAGCGGCCGGGGCCACCGGAGTAGCAGGCCTGCGGGCAGAAGGCGCGCAGCCACATGAAGTCGCCGGCTTCCACCTCGACCCAGTCCTGGTTCAGGCGGTAGACCGCCTTGCCTTCCAGCACGTACAGGCCGTGTTCCATCACGTGGGTCTCGGCGAACGGAATCACGCCGCCCGGCTCGAAGTTCACGATGTTCACATGCATGTCATGGCGCATGTCGGCCATGTCGACGAAGCGGGTGGTGCTCCAGCGGCCTTCGGTATCCGGCATCACCTTCGGCTCGATGTCCTGCTCGTTGGTGACGAAGGCTTCGGGCAGCGGTACGCCGTCGACTTTCTGGTAGTGCTTGCGGATCCAGTGGAAGCGAGTGTGCTGGCCGCTGGTGTTGCGCACCTTGTAGTCGGCGCCCGGCGGAATGAACGCATAGCCGCCCGGCTTCATGGTGTGCACTTCGCCCTGCAGGGTCAGGCTCAGCTCGCCTTCGACGATGAACAGCACCGCCTCGGCGTTGACGTCCTGCTCGGGCTTGTCGCTGCCGCCCTGGGGCGCCAGCTCGACGATGTACTGCGAGAAGGTCTCGGCGAAGCCCGACAGCGGGCGGGCGATGACCCACATGCGCATGTTGTCCCAGAAGGGCAGGTGGCTGGTGACGATGTCACGCATCACGCCCTTGGGGATCACGGCGTAGGCTTCGGTGAACATGGCGCGGTCGGTGAGCAGCTCGGTCTGTGCCGGGTGCCCGCCGTGCGGCGCGTAATAAGTGGATTTGGCCATGGGGTGACTCCTCATTGTTGTCTTGCTGCCCGGCGCGTGCGGCGCCGTGGTGAGCAATGGGTGCAGAGCGGCGCGCTTGTCGGTGCGCTGGCCGTCGCTGGAGACCACGATATCCAGTGGTATGTTCATGCACAAATTAAATGTTGGAATTCGCTGTATTCGATTTTCGAATGCTGATCAGCCCTTCGTATCCTGTGCCAACACTCGCGACAGCACCCGCGCCAGCTCCTTCACCATCGGGTCCACCGCCGGCCGGTGCAGCATCGCCACCTCGAACACGTCCACCGAGGGTAGCCCGATATTCTTCGGCAGCACCGCGTGCTCCGTCGTCACCGCGCGCTGCGGCAGCAGGCCGATGCCCATGCCATCGGCGATGGCCGACTGTATGCCGGAGAGGCTCGAACTGGTGAAGCTGATGTGCCAGCGGCGGCCGATGGATTCCAGCGCGGCGATCATCTCGTCGCGGTACACCCCGCGCGGCGGGAAGGTCACGATGGGCAGCGGGTCCAGTTCGATGCAGGCGTTCTTCGCGCTATCCACCCAGCGCGTCTTCTCCGGCCAGCAGGCCACCGCCTCGCGGGCGTTCTGCCGTTGCTTGAGCAGCACCAGGTCCAGCTCGCCGCGGTCGTAGCTGGCGGAAAGGTCGCGGCTCAGCCCGCTGGTGACTTCCAGCTTCACCTGCGGATAGGCACGGTTGAAGGCCGCCAACTGCTCGGTCGTTCGCCCGGTGGCGAAGTCATCCGGCACGCCGATGCGCACCGTCAGCGCCACGGTCGCGCCGGACAGCGCCTCGACCATCTCGTCATTCAACGCCAGCAGCCGCCGCGCATAGCCCAGCAACGTATCGCCGGCATCGGTGGGCAGCACATCGCGGTTGCCACGCTCCAGCAGCCGATGCCCGGCCATCTCTTCCAGCCGGCGGATCTTCTGGCTCACCGTCGACTGGGTCGAATGCAGCCGCGTCGCCGCCGTGGTGAAACTGCCGCAATCGGCCACCGTGACGATGGCGCGCAGCAGATCGAGGTCGAAGAGACGGGTATTTGGTTTGTCACTGTCGCTCATGGCGGTATCGGTTTTGCAAATGTCGACACCGACTTTTAGCAGTTCGCCGATAGACCGGCAACGCAGCGGATGGCCGATCACTATCCCTGTGTGTTGGGTATCCAGGGAATTTCCGGTGGAGGTAGGGCGGGGGCAGAATGATTCGGCAGAGTCGGCGGCAGAACTGTGCGGGGAAAGCAGCAGGCCCCTGCAGGAACAGGGGCCAGGCAGAAGTTACGCGGCGGAACGCAGCAGGGCCGGGATCTGATCGGTGTCCTTCAGAGCGTTCAGCAGGAGAGGGTCATCGTCGAACCAGCCCTTCTCCGCCAGCTTCATCTTGTCCTCGAGCAGGGCACAGATCGCCAGCGCAGCAATGGCTCGGTCGCCATTGGACTCACGGATCGCTTTCTCGATTTCTTTACGCAGTTTCATATCGTCATCCCTAAGCGCCGGATTGAATTGGATGGCCTCGCCGTCAGCGGGGCTACTTTCGGTTCATTTCGCATAGGTGCGCGGAACACAGAAACTTGGGCACCTGTTATCGCCAACGGTTCCCTCGTTAGCCCCTTGGTTGCGTTCTGATCAATGATCAAAGATGTCCCGGGGGCCGCAGGCTGACGCCGCACGAACAGTCGAGCCAGCTAGAAGAGTAGTTGAGCGCGGAAAAAACGCTTGGCCTCTGAAACATGGGCCAGTTGCTTCCGTGGTGTGACGATGCACCGGCAGTATTAAGATCGTCTTAAGGAACGCTGCAATGTGCAAAGAGTCAGCCCGGCGGCTCTGCAAAGGGCTTTCTGGCTGTCTGCGAGGCAGGAGTGCGGCAGTAAAAAAGAGGCCTCCCATAGTGCGGAGGCCGCTTTCTTCATCAAGCCAGGGCTTTCAGATGCCGGTTGGGTTGCACGGTCTGAATAGCCTGTTGCATCAGCGGATCGTCATCGAACCAGCCCTTTTCGAATAGCCCCAGCCGGGCTTCGAGCATGGCGCAGATCGCCTGGGCGGCGCTGGCGCGGTCTTCGTTGGCTTCGCGAATCACTTTTTCGATTTCTTTTCGCAGCTTCATCGTTTCATGCCTGTGGGTATGGGGACCCCGTCCTTGGGCACGGTGCGGCTCTCCAACGCCGAGAGGTGTTCAGCGATTGCCGCAGTTGGCCCCTTTATATGCTGAATTCTTTACACGAATGTTCCTATTTTTATGTAGGAGCAAGAATTATGACGTTCTTGTGCGCGTCATCGCGGAATTGGCCATTCTGCGTGGTGCAGAGACCTGCCTACCGATCCGCTGGCGGCGATCTAGACTCCAGAGGCTGACCATATCCGGGGGAACCACACGGAGAGCGTCACCATGAACCGTCTACCGATATCCCTGCCGGTGCTGGCTGCGGTTGCCGCGTTGTCCGGTTGCATGAGCAACGAAGAGTTCCTCGCCTCCAACCAGCAGGCCGCGATCAAGGCCACCGAGTCGCGGGCGAAGTTCGAGATGAACTGTGAGGCGGTGACCAGCAGCGTGCTGTCGAGCAAGGTCACCAGTGTGCGCCGGGCCATGGAGCGCACCGAGTACACCATCGGTGTGCGCGGCTGTAACAAGCAGGTGACCTACATCACCTACTGCCTGAATCCGGAAACCTGCAACGCCATCGCCGATACGGCGCGGATGGGGGCGCCGTAAGTTCTGCCGGGACGGGGAGTTTGTGGTCCATCCTTTACCCCCACGACTTTTCCGCTTCAGATGTGGGCTGGGCCCGAGGACTGTGTTTGCGCGAGCCCTTTGGGCCTCGCCCCGCCGGCCTGTACGGCGGAGCGAATGGCGCTGTCACTCCTCCGGCAGCTCCCGCCCGTGGCGCTTGCCCAGCGCCGTCACGTAGTCCACTTCATTACAGAGTTCGTAGCCTGCCATGAAGGCCGTGGTGTCGATCTGTGTGCCTTTCTGCTGAGCCTGGTCGTAGGCGGCCTGGTCGTACGCAGGGAGTTTGTTATGGCTGAGGAATTCATTGATCAGTGCGATGCGCTGGGCGTCGCCTTCGTCGTAGCCGCCGTCATAGAACAGGCGATCGATGCAGGTGACGGCGCCCTGGTAGCGGGATTGCGCTTCATTCAGTTCGAGGGCGTGGGCGCTGCCGGTCAGGGCCAGGCCGAGGGCAAGCAGGGTGGTACGCAGGTGCATGGGGCAGACTCCGTTCTACAGGTGTGAGGATGGCGACGTTCATCCAGCGCCGCGTCTGGTGCAACAAAGTCGGATTCACCAACGAAAATGCCCCGCACAAGGGCGAGGTTCTTCCTTCATCGATCAGGGTTCAGCGCCGGCAGTGGGCGCCGTTGGGGGAGTTCAGGAGAGTGGCGGGGAACGGCGGGGATGCAGGGCCATCGCTTCGCTGCGCCGGGCGAACCGGCCTGCGCATGAAGCCGCTGAATGATTGGCTGTGCCATGGAGTTTCGTCCCTGAAATCCCGGTTGTTGCCCGGGATTCTGCCTGGGGAGATGGCATGCGGCTACTACGCAATTCACAAATCTTGCAGTGGGTCGGGCTGGCGGCTCAATCCAGCCAGCTATGCCACGCCAGGCGAATCGCGCCGTCCTGCAGGGGCAGCAAAGTGAGGTTCGGCGCCTGGCGCAGATCGGTGACCAGTTGGCTCCAGGCGGCGGAGTCGTCGCTGGGTTCACGGCGCAGGGTGATGCCGAGGTTCTTCAGGGTGGTCGGGTCTGCCAGCAGGGCGTTCACGCGGGCGGACAGTTGGTTGTAGGTTGCGGCGTGCATGGGAGGCCTCCAGGTCGGGGTGGATGGAAAATACTGTATGTAAATACAGTATTTCTTGTAAAGGCCTGCGTGACCATCGGTAGGTGGGTTTCTGGATGGTTTGAAACTGGAAGGCTCTGGGGCGGTGCCTTGAGTGGTCGGCGGCATTTGCCTGGGAGTTCAGGCCTGGAGCCGTAGAGTTGGGGGTTGGTCTGTCGCTATCGTTCCGAAAATGGAACGCTAGATCTGATTTTTGCCGTCTGGTGCATCAAGGGTGTCGAAATTAATCTTTGTTCCATGCAGTGACGCACTGCAAAACGAGTCCAAACCCTTTCCGGCAGCGCCGGCACCCACTGAAAGCAAATCGAGGATTTCACCATGACCAACGCTACCTACAACCGCCTGGACAAAGACAACGCCGCCGTMCTGCTGGTCGACCACCAGGCCGGTCTGCTCTCGCTGGTCCGCGACATCGATCCGGACAAGTTCAAGAACAACGTGCTGGCGCTGGGCGACCTGGCSAAGTTCTTCAACCTGCCGACCATCCTCACYACCAGCTTCGAAACCGGCCCCAACGGCCCGCTGGTTCCCGAGCTGAAAGCGCAGTTCCCGGACGCGCCGTACATYGCSCGCCCCGGCCAGATCAACGCCTGGGACAACGAGGATTTCGTCAAGGCGGTGAAGGCCACCGGCAAGAAGCAGCTGATCATCGCCGGCGTGGTGACCGAGGTCTGCGTGGCGTTCCCGGCGCTGTCGGCCCTTGCYGAAGGCTTTGATGTGTTCGTGGTGGCGGATGCSTCCGGCACCTTCAACGAGATGACCCGYGAYGCSGCCTGGCGCCGGATGGAAGCGGCCGGYGCGCAGCTGATGACCTGGTTCGGCGTGGCYTGTGARCTGCACCGCGACTGGCGYAACGATATCGAAGGGCTGGCGGCGCTGTGCTCGAATCACATTCCGGATTATCGGAATCTGATGACCAGCTACAGTGCGCTGACTGCGGGCAAGTAACCGCTCGCTGAAACGAAAAAACCGGAGCTTCGGAAGGAGCTCCGGTTTTTCTTTGCTCGGCTCCTGTAGGAGCGAGCTTGCTCGCGAACCGCTTGGCACGGTGCTTACTCGTGGGAGCGGACTCCGTCCGCGATGTGTCTGCCTCGTGCCTTTGTTTCCTGCGTGGCTTCGGCGTGCGCGCGGATTTTGCGTTTCGCCCCCTCGGGCGAGTCCCTTTTGTCAAACGTCGGATAGCCGCCCTCCCAAAAGGAACCAAAAAGTCTTGCCCCGGACATCCGGTTTTTCGCTTAGGCGAAAAATTCCCTCGTTGAATCGAAGTTTCAGGGGCACGCCGCGAAGGGCCATCCCTGGCCCATCGCGGCTCTCGCGGCATCCATGCCGCTCAACCCCTGAAACTCCAATCCAACGAGGCCTCCTGAACGGGGCACTCGGCGCGTGCGAATGTTTCTCTGGAAGACTTATCAAGCCAGAGCCAGAGCCAGAGCCAGAGCCAGAGCGCGGTGCATGGAGTTCCTGTAGGAGCGAGCTTGCTCGCGAACCTTTGAACCGAGGTCGCTGGCTGGCCAATCGCGGACGGAGTCCGCTCCCACGTAGCCTGATGTTTTTGTAGGAGCGGACTCCGTCCGCGATCGCCATCCAACTGCAGAGGAGTGACGGAAAACCTGGGATCGGGCCATTCCTTCGATCTGTCGGCAGGATTGGCGTCACGTCAAGCAACTCAGCGCGTGAAATCCTCAGCACTGTGCCGCTCCGGTAACGCATCATCGCCCCAGGTACGGTTCACTCGGCGCCCGCGCTGCACCGCCGRCCGCRCGSCGTGGAAGCTCTACCAGAACTACGC